>JAJYLB010000067.1 GCA_021788095.1 Acidobacteriota bacterium | reverse complement strand
CGGATCGGAAGCGACGAGCCTTGGTCGGCAAAGCAAAAGATCCGGTTCAAGGAAAAAAGAGGAACCCTCGCGGTTCACCGCTGGGGGTGTCGCTTGACAACGCCGGCCGCGTTATAGATGGCTGTGCCCTCGGCCCCTTTGGAAATTCCAACTCTCAAATCTGCGATGCCTTGGCCCACCGTGGCGCGGGCACCCTGCCCCGATTCTTTAGGTCGGGGTCTTGCCCGCGCGCCTTTCGCATCTCGCCCGCACCCTTTTCGGCACCAGTTGCCCACCCCCCACAGGAATCCGCCGCTACATTCCTCCCACCCGGTCATTCCCTGAAACTTGTCTCCTCAACCTCACCGCCCTAAATCTTTGGCCTCCTCCTCTTCTCCCAGTTGTCTCCGTATACCTCCGTGCCTCCGTGGTGAAATCCGGCCGTGTCCCTTGCCAGCGCGCAAAGTTGCAATCAAAACCCGCCCCTCCGAGACGCACGGCCGTAAATTCTTGTTTTCTTGGCAGACCTTTCCGCACAGTGCCGCTTCGGCCGTGGTAGCACAAGCTTCAGCCTCTGGCTCTTGTTTTCCGGGATGCAAGGAACACAGGCTGAAGCTACTTGTCTACGCCCCGAAGGCCTCTCGGTGCCCTCCGTGTCTCCAGAGCTCACCTGGCGGGCCTCGCACTTCTCCGCGTCCTCCGCGTTAAAGCATTTGGAGCCGCGTTCCCGATACCGCAGCCGCGCTGGGGCTTGCGCGAGCGGCCGAGCGGTGGCATCTTCGCTGACCGTGGTGGCCACGCAACCTACGACGGCATCGGGGAAGGCCTCCCGTCGCCTTTTCCAGCCGACTTGGCTCGATGCCGGCTTCGTCGTTGCCGGAATGATCACAGTCTTGCTGGGACCCATCCTGCCCACGCTCGAACTCGCTTGGGGAATCTCGACTCCTCAGGCAGGTTTGCTTTTCACCGCGCAGTTTGCCGGCTCGACGGTTGGGGTTCTGGCGTCGGGCGGAGTGGTGCGGCGCTGCGGATTCCGAGCGTCCCTGGTAGCGGGCTATCTCTTTGCCGCCGCGGGAGTTGCCCTGCTCGAAGCGGGCTCCTGGGCTATGGGGATGGCAGCGGCCGCCGTTTTCGGCGCCGGCCTCGGCTTGATTATTCCCGGAACGAACATGCTGGTGGCAGGATCGAGCGGGCCAAAATCCGCCGCGCGATTGAGTTGGCTGAATTTGGCCTGGGGAATCGGCGCCGTGATTCTACCGCTGCTCGCCGGCGCCTTCGTCAAGACGGGCCGGACGCTGTGGCTGCTCGAGGGCTTGGCCGCTCTAGCCTTATTGTGCGCGCTCCGTTTGGCGACGCTTCGGGGCGCCATGGCGACAGGAGACGCCGCTGAGCCTCGCCCGGGCCGCGCGGCGCCTCCGAGCCGCGGAGAGATTGGGGCGCTCGCGATTTTTGGCGCGCTGTTTTTCCTTTACGTCGGAGCGGAAAACGGGCTGGGAGGGTGGATCGCCTCCTACACCCACAGTGTGAGCGCGGCAACTCCGGCCGAGTGCGCCATGGCCCCATTCTTTTTTTGGGGAGCGCTGCTCTTGGGTCGCGCGCTCGGCCCGGCATTTCTCCGCCGCGGAAACGAAATTCCCGCAGCGCGCCTGGGATCGGCGATGGCCGCGCTGGGCGGCGCGGTGGTGATCTTCTCGCGCGGCTTCGCCGGCATCGCGACCGGCGCCGCCATCGCCGGTTTCGGCTTGGCTGAGGTATTTCCCATCACGATCTCCCGCTTTGCCGCGCGCTTCGCCGATGACGCCACAAGGTACGCTGGCGCGATGTTCGCGCTCGCCGGCGCGGGCGGCGCCGTCTTGCCCTGGCTGGTAGGCTACTCGGCCGCGGGTATCGGGAAGCTGGGGGAAGCGCTCTGGATCCCGGTTCTCGCCGCGATCTTGATTTCCCTGCTCCTCGCCTCGCGCGCCCTCGCGCCTGCCGACTCCGCCCGGTAGCGCCACTGATCCGCGAAGGCCGGCCGTGGCGCGGGCATTCTTGCCCGCGCGCCTTTCGCGTCGCGTCTGTTGAGTCCGCGCGCCGCCTTGACCTCCCGGCACACCAACATTTCCGCAATGCGAGCGAACGGCTCGGCCGCATCCCCGGTCAAAGCGGCCCACTACCGAATGCTATACTGATTCCCCCAGCCGAGGTAGCTCAGCTGGTAGAGCAGACGATTCGTAATCGTCAGGTCGGCGGTTCGAACCCGCCCCTCGGCTCCAGCCTACGCCGACCGCTGGCCAGACTTTCGCCGACCGCCCGAAAATACCGCGGCCCCGCCACAGTGCCTCTCCTCGGGCCTTGTTGCCTGGGCTGACCCTCGGTGGTATCAATGAATTACTCTAGAGTATCGAGATCCGGCAAAACGTTTACGGCGAGGTTGCAGTTCACTCTGGGGCGGTGGTGTCTCATGTCGACGTTGGGAGCCTGGTGCGGCGCTTGCTGTTGTTCGATGCTGTGACCGTCAAATCGGTCCGGCTGCGGGAAGTTCCCTTCTTCGTCCGGACCTTCGGAGGTGCCGGGCTCCGCCAGCTTCTCGCTGCCGGGGCACTGAGGATCTCTTCCGAATTCACGGCGATCGGGACCGACTTTCTCCGAGACGGCGTGAGGCACGTACCACTCTCTCACTTCACATTTGGTGTGATTGACATGAAGGACAGGGAGGGGGTTCTGGCCTCGGAGCTGAGATCCCTGGAGGGAGTCCCAGGGCTAAGAAATCGCGAGCGGGCGGCGTTGCAGGAAACCATCCTCGCTGGGCTTGTGAGGCCACCTCCCGATCATGGCTCCCGGCTTATGAGTCAGATCGAGTCCGACCTTCGCCGCAACACGCCCATGCTAGAGGCACTCATCGCGAAGCAATTGAGCACCCGAGCCGCCGCGGGTGGTCGACGGCTCGAGGTCCGCGTAGAGGAGACACAAGAGCGAACCTTCCACATAATCACCAATCTGGTCAGGGACTTTGGCATGTCTGAGGCCGAGGCGCACGAGCTCCTGAAGGGCTCGGTCGTCGCGCTCGCCAACATGAATCATCGACTGGCGGACATGGAGGCGTACTCAGCGATCACTGGGTTTGCGGACTCTGAAGCGCCCCTCCTCTTTGGCAGGCTCGCGGCCGTCATTGCTGCGCAGAACCCGCGGCCCGTAGAGGAGCACTTCGCCCGCGTTGTCACAATCGCGAACCTGCCAGACATGTCTCCGTGGGGCAGAGTGGACGTCGAAGCCCTCCTAGAGGCCAGGCAGAGTTCGGAGTGCCGCGAATTCAGGGCATGGCTCGCGACGCTCGACGAGTTCAGCGACGCCCAAATCGCGGAGATGGTTGGCGGGCTCAGGCACAGGGTCGCCTGCGTCATTAGCGGAGCCCCAGGGAGGATGGCGAGGCTCGTTGCAACAACTGCCGTCGGTCTCATCCCGGTGGTTGGGCCGGCCGCAGGCGCGGTCGTAGGCGCGATTGACTCCTTCCTGCTCGACCGTATGTTCCCGTCTTCGGGGGCCTTCGCGTTTCTCGACCGGACCTATCCCTCCCTTTTTCTCCCCGGCCCGTAATGGCGTGGACGGGACGCCGGGCGGCTGGTCGCCTCTTCCAGCGACGCAGGTCGCAAGGCCCTGCGCCTGATTGGGAGCTCAGTCGGCGGTTCGAACCCGCCCCTCGGCTCCATCCCCTTCCAGCTAACAGCTTGGTCTTTCGGCTCCGCACCGTGGGTCCTACGCAGCGGCCGAGTGTTTACTGGAGCAAGCGCTTTCCGTTCTCCCGACTTTGTGCCAGCATGCCGGTGTGATCGTTCCGGATAACCTAAACGCGCGCCCGACATGGCCAAACCGCACGCCACCGTTGCAGAGGCTCCGACCAGGGTGGGATTCAGCCTCTCGTGAGAGCTTTCTTTCCAACGTAAATTCAAACGCGCCTGCCGCAACCAGTTTGCACGCCTCACGGCGAGAGCCAAAATTTTTGCCCGTCATCGCCGTCTCGGCGCCGGCCCTGCTCCGCCGCACCGGCTCCCACTCACGCCGAACGCGCCAGGGTGCCGTCGAGCGTTTCGAGGAAGGAGTCGACCTCGGCGGGTTGGGTGAAGATGTGCGTCGAGACTCGAACGTGGTCGGAACCGCCGGAAACGCGGATGCGCCGCTTGGCGCAATCTTCGTAGATATTTTTCACCGTAGCTTCCGGAGCGGCAAAGGTGACCATGCCGCCGTAGAACGGATCGGCGCTGGCATTGATCAACTTGAGCTGAGGCTTTTGAGCGACGTGGTCGCGCACGCGCCGGGCCAGTTGGTGGATGCGGCCGTAGATGCGCTCGCGGCCGATCGTGTTGTAAAAATCGACGGCGGCTTTCAGGCCGACCATGATCGAGAGATTCGACGTGCCGAGATTCGAGAAGCGGTAGGCCTTGAGTGAATAATCCCGCCAACTGCCGGAAGCCATGTTGACATAAAGCTGCTTCTGCAACTCGTCGCGGACGTAGAGGAACCCCGTGCCCTTGGGCGCCATCAGCCATTTGTGCGGACTGCTGCCGTAGAAATCGCAGCCAACGTCGGCGATGTCGAGCGAAATCTGGCCGGGGACGTGGGCGCCGTCGACCTGGGTGAGCACGCCCTTTTGCCGCGCCATCGCGCAAATCTCCTTCGCCGGCAGCACCACGCCCGTCACCGTCGTGATGTGGCTGAACAAAATGATGCGCGTACGAGGCCCGATCCCCCGCTCGAACAGGTCGACGATCTGCTGAGCGGAAGCGGGCGGCTTGGGCAGCGCGATTTCCTTGATCGTGATCCCATGCCGCACTACCCGCTGGTCCCAGACGCACCGGCCGCCGGGATGCTCCTGATCGGTCATCAGCACTTCGTCGCCCGCCTTCATATCGAGGCCGTTGCCGACGGTGTTGTTCGCTTCCGTCGCGTTGCGGACCAGCGCCAGGTCGTCCCGATTGACGTTGAGAAACGCGGCGAGCGAATCCACCACTTCGTGCAGCGGCGGATTTTCCTCGTAGCCGAACCAGGGATACCAGGGGTCGACGAACTCCTCGTTGTGCAGCACGTTGTCGATCATCGTTCGCAGCACCGGCAGCGGCGTGCAACCCACCGACCCGCAATTCAAGTTGACCCGGTCCTTCGCGAGCAGCCACTGAGGCCGCATCCGGGCCCAGTAGGCGTCTTCGTTGGACTGATAGAGGTCGGCGGAGGGCAACGGCGGCGTTTCCCGGCAAAACTGCTTTTCAAGTTGCGGCAACGGCAGACCGACCAGCGCGGCGGCAGCGGCCGCGCGCTGGAGAAATTCACGGCGCTCGAGCATGGAGAGCCTCCTTAAAATGAAGCAGGCACGATATCGCGTTTATAATGCCGCCCAATTTTGTACCCGCGGAGCCGTCTGGGCTACCGAATTTTCACCGGCCGCGAATATTTTGCACGGCGCGCTTCACAACCCGGCGGGCGCGGCGATGCAGTGCGCCAGTTTCAGCATGAGCAGCACATCGCAGATCGTCGCCGCGCAGTAGCCAAGACCAATCCCGCCCGCGCATCTCCAAGAGGAAAGCAGTGAGGCAATGGCGCCCAAACAGGGCCGTGTCTACGTCGAACCATACACGTCTACCATAAATGGAATTACTGGACCAGGAATTAGGCAGGGAAACCATCTAATAGCAATTATTTCAATTGTTTACGATTGTTCCCACTTTGGCACTCTACGCGCAAACAAATAGGCGTGTGCTGGGTATTTGGTGCCCGGTGTAGCGGCATTGAGCGAATGGTGAGGTAGGCTTCCCGGGTGGCTGCAGGCGGCCTCAGGTCGAGTGTAATCGCAACACGAGAGCCGCCCGTTAAGTAGCTCTGCTGCGACAGGCACTGGGGGGGACCCAGCTGAGAGATTCCATCCCAGGTCTTTAGGGATTTGGGGCGGATAGGAAGCGCCGAGCTGCCGACTCGGCTGCCCCGGTCGGCAACGCGGCGCTTTCCTTTTTTTCAACCCGCTTTCCCTTCACAACTCTCCGCACTTTGACCACGTAGCGGACTCCGCTCGGCTTGGTGGCCCCGCGGCAAATCCCGAAGCTTCGGGACGGGGCGAGGCCCATACGGAAGAATTAGGGCAGGTGCCCCGCGCCACATCCCCTCCTAACCCGGAAGCGGCCGAACGAGGTGGTAGGATGTTGCGGAACGGCTGCGACGGGGACCGCGAACGATTCATCGAAAGGAACTTAGGAGCTTCCGCCGGCCGTTGCCTGCTTGCGCGGCCCTGAGATTGAGGGCGCGGGCGGAAGTCGCACATGGCCAGCGAGTCTCTCCCTACCAATACAACCGGCGAAATGCCGAAAGTCAACCCCTGGGTCGTCGCGACGGCGGTGATGTTCGCGACGTTCATGGAGGTGCTCGATACCACCGTCGTCAACGTTTCCCTACCCCACATCGCCGGCAGCCTTTCGGCGAGCGTGGACGAAGCCACGTGGACTCTCACCTCCTATCTGGTGGCCAATGCCATCGTTCTGCCGATCACCGGCTGGCTCGCAAACTATATCGGCCGGAAGCGGCTGCTGATCTCCGCGGTAATTGGCTTCACCATGGCGTCGTTTCTCTGCGGGCTGGCGCCCTCGCTCCCCGTGCTCGTTATCTTTCGCATCATTCAAGGCGCTACGGGCGGCGTCCTTCAGCCGGTCTCGCAGGCCGTCTTGCTCGAGGCGTTTCCCCCCGAAGATCGCGGAAAAGCGATGGCGTTTTGGGGGCTGGGAATTGTTGTCGCGCCGATGCTGGGACCGGTGATTGGCGGCTGGCTGACCGACAACTATAGCTGGCGCTGGGTGTTCTACATCAACATCCCCGTGGGAATCGCTTCGGTGGTGATGTCGAGCATGTACCTCTTCGACCCGCCCTACATCCGCAGGCGCATCGGCGAGACGATCGATTACTGGGGCCTCGGCCTGCTGGCCGTCGGCATCGGAACCCTTCAAGTGATTCTGGACAAAGGTCAGGAAGCGGATTGGTTCGGGTCGCCCTGGGTGGTGGACTTCACCATCATCGCGATCGTGGCCGTGGCGGCCTTTTTGATCCGCGAGCTAATCGCGCGCCATCCGATCGTGAATCTGCGCGCCCTCAAGCAACCGACGTACTCGACGGGCGTTTTCCTGATGACCCTGCTCGGGTTCGGGCTCTACGGGGCCATGGTCATCCTTCCCATCCTTCTGCAGACCCTGCTCGGGTATCCGGCGGTGGATGCGGGAATCGCCATGTTCCCGCGCGGTCTCGGCTCGTTTCTCATGATGCCGATTGTCGGCATCCTCATGTCCAAGGTCGACGCGCGCAAGCTGCTGCTCCTTGGGGTGAGCGGGACGGCGCTGAGCATGTACCTGCTCTCGGTGCTCAGTTTGAATCTGGGTTACTGGAACATTTTCTGGCCGCAGTTCCTTCAGGGGCTTTCGATGGCGCTGGTGTTCGTGCCGCTGACCACGATCACGATGGATCCCATCCCGCTCGAGGGGATGGGAAACGCGACGAGCATCTTCAACTTGATGCGGAACCTCGGCGGGAGCATCGGCATCGCCACCGCTACCACCCTCGTCGCGCGGGCGACGGAGCGGCACATCAATTTGCTCGGTGCGAACGTCACACCGTTCAGCCCTCGCGCGCAGGCGGTGATCGCGGGGCTCCGCGCGATGTTCCTCGCGCACGGCGCCGATCCGGTGACGGCGACGCGGAAGGCCTACGCGGCCTTGTTTGGGATGGTCGAGCAGCAGGCCTCGATGCTCTCCTTCAACTACGTTTTCGGGATCATGACTGTGGTCTTCCTCGTCATGATCCCGTTGATCTTCATTCTCCGCCGCCCGCAAGGTCGCGGCGCCGTCACCAGCCATTAGGAGCCATGAGGGGTCTTTGACAGAGCGGGCGGCGTCCCGTAGCATCGGTGTTCCTTCTCATGATCGGCCAGACGATTTCCCACTATCGCATTCTCGACCGGCTCGGCGGCGGCGGCATGGGCGTGGTCTTCAAGGCCGAAGACACGCGCCTGGGCCGGCAGGTGGCGCTGAAATTCCTGCCGGAAGAGATGGCCGGCGACCGGCAAGCCCTCGACCGCTTCCAGAGGGAAGCGCGCGCCGCCTCGGCCCTGAATCATCCGCATATCTGCACGATCTACGATGTGGGCGAGCATGAAGGCAAGCCCTTCATCGTGATGGAATTGCTGGAAGGCCAGACGCTCAAGCAGCGGCTGGCCGGCCACGCGCTCGATGCCGAAGAAGTGATCCAGCTCGGCCTGGAAATCGCCGACGCCCTCGATGCCGCCCACGCCAAGGGCATCATCCACCGCGACATCAAGCCCGCCAATATCTTCCTTACCGCGCGCGGCCAGGCCAAGGTGCTCGATTTCGGCTTGGCGAAACTCGCGCCGCGGGGCCAGCGCTTCGGCGAAACGGTGGACGCCACTGCCGGGGCCACGACAGGCCTGGCGGAGAATCTCACCAGCCCCGGCTCGACCTTGGGCACGGTCGCCTACATGTCTCCCGAGCAGGCTCGCGGGGAGGAAGTCGACGCGCGCAGCGATCTCTTCTCGCTCGGCGTCGTCCTTTACGAAATGGCCACCGGGCGCCAGGCCTTCTCCGGCCATACATCCGCCGTGATCTTCGATGCCATCCTGAATCGGCCGCCGCTTCCTCCCCTGCGGCTCAATCCCCGGTTGCCCGCCGACCTCGAGCACATCATTCTCAAGGCGCTCGAAAAGAGCCGGCGCGACCGCTACCAAACCGCCGCCAGCCTGCGCGCCGATCTCCAGCGCCTGAAACACGATTCCGATACGGGCCGCGCCGCGGCGACCGCGCGCGCGGAAAAGCTGCTGGCTGTGCTCTATTTCGAGAATCTGAGCGGCGCCAAGGAAGACGAATATTTCCGCGACGGAATGACCGAAGACATCATCACCGAGCTGCTGAAGATCAAGGGCATTCAGGTGTTTCCCCGCGCCACCGTGCTTCCCTATCGCGACAAGACGGTGTCCGCGCGCCAGCTCGGCGAGGAGTTGAACGCGGCGTTCGTCCTCAGCGGCACGCTCCGCCGCGCCGGAAACCGCCTGCGCATCAACGCCCAGCTCGTGGATGCCTCCCGGGATCTGCCCGTTTGGGCCGAGCGGTACGATCGCAAGCTCGAAGACGTTTTCGCCGTGCAGGAAGATATCGCCCGCAGCATCGCTCAGGCGCTCCGGATCACCCTCTCGCCGCAGGAAGAACGCCAAATCGCGCAGAAACCCACCGACAACCTACAAGCGTACGATTACCTGCTCCGCGGGCGGAACTACGCCCGGCGCGAAAATCTCGAATTCGCGATGCAGATGTTCGAGCGCGCCGTCCAGTGCGATCCCCATTTCGCCCTGGCGCACGCCGGGGTCGCTTACATCTGCGCGTTCCAATACGAAATCCACGGCCGCATGCAGCACTGGTTCGACAAGGGCCTCGCCGCTTGCGAACGCGCTTTCGCGCTCGAACCGGAACAGCCCGAGGCGCTTGCCGCCCGCGCCCATCTTTTTTACGTGCGGCAGGATTACGGCCAGGCGATTGAATTCGCCCGCAAGGCGATCGAGCGCAAGCCCGATACCGAGGGCGCCTACACCATTCTCGGCAAGGCGCTCTTCGCCTCCGACCGCTGGCAGGAAGCCGCCGCCGTGGTCGAGCGCGCGCTCGAAGCCAGCGGCGAGGATTACAACGTCTACGTCCCCTTTCTGAACGCCATGGCCGGCCTGGGGAACCGCGAAGGCGAGCGACGGTTGATCGAGCGACATGTCGGCGTGCTCGAACGGCAACTCGAAACTGTGCCCGAAGACGTGCGGGCGCGGAACCTGCTGGCTGTGATGTACGCGCGCACCGGCCGGCGCGACGATGCCGTGCACGAAGTCGAGCGCGCGGTTGCCATGCGCCCGAACGATCCTAATACGCTCTACAATGCCGCCTGCGCCTACGGCCTTCTTCAGATGAAACCGGAATCGCTGGCGATGTTCCGCCGCTCGGTCGAAGCCGGTTTCGGCGATCTCGATCTGGCGGCGCGCGACAGCGACCTCGCCTGCCTCCATGCCGACCCCGATTTCCAGGCCATCGTCAAGCCCTCTCGCCCCCGCTAACTCCGTGGCAATCTTCCGATCGGCCCTCGCCGGATCGCGACCGGGACGCCCAGCCCGCAGTGCCGAGTTCCAGGGAGCGCGCCGGGAGGTGGGCCAGCGCGAGCCCCGATTGGGTGAACAGGCCCAATCGGTCGGGCATCCCGGGGATCGGCGGCGGGTCGGGCTTTGCGCTATCTCCTTGCTGGCGCGCAAATTAGCCGCTTCGACGCAGTCATGAGGAAAAAGGTAACCTATTTGCATCACCGGTCCTCCCAGTAGGTGTATACAAACAGAGGTAAAGCGAGGAAACAGTGAAGACAGTCTTCGTAGTGGGTGCCGGCCCGGCGGGGTTGTATGGAGCAAACAAATTCGCGCAGGCGGGCCATCAAGTCGTCTTGTTCAACCGCGACATCAAGCCGGGAGGCTTGGCCGAATACGGCATCTATCCGGTCAAGGAGAAGATGAAATCCGGCTTGCGGAAGCAGTTCGCGAAGATCCTCAGCCAGCCTAATCTCGACTACGTCGGTCATGTCCCCGTGGGCAGCGGGGATGCCGTCACGCTCGACTGGCTGCGGGAGCTTTCGCCGGCGGCGCTCGTCTGCGCCGTAGGCGCTCAGGGGACGAAGAAGTTGGGGCTCGCCGGCGAGGAGTCGCGCGGGGTCTATTCCGCAAAGGATTTCGTCTACCACTACAACCTGCTTCCGCCCTTTTCCTCTCAGGATTTCTCCACCGGGAAACGCGTCGCCATCGTGGGAATGGGCAACGTGATGGTGGATATCGCGCGCTGGCTGCTGATTGACGATCCCGACCGGAAAACGGAAGAGGTGATCGTGGTCGCGCGCCGCGGGCCCTTCGAAGCGAAATTCGACCACAAGGAGTTCGATCACATCGAGATGTTCCTCGACCGGAAGGCGTTCGAGGACGAACTGGCGCGCGTCAAAGAAAACGTGGAAAGCGTCGGACAAGACCTCTCCCAATTGGGCGCAGCCACCTTCCCGGTCCTGGCCAAGCCGGCGCAGGAAACGCCCGGCCCGCGCCTCCGCTTTTCGTTTCTTACCTCCCCGCAAGCCATCCACACCGACGCCGGCGGGAGAATCGACCGGCTCACCCTGACGGAAAACCGGCTGGTGGCGCGCGAGGGAGGCACCTCGGCGAAAACGACCGATCGAACTCGGGAACTCGAAGTCGATACCATGATCTTCGCGATTGGAGACGTCGTCGATCCGGATTTTGGATTGCCCCATGCCTCGGGCGCGTACGTCACCAATTCCGACGGAGCCGATCCGAAACGCGCCGCCTACGAGGTCTTCGATCCGAAGACGGGAAAAGTGGCGGCAGGCGACTACGTGGTCGGCTGGGCGCGGAAGGCGAGCGAAGGGCTCGTCGGCATCGCCCGGTTCGATGCCGAGCAGGGCGCGGCGCATATTCTCAAGTATCTCGAAGCCGCCCCGGAAAAACCCTCCGCCACGCCAGCCGAGATCCTCGCCCAGATCGAAAAGTTGGGGATCGAGCCGGTGACCAAAGACGACCTGGCCCGCCTCGGCCGCGCCGAGGAACAGCAGGCGCGCGAGCGCGGCTTGCCCTCCTTCAAGTTCGCCGACGACGGGACGATGCTCGCCGCCATCGCCGAGGAGAAATCCAAAGCCGGTCAGCCCAATTTGGTCGAGAAGTAGACCGGTTCTCGAGGTTTCCAAAGCACCGGCAACGGGCGGGTACGCGGATCCATTCCGAGCCCCAAGAGGCGTGTACCGTGGGGCTTGCAATGGTAGACACTTTTGTATACAATTGCGGTGGGTGCCATGAGCATTTCGGAGCTAGTGATCGGCTCATCCAAGCCGAAGCGCTCCGCTGCCGGGGGACGGCTGGGGCTCATCTTCGACCTGATGAGGTTTGCCCTGCACGATGGTCCGGGCATTCGGACCACCGTCTTCCTGAAGGGTTGTTCCCTGCGCTGCTGGTGGTGCCACAACCCCGAAAGCCAGCTTACCGAGCCTGAAATCTTCCAATTCGACGATCGCTGCACCCTCTGCGGCGACTGCATTGACGTGTGCCCTGCCGGCGCACTGCGCATTGAGAATGGCGTCCTGGCCACCGACCCTGCCCTGTGCCAAGCTTCGGGCGAATGCGTCGAGGCATGCGCGGTCGAAGCGCGGAAAATGGCCGGCCGCTGGATGACGGTGGATGAAGTGCTGGCGGAAGTCTCCAGGGACCAGATTCTCTACGACGAATCCGGTGGCGGCGTCACGCTTTCCGGCGGGGAGCCGCTGATGCAAGCCGCCTTCACCGAGCGCCTGCTGGCTGCCTTGAAACGACGCCGCATCCACACGGTGCTGGAAACCTGCGGCCTCGCCAATCCGAAGCTCCTGCGCCGTATCAGCCCGAACGTCGATCTGTTCCACTACGACCTGAAATTGATGGACACCGCCAAGCACGAGTACTACACCGGCGTGAAAAACGAGCTGATACTGGCGAACTTGAAATTGCTGGCCGACCTGGGCCGCCCCATCGTGGTTCGCATGCCTATCATCCCGGGCATCAACGACGCCGAGGACGATATCGCCGCAGCTTCGGCCTACCTGCAGGAACTGGGTGTGGGAAACGTGGATTTGCTGCCGTATCACCGCATCGGCGGAGACAAGTACCGCCGGCTCCATCGAGAGTACCGGCTTCCGGATTTGGTCCCGCCCAGCGCGGAGGGCATGGAAAGGCTGGCTGCGCGGCTACGGGGCGAAGGATTCACCGTGCGAGTGGGAGGAATATCATGAACGAGCGCGTAGCAAGATTGCGAGAGGCGACCGTCGACACCAAGCCCTGGCTTTCGATCGAACGGGCACGCTTGTGGACCGAGTTCTATCGCCAGGACAAAACCGCCTCCGTGCCCATCCAGCGGGCCCGGGCGTTCCACTACCTGATGGAGCATAAGACCATCTACATCGGCCCCGACGAGCTGATCGTAGGCGAGCGCGGCCCCGCGCCCAAGGGAACACCGACGTATCCCGAGATCTGCTGCCATAGCGAGGAAGACTTCGAGGTGCTGGATTCGCGGGAGAAGATCAATTACCGGGTGGATGACGAGGCCCGGCGCATTCAGCGGGAAGAGGTGATTCCCTACTGGCGGGGCCGGTCCATGCGCGACCGCTTGTTCGAGCTGATGACCCCGAAATGGAAAGACGCCTACGAGGCGGGGATGTACACCGAATTCATGGAGCAGCGCGCCCCCGGCCATACGGTCCTCGGCGACGTCATCTACCGCAAGGGCCTGCTGGAGCTGAAACAGGAGATTCGCGAGGCGCTGGAGCGTCTGGATTATTTCGGCGATCCCCAAGCCTCCGCCCGGCGCGACGAGCTGACGGCCATGGACATCGCGGCCGACGCGATGGTTCGGTTTGCCGAGCGGCACGCGGAGCGCGCCGAAGAGCTGGCGCAGGCCGCCACCGATCCCCAGCGCAAGCGCGAACTTGAGAAAATCGCCGCCGTCTGCCGCCACGTGCCGGCGCACGCCCCGCGGGATTTCTGGGAGGCGCTTCAGGCCTACTGGTTCACGCACCTCGGCGTGGTCACCGAACTGAACCCCTGGGACTCGTTCAATCCCGGCCGATTCGATCAGCACCTGTATCCCTTCTACGTTCAGGGCATGCAAGACGGCACGCTCACCCGCGACCAGGCCAAGGAACTGCTGGAATGCCTGTGGGTGAAGTTCAACAACCAGCCCGCGCCGCCCAAGGTGGGCGTGACGGCGGCCGAGAGCGGCACGTATACCGATTTCGCCAACATCAACAGCGGCGGACTCAAGCCCGACGGCACCGATGGCGTCAACGATGTGACCTACCTGATTCTCGAAGTCATCGACGAGATGCACTTGGTCCAGCCCTCTTCCAACCTGCAGTTGAGCAAGCGCAATCCCGACGCCTTCCTGCACCGCGGCTTGGAGATCGTGCGGCAAGGCTGGGGCCAGCCGTCGATTTTCAACGCGGACATGGTGGTGGAAGAGCTACTGCGGCAGGGGAAAGCGATCGAAGATGCGCGGCGCGGAGGCACCTCGGGCTGCGTCGAGGTGGGCGCCTTTGGCACGGAAGCCTACATCCTTACCGGCTATTTCAATCTGCCGAAAGTGCTGGAAATCACGCTGAACAACGGCACCGACCCGCGCACGGGCAAGAAGATCGGCATCGAGACGGGCGATCCACGCACGTTCGGGAGCTACGCGGAGGTTTTTGGCGCGTTTCGCCGCCAGCTCCAGCACTTCATTGACATCAAGATTCGCGGCAATAATGTGATCGAGCGGCTCTACGCCGAATACATGCCGGCGCCGTTCCTTTCGCTGCTGGTGGACGACTGCATCGCGAAAGGCCGGGACTACAACGACGGCGGTCCTCGCTACAACTCCACTTACATCATGGGCGTCGCTCCCGCCACCTGCGCCGACGGCCTCAGCGCCATCAAGTACCACGTGTTCGACAAGAAGGACTTGACGATGGACGAGCTGCTCGCCGCCGTCGCCGCCGACTTCCAGGGCCACGAGAAGACGCGCCTGCTCCTGGTGAATAAGACGCCCAAATTCGGCAACGACGACGATTATGCCGACGCCATCACGATCGACGTCTACACCGCCCTCTACGACGCGATCAACGGCCGGCCGAATACCAAGGGCGGCGCCTACCGCGTCAATTATCTTTCCACCACCGTCCACGTCTATTTCGGCTCGAAGACGGGAGCCACGCCCGACGGCCGCCGCGCCTACGAGCCGGAAGCCGACGGCATCTCTCCCGTCCAGGGCGCCGACCGCTTCGGACCCGCGGCGGTGATTCGCTCGGCGGGCAAGATCGATCACGCGCGGACGGGCGGAACCCTCCTCAACCAGAAATTCACGCCCAGGCTGCTCGAGACCGAGGGCGGACTCAACAAAGTGGGGCAGCTCGTTCGCACGTATTTCCGGCTGGATGGCCACCACATCCAGTTCAACGTGGTGACGGCGGCGACGCTGCGCGCCGCGCAAGCCGAGCCGGAAAAGTATCGCGACTTGATCGTGCGCGTCGCCGGCTATAGCGATTACTTCTGCGATTTGACGCGCGCGCTGCAAGACGAAATCATCGCGCGCACCGAACACGAATCCTTCGCCCCAGCCATGGCCGAACTGACTCGGGCGTAGGCGAGCGGGGGCGTTGGGACCGGGGCAGCCTCCCATACGGGAATGCTGAGAAGCGCGCGGGCAGGAATGCCCGCGCCACCGGCGCCTCGCAAATCCTGTGTAGGGGCGACCCTTGTGGTCGCCCAGAGGCGCGTCTCCGCCCAAAGTGCCGCAACGCCAAGGGGCGGGCACAAGGCCCGCCCCTACGACGCAAATCGCTGCCATCGCTCGGGCGCTGGCCATCCGGCCCGCGCCACCGGAAAAACGCTCAGAAGGGACCGGAGAGGCGCAGCACGCCTTCGCCAAATGTGCTGACGTAGAGATGGCCGCTATCCCAGGCGATGCTGCTCGCGAAATTGGGGACGATGTTCCCCTCGAGGCTCGTCCAACTCGCGCCGTTGTCGCCGGAAAGATATATGCCGCTGAACCGCGCTGCCACCACGGCGCCGGAACCCGCGGGATCGTAGCCAAGCCGGAAAATCGAGTCGGGCCACGGCTGCGCGCCAGTCGCATCGAGACCCTGGTTCGCCTGCACGAACGTATTGCCACCGTCGGTGCTGCGCAGCACGCCCCCGCCCGCAGAGGGCGGCCCGGATAGGCCCACCAAAACGATGTTGGGTGAGGAGGGATTCACCGCCAGCGTCACAGGCCACCAGGTGTTTCCTTGCACCTGGCCGATGGGTTCGGCGTTCCAACTCTTGCCGCCATCGTGGCTCATTTCGAGGGCGCCATTCGTCTGACCGACGAAAATGTTCTTGTCGTTGGTGGGATCGACGGCCACCATCACAGGAGCGGTGATGGGCCAGCCCAGCTTCGACCACGTCTGGCCGTAATCGGTGCTCTCGTAGATCCCTTGCGAGAAGCCCTGGGACGTCTGCTGGCAGTCGTAGGCCGCGGCATAGACCACGGCGGGATTCTGCGCGTCCACGGCCAGGGTTTGCGAATTGCCTCCGCAGCCGGGAAACCCGTTGTTGTTGAGCGTGGGGGAATACGCGTAGTTCATACCGCCATCGGTCGAGGTCTGAAAACCCCACCCCGTGTAGACGTACGTATAGCTGGGATTTCCGGGATTGATGACCGCGGTGCCGCCTTCCGAACCCGGTGGATTGCTGCTCTGGTGCGAGTCCCAGGTAGCGCCGCCGTCGAAACTGCCGAGCGGGCCCAGGTCCTGCATCGTCGTGATGATGGTGCTTCCCTTCACCGCCACGGTGTAAACGATGGAGCTAGTGAGATTGCCGTTGAGGCTGTACCACGTGTAGCCCTCGTCGGGGGTCAAATACAGGCCCTGGTCGGCAACGATCATCACGTCGTTCGCGTTGTTGAGCGCCGCGCCCCCTACGCCCGTATGGATACCGCGGTTGTCCCACCAAGCGCCCGCGCTGCTCGCGCTGGGCGGCATCCTTTGCGCGAAATTACCGCCCGCGTTGCAGGTGGCCGCGGAGGGCGAAGCGCAGGCGCCGAAGTAGACGTCGTTACCGATGTAAAGGGCGCGCGCTTGGGGATCGAAAGCGACTTCGGCGGCGGAAACGCTGCCCCCATAACTATTCTGCGGAGTGATGGGCGCCCAGGAAGCCCCGGCGTTGGCAGTAACCCATAGATCGGGAGTGTTGTAGTAGCCGGCATCCACGGCATAGGCGTTCTGCGGATTCGTGGGATTCACGGCAAGCGAAGTGACGGGAATGCCCGTGTGCGTGGCGTCCGGCGTATACGTCAGCCAGGGGCCCGAGGTCGAGGACTCGACGAGAACGTCGCCATTATCCAGCCCGGCGTAAAGGTAAGTGCCGGCGGTCGACGTCGTCGCCGAGCCGAGCGAGCGGACGGGAACCGATGTCTGTTCCACCTGCGTCCAGGTAGCTCCGCCGTCGGTGGAGGAATAGATACCCATGCCCGTGCCGGCGTAGAGCGTGGTTCCGACCTCGAGCAATGCCGTCGAATCCCCATACGGCCCCGTGAGCTTCCACGACTGGCCGCTGTCGGTGCTTTGGTACAGGCCCCAGTCCTTCTGAGGAACATCCGCATTCGAACCGGTCGCCGCCACCAGCGTGCATCCACCGGCGCAGGACGTCGTCGGATCGATCCACAGCGCATTGACGGAGACATTGCCAAGCCCATTGTTCGCCTGCGTCCACGTCTGGCCGCCGTCGGTGGTGGTGTAGATTCCCGCGTAGGTTCCGGGGCCGTTGTAGCTCCCTCCCCCGACGAACATCGTCGAATGCAATTCGACCGCCGTGCCGCACTGCGCCCCCGTGCAAGCCGAGTTGGGCGCCGGAACGAGAGGGCTGGTCAGATCGACGGCGAGCGCATCGAGCTTGCCTGCGGCGGGAATTCCGTTGTAGATCGCAATGGATCGCGGGCCGACGCTTTGCCAGCTCACCGCGAGCGCCGCGTAGGAAACCGACGCCGTAGCGGTGCCGCCAGCCGTTACCTTCGCGGGGTTGCCGGTGATCGCGGGAACTTCGAGCGAGCCGTTGCCGCTCCCATCTGCAACGACGGATGCGCCCACCGTGTAGGTCCCCGCGGCGAGATTCGTGAGTGTGGTGCTTTGGCTGAATGACTGGTCGAAATCGCCTGGCCCGAGCACGGTCA
>JAJYLB010000066.1 GCA_021788095.1 Acidobacteriota bacterium | reverse complement strand
CGATTTTCGGTTTGAGGGTGGACCGACGCGGAGTCGCGACTGAAACGAAGCTGGGTCGCCGAACTGGTCCTCAGGGATGATCGTTTGAGGGTGGACCGACGCGGAGTCGCGACTGAAACTGATTAAGCATAATTGAGTGGCGTTTCGTAAGTTGGTTTGAGGGTGGACCGACGCGGAGTCGCGACTGAAACATCAGAACAACACGTACTCCGTGTACATGTCCTCGTTTGAGGGTGGACCGACGCGGAGTCGCGACTGAAACGGCTGGGAATGATTGATCTGGTTGATGATTTTTCTTGTTTGAGGGTGGACCGACGCGGAGTCGCGACTGAAACTACGGGAAACACTCGGCAAGGTGTTCTGTTTTGTGTTTGAGGGTGGACCGGCGCGGGGTCGCGACTTTATAGCTTGAGGTAGGGCAATGAACCCGGACACAGCGGCATTGCCGCCCGGCCGGCGGGAGGGTCATATTTATGCCCGCTTGTGCGAGCCGGAAACGCTGAAGAACGCTTGGTATCGCGTTCTGGGCCATTACCGGCAGTCAGAGCGGCCTCCCGCCATCGAGGAGTTCGAACGCAAGCGCGTGGCGCGCCTCGACCGACTGGCCGGTCTTCTCCGCCGCCAGGAATACAACCCCGAACCGGCTGCTCTGGTTTTCATTCCCAAGCCACATCACCCCGGGGAAAGGCGAAACATTTCCCTTCTCGATCCCGAGGACCGCGTGGTGCTCTCGGCGCTCGAATTCCTGCTGGAGCCCATTCTGGGGCGCGACTTCGAGCCCATGAGTTTCGCTTACCGGCGCGGACTGGGCGCGGGGGCAGCGCTGCGCCAAGTGCGGGAATTCCTGGCGCGAGGCTGGCGGTGGGCGGCGGGGGCGGACGTCGACAACTTTTTCGACTCGATCGACCGTCGCCGGCTGCAGGCCATGCTCCGCGAGCGAATTTGGGAGCCTGCCGTATTGCGTCTGCTCGAGATTTACTTGGGCATGGGAAGCCACCGGGGCCTCGAGTGGGTGGATTCGGGCCGCGGCATCGCGCAAGGAAGCCCCCTCTCGCCCCTGCTCGCCAACTTCTACCTCGATCCGCTCGACCACGCGCTGAGCCGCTGGGCCGGGCAAACCGGGGCGCCGGCCCTGGCCGGTTGGATTCGCTACGGCGACAACCTCCTGGTGATGGCCGGGGCGCGGGAGCTGGCGGAAGCCGGGATGGCGGTGGCCACTCGCGTGGCGGAGGGGGAACTCGGGCTCGAGTGGAATCGGGACTCCCGATTCGTTCGCGAACAGAAGGAGGGCTTTGAATTTCTCGGCTTTTACGTCCAGGAGGAGCGCCTTCGGATCAGTCCGGCCAAACTCGCGGAGATCAAGGCGGGGATGGAGGAGCGCCTCCGCTCGTTTCCGGGCGGTCCCGGCCGGGCTCTGGAATCCCTCAGCGAAGCCGTGACCGGCTGGAAGCGGTACTACCACCGCGGGGACACGGCCGACCAACTCGCCGAGCTTGACGCCCGCATGGGGCAGCTTTTGGTGTCGTGGCTGGGCTTCGAACTGGGGAAAGCCGGCGCGCCGGCGCGGGCGCGCTGGGCAGAGTGGCTTACCGGCTTGGAGAGGACCGTTTCCGACACGCCGGCGGAGAGACGAAAGTGGGTAGCGGACCTGCTTCGAGGCGAGGTTTCCGATACGTCGGTGGCTCGGGAGCCAGCCGCCGGGCCGAAGACCGAGCTATCGCCGGGGACGCAGGCGGAAGCGGCAGCGCCGATGCCTCTTAGCGCGCGGCAGGTGATCGCCCGGCGCAAGCGAGAACTCGAGGTCGAGAAGACACATCGATCGGATTTCCTCGTCACGGAGCCCGGCACCTTCCTCGGGGTGCATGGCGAGCACCTTTACGAGCGGCGCGACGGCCGGAGGTGCGCCGAAGTGCCTCTGGCGGAGCTGCGGCACATCAGCGTCCTGGAATACGCGGGCGCGATCTCCGGCGCTCTCATCGTGGAAACGGCGAAGCGCGGCATTGCGATCGACGTGCTCGGGCACGACGGAAGGCCCCTGGCGCGGGTCTCGCCTCCCGACGCTCCTTCGTTTGAAGTGTCGGCGGCGCAGATACGACTCGCAGGAACGCCGGCCGGATTGAAGCTGGGCAGAGCGATGGTTGTCGGCAAGATGAAAAACCAGCGCAGCCTTCTGCGGTATTTTGCCAAGTACCGCGCCCGCGCGAATTCGGAATTCGCGGCCACCGCCAGGGAAGCCGGCCAGGCCATTGACGGCGTGGCTCGCGAGGTCGCGGGCAGAGTCTACGACGGGAGCGCGGACCTCACCCTGGAACGCGACCGCCTGTTCGCGGCCGAGGGCCACGCCGCCGAGTGCTATTGGAAGGCGCTGGGAGTACTGCTAAGGCCTGCCGTCCGATTCGACGGGCGCGTTCGTCGCGGCGCCAACGACCTTGTGAACGAGCTTTTGAACTACGGTTACGGCATTCTGTACGGCCGGCTCCTGGGGGTTCTGACCCGGGCGGGGCTGAATCCCAATATAGGCTTCGTCCACGCGCCGCAAACCGGCAGGCCGGCCTTGCTCTATGATTTCATCGAGGAGTTCCGGTCTCCCGCGGTGGACCAGGTGGTGTGCAGCAGGCTGAACAAGGGGGCGCGCTTCGCTTTGGACGCGGACGGGTTGGACGTCGAGACGCGCCGGCGCTTGGCGCGCGCGGTAACGGATCGGTTGCACATGAACGTTCGCTACCGCGGCAGGGCGGCGCCGCTGCTCGCCGTGATGGATCGGCAAGCATCCCTCCTGGCCGACCACGTGCTCGGCAGAAGTCGCTACAAACCCTTTGCAGCCGCCTGGTAGGAGGCGGTGCCCGGGCCGGCCATCTCCCGCACCGGTCGGGCTGTGCCGTTACTCTGGCCAGGCGCCGGTCCCGACGCCAAAGGGGCCCTCCCCGAGGGAGCCACGGGCGGGGATTGAACCCGAACCCGGAAAACCTTAGACTTCCCGCTGAAACTACGGAGGGGAAGTCATGTGTCCACAAAGCGATGTAGAACGTCGAATCCATGTCCGCCTTGCGCCCCGGGCCGCTGGTCTCAAGGATGGCCCGGGACCGAGGGCGCACGGGGACTCGTCTTTGCCCGACAGGCTTCGCGCGAATGAGTTTGCCATCGGCTTCGCCGATAGCCCCGCCTCGCGTTCGCTGCCGTCCTCTCCGCGCGAGATTCTGACCAACTCCGATCGCTGTCTCGCCGTGCATCACGCCGCCGGCGGCCCGGCGGAAGTCTGGCTTGTGGTTCCTGACGATGCCGGGTTTTACACGTACGCCGCAGCCTACCTATGGAAGCTCCTCATCGAGGCCGGCAAGCCAAGCCGGACGCGGGGTGGGCACACGGACTGGACCTCGCACCATCTCCCGAGGCTCGCGACTGACACGGACTACGGGCGCGCGCGGTTCGAGTACCTGCTCGCCGCTTACGCCGAGGCGGAACTCGGGTGCAGGCATATTCCTTGCCCGCCGCCCCTCCGTCTTCGCGGCGTTTTCCTGGCCGCTTGCCGCCGGCGCGCGGACTTCGCCGGGTGCGCCGTCTGGCGCCTTTTCGATGCCGCGCGAAAGGCCATCGAAGTGGCCCTGCTGAATCCCTTTTACGATTCCCTGTTGGAGGCCGACACGGATTCGGAGTGGCGCCCCGAGCTGCGCATGCTCGCCCGCGACGCCGCCGCCTACCGGCGCGACGTCCAGCGCGCGAAGCGGCTCGTTATCGCTTTTCCGAGGCTCGACGAGGCCGGCGCGGAAACGCACGAGTACCAGGTTCACGAGGTGGCTTGGCTCGAAGACGAGCCGGAGTCCCTGCTGTTCCCCGACTGGGTGTGGCGCGACCGGAGGCACAGCGCGGAGCGCAAAGGTTTCGCCGTAGCCAGGTACGCCGCCGGCGACCAGCCTGTTTTCGCCATTGACCCGCGGATCACGCTCGAAAAGACCCTCGACGAGAAGGGAAACCCGAGACGGGCCGACGTCTCGCCACTGGCGCAAATGTTAAGCGAGTGTGAGGCAAAGAAACGGGGTGGCTTGCCGTGGCGGGAGGCGGCGGGGCGCCTGGAAGACGCCCGGAGCGGCTGGTGGTCGGTGCGCGGGCCCGCCGGGGACAGGCGACGGACCTCCGCGGAGGAGGAGAAGGCGATCCTCGAGCGGCTGGCCTGGAAAGGAATTTTCGCGGAAGACGGGTTTAGGATCATTGCGCAGTTCCCGAGCGGCGCCGGGTGCAAACACATCGCGCACACGCCTTACGAGGGGAACGCCCTGCCCCTGAAGGATCTGGAAACGAGCCCAAGCGCTCCGAGGAACGAGGGCGGCTATCTCTTCGCTTCTATCCGCCTCCGGCCCGAGCTGGGAACGACGATTCCCGAGCCTGCCGTCCGTCTCATCGGGGAAACGCTTTGGAAAGCCATCCGCCCCAACAAGCACCTGCCCATGCCGCCCGATTTGAAACGTCATCGGCAAGGTGACGCGGGTACGATCACCGTGTGGAACAGGTGCGGGCTGGCCGTCGCCTATGAGGAGGGGGTTTCAGAGGCCAGAGCGCTGCACGCCGCCTTGAAGGAAGGCCTTTGCAGCATGGCCAGAACGGACCGGGACTTCAAACGCTATTTGGAGATTCTCCGAGTCAAAGAGGAAAAGAAGAGCCATGCTCCGGCCGCCGCGAAATCGCCGGGCGCCAGCCCGGCCGGTGCTTCGGGAGGAGCGGGCAGGGCGTCCGACGGGCCCGCGGAAACGGCCCCCGGCCCTCGAGAGGGGAACGAGCGGGACCTCCGTGACCGGATCCTAAGGGACTACGCTGGGCTCCGGTCGGAGTTTTCCAAGCCCGCGGGGCGGTTGTTGCGGAGGCTCTTCGAGGAAACGGAGCAGGCGGACACGCACAGCGCCGTCGCACAGCAAATGATGCAGGGCGAGCTCAACGAAATCACCCGGGAGCAAGCAAAGAGCGAAGCGGCCCTGGAATGGCTGGAAATTTTCGTGGTGGGTTTCTACTTGGTGGAGTTCTCTCACTACGCCGCGGACTACATCCCCGCGCCGGACGGTCTGCCGTTCTTTCTCGGGGCGTTTGTCCTCGCGTTCCTTGCACTGTTTTTCTTGTTTTGGTCGCACCGGCACGGCCGAAGGAAACTTCGTCAAGAGAAATCCGAGGCGCCCGGCTGGAAGCCGTCCCGGCTCGAGGTATGGGCCCAGGGGTTCCTCGTCTTCGTAGTTTTCCTGATTGCGCTAGCCCCGCTATCTCTTCGCCGGCAGACCGGAAACAGTCCCGCGGCGGAGGAGGAACAAACTCTCGCAGTTCTTAAGGACTTGGAGAAATCCGTGGGCCAACTGCAGGGCTCGGTCGACCATCTCGCCAAGGCGGTCGCGGCGGGAGAGGTACCCCGGGCCGCCAGAGACCACGCACCGCGGCCGCCGCGCGCGCGAGAAGGCTCGCCGCCCCGGCGCGAACGCTGACCCCGCCCCGCTGCGCCCTCCGCCCCGTGTGCCGCGTCGGCGAATTCCACATCCGCGATGTTTCCGATGCGGTGGTGTTGGGAGTTGGGGGATTGGCGATGGCGGTGATGCTGGCGCGCGCATTTCGGCGCCTTAACGCGTCGTCCGCCGAGTAAGACATGCCAGGTTCCCGGCAGGCCGGGACAGCCCCGACCAAAAGCGTCGGCGTGTAAACAACGCGGTTTCGGCTGGCGGGACTGGCTACCGGAAACTGTACGTGAGGTTGGCGCTCGCGGTGATGGGCACTTGATCGGGCCGGGTGGAATAGAAGCGATAGGGCAAGTCCTGGAGCGGATTGGTCGGCACTTGCGGATACGGACCGATGGCCCCTCCGACCATGTCTACCCCGTACCCAGTGTAGGTGAAGTTGCTGGAAACCGTACGGAGGCCGGTGATCTCCACGCCCAACTGCTTGGCCATCGCCTGCGCCTTTTCGCGAGCGCTGGCGAGCGCTTTCTCGAGCGCCTGGGACTCGTAGGTGGCGGCATCTTTCACCGTGTAAACGACCATGGCGGCCTGCGGCTGGGGATACGGGTTGGCGGCTCCGGCGCCGGATTTGGTCAGTGCGTCAATGGTGGCGGCGATTTTCTGGTTTAGCTGGCTCGCATCGGTTAGCACGCTGCCTTCGAAGAAAACGAACACGTACTGCTGTGCCGCGATGCCGGTGAGGGTGGGCTGATTGGGCCCGTAATACTGCCCTCCCGCGCGCGAGAAGACGACAGGTGAGAACTGGAATGACCCGGCAGCGTTCCCGAGGCCGGCGAGAGCGGCTCCGATGTCGCTCGCCTTTCGGGCGCACTGGCTGGCAGCGTCGGCAGCGAGCGGCGCGGAGGCCTCGATTTCCAGGATCAAGATACCCAGGTCCGGGCGCGCCAACACCCGGCCCGTAGCACTGGCTGTAATCACGTGAATCTCGGGGTTCTGCGCGCGAGCGGTTCCGCTCGTGGCTGCGGCCAGGAAGACCGCAGCAAGCGCCGTTCTTGCGATTCTGCGCGACATGATTTTCTCCTTCGCGTGCGTTTGCACCGAGCCCACGCGGCTCGGCCGCCCCGCCCTGTGCGAACGAGCATACGCCCGAATGGCCGCATTACAAACAGTTGAGTCCGAGCGTTGATTTCCGCGGCGAGGCACAGTATTTTCTTGAACGGTCCGCCTCGCGCCCCGCAAAGCGGGGCTACGGCGCGAGGAGGGCCGCCTGCGTCCCGCAAAACGGGACTCCGGCGCGGCAAGCAAGAAAGGTGGGTAATCGAGATGGGGAAATATTTCGCAGTCATAGTGGCGGGATTGGCCATGCTGGCGGCCGTGGGCCGCGCGACGGCGCAGGGCGGCGGCGAGGTGCCGCCGAGCGATTACGCGGGAATGCGGTGGCGATCGATTGGGCCATACCGCTCGGGGAACGTCTACGCGGTGGCGGGCGCTCCGGGCGAGCCAAACACTTATTACCTCGGCCTGCCCGAGGGCGGCGTGTGGAAGACGAGCGACGGCGGCACGGTTTGGAAGCCGGTTTTCGACGCCGAGCACGTGCCGTCGGTCGGCGCGGTGGCTGTGGCGTCTTCGGACCCCAGCGTAGTCTATGTGGGCACGGGCGATCCGTCGGGCTGGTCGTTCACCCCGGGCCGGGGCGTGTACAAATCCACCGATGGCGGCAAGACGTGGAGCAACATCGGCCTCGACAGATCCCAATACATCAACTCGATTCTGGTCGACCCTAGGAATCCCAATCTCGTGCTCGTGGGCGTGCTCGGTTCGCGGGGATTTGGCGGCGGCGCGAACGGCGAGCGCGGAGTCTATCGCACCACCGACGGCGGCCGCACGTGGAAGCAAGTGCTCTTTAAGGACGCGTATACCGGCGTAGCGGACATGTCTTGGGACGATTTCGATCCCAAGGTGGTTTACGCGGCGTTCCAGCGCACGGGCGGTTTCGGCCTGACTCTGGCGGAGCGCCAGAAGCTGCCTCCAGTCGGCTCGGTGCTCTACAAATCCACGAATGAGGGAGCGAGTTGGAAGCCGCTTAGCGGTCAAGGACTGCCCGCAGGCACGGGTTCCTTCGCGATCGCGGTGGCTTCCGGCACGCACGGCCGGCGCCTTTACGCCGAAGCCCAGGGGTTTGGCCGCGACGCGGCGGGCGTCTACCGCTCCGACGACGGCGGCAGGAGCTGGTCGCTCGGAACGAAGCAGATTGGCAGCGCTGGCGGGCGAATTTACGCCGCCCCGAAGAACCCGGACGTCGTTTACCTGATGGGAACCTCGATGTACAGGTCGCTGGACGGCGCCCACAGTTTCGCTTCCTACAAAGGCGCGCCGGGCGGCGATGACGACCGCGCGCTATGGATCGATCCCCGGAATCCGCGGCGAATGATCATGGGTGTCGACCAGGGTCCTACCATCACGGTCGATGGCGGCAAGACGTGGACGCCGTGGTACAACCTGCCCAACGGCCAGTTTTACAACGTTTTCACCGACAACCATTTCCCCTATCGCGTTTACGGCGCGCAACAAGATAGCGGCACCGCCTGCGTGCTGAGCCGAAGCGACTACGGGGAGATACGAGACAGCGACTGGTATCCGATAGGCGGCTTCGAGAACGGGTACATCGTCGTCGATCCCCTCCACCCGCGCTACGTGTTCACGCAAGGGTGGTATCACGTCCTGCGCCGGTACGATCGCCGCACGGGACAGGTGGCGGTGCTGTATTCGCCCAGCGCGAAAGACCGGTTTGGCGGCGCGCCGCCGATGGCCTTTTCTCCCCAGGATCCGCACGTGCTGTATATGGGCGCGCAGTACGTGCTCGAATCGCGCGATGGCGGGCGCGACTGGACGCAAATCAGTCCCGACCTGACGCTGCAGCCGAAACCCGCGCAGCCGCCCCCGGGGCCCATGGGGCGATTCTTCCGCGGCTCATTCATCGAGTCGCTCGATCCTTCACCGGTGCGCGCGGGAGAGATTTGGGTTGGCACGAGCAACGGACTCATCCAGTTGACGCGCGACGGAGGAAAGACCTGGAAAAACGTGAGCCCGCCTTCGCCCGCTTCCCCGATCCCGAATCTTCGGGACGGCGCGGCAGGCCCGGCGGGACTCGCGGCGCGCGAGGCCGTGAATTTCATCGACGCCTCGCACCACGATCCCGGCACGGCCTACGTCGCCATGGAAAGTTTTGCCAGCGAGCGGCCCGACCTTTACCGCACCACCGACTACGGGGCCACGTGGCGGAAAATCGTGAACGGGCTGCCGAACCATTTTCGCACGCGCGTGGTGCGCGAAGACCCCGTCGATCCCCGTCTGCTCTACGCGGGGACGGAGATGGGAGCGTGGGTCTCTTTCGATCGCGGCGATCAGTGGCAGTCGCTCCAACTGAATCTGCCCAGCACCGTCGTGAGCGATATGACGGTTCACGGGAACGACCTGGTCATCTCCACCTACGGCCGCAGCTTCTGGATTTTGGATGACGTGACCCCGCTGCGGCAGGCAGCCCAGGCGCAAGCCGCCTCTTCCGAAGCGTACCTCTACGAGCCTGAGCCGGCCTACCGCGTCCGCTGGGACAACGATCAGGACACGCCGCTCCCGCCGGAAGTGCCCGCGGGACAAAATCCGCCGCAAGGCGCGATCCTCGATTATCTGCTGAAGGCGCCCGCGCAAGGCACGATCTCTCTGGCGATCTACGACTCCGCCGGGCACCTGGTGCGGGAATATTCCAGCACGCCGCCCCCACCCAACACGTCGATGCCCAACGTGCCGGAGTACTGGTTCAAGCCGCCGGTGGTGTTGCCGACGACGCCGGGGATGCACCGGATCGCTTGGGACTTGCGCTATCCGACGCCGCCTTCGCTTACCTACAGCTACTTCGGCAATCTGCTCGATTACACCGAATACACGCTCACTTGGCATGCCATCAAAGGGCAAACGCCACGCACGCAGCCGGTAGGGCCGATCGTGGTGCCCGGAACGTACCAGGTGCGACTCACGGTGGACGGGCAAACCTACACGCGCTCGCTCGTCATCAAGCAGGATCCGCGAATACAGATCTCGCAAGCCGCGCTGGTCGAGCAATCCCAGTTCGAGAGGAGAATGATGGCGGGCATGGCGGCCAGCTACTCGGGATTCAACCAGATCCAGCACCTGCTGGGCGCCTTGGCGGCCGACGAAGCGCAGGTGAAAGGCAAGCCAGAGGCGGCGCAGGTGGCCGCTGCCGCCGCGCCCTTCGAGCAGAAAGCTTCGGCGCTGGCGAGCGGCCGGCAGGGAAGCTTGGGTATCGCCAACCGCGATTTGGGCCGCCACCTCGAGGACATGGAGTTCGGCGATCTCGAGCCCACGCCAAGCGATTTGGCGGCGGGCGAAGCCGATTGCCGCGATATCGATACGGCACTCGGCGGGTTCCAGAAACTCGAACGTACGGCGCTCCCCGCGCTCAATGCCAAGCTGGCGCTGGCGCATCTCGCGCCACTCGCCGCGTCGCCCCTGCCCGCGGACCCCGCCTGCGGGGACACCGGGGACAGGTGACAGGTTACCCGCCTCCGCCAAGGCTTCCCTTCGGCTCCGCTCGGGGCCGAAGGGCGGCGGGCAGGCAGGGGACAGCCGCGATCATTCGGGATGGAATCCCGCGCGGGCCATGCCGCGCTGGGCCGCGGGATTCTTCATGAAAGTGTTCCAGACGAATCCGGTTCGGGCGTTTTCCGCCATCAGCGCCATAATCCCCAAATCGATTCCCAGCACGTCGGCGTCGTACCAGCCGGTCAAGGGATTGAAGGCGTCCAGCAGGCCGTATCGATGCCAAGCCCGGCGGCCGTAGCTCCGGCGCATCGTTTCGAGAACGAGCGCGCAGTCTTGTGGCAGGAACGGCAGCGACCCTCCCGCCGCCGCGGGCACCAGCGTGCCGTCGATCGGGCCCATGGCCGGCGGCCCGCCCCAGCCGACGTATCCGTGGGAGGAATCCGAAGCGGTGATGCCCCACAAGCGATCGCTGTAATCGGGGAACTGCTTCCGCAGGCCGAGGCAGAACCTTTTGTGGGCTTGGGTGGCGAGAATGGAATTCTGGAAATAGTTGGCGTAGCGATCCCGTTTGCCCCGGAAGTCGAACCAGGCGTGGGAATACTGGTGGACGAAGAGCGGCGCGCGCGCCCCGATATAGCTCAGGCCGTAGTCATGAAAGATCGGCCGCCGCCAGGCGTCCCAGCAGGCGGCAGGCAAGGGATGCGTCGGCGAGCCGAGCCCCAACAGGTAGATCATCATGAGTTCGCTGTAGGTGTCCCAGCGGGCTTCGAGGAAACCGGTTTTCGGCTTCCAGCCCATGCTCAGGGTCAGGGCGCCATCGAGCAGCCACGGCCAATCCACGCGCTCGTAGATCGCTCGTGCCAAGTGAGAGATTTCCGAATCGCGAAAGTATTCCGCCGCGGCGATCGCGCCGCAGAGGAGGATCGAGGAGTCGATGGAAGAGACTTCCGAGCGGAATCGGCGCTCGGCCGTATTCATGTCCACGAAGTGGTAGAAGAAGCCGCGCTCGTGCGGCATCTTTTCCCAGAGGAAACGGAGCGTATCCCGCACTCGGGTGCGCGCGTCCTTTTCGCTTCGCCAGCCGCGGGAGACGGCGATGGCCAGAGCGGAGAGCCCGAAGCCGGTTGCGGCAATGCTCGATAGCGTGCGCGAGTCGTGTCCGCCGGCGAGCGCGCGATCCTTCACCATGCCCGTACCCTTTCCCGCTTGCTCCCAGAAATAGCGGCAAGCCGCTCGCTCGATATCGTCGAGCAGGGCTTCCTCCTGGGAGGAGAAGGCGGCGGGAGCGGAAGGAAGCGGGTTCGGCGCGGCAGTGGCGCGCTCGAAAAACCTCGCTGGCAGCGAGACGGGAGCAGCGAGGCCGGCAAGCGCCAGCCGAGCAAGCCATTCGCGGCGGCTGCATAGGTACGGCACGGGATAGGTTACAGGTTACAGGCCACAGGTGGCAGCAGGCAAAAGGCTATGAGCTATTTCAAAACCGCCGTCCTTGGAGGGCGCGGCGTCAGTCGTTGCGCAACAGACCGTGGTTGACGGCGAACATCGCCAACTCGAGCCGGTGCGACACACCCACCTTGTCGAAGATGCGGCTCAGGTGGTGCTTGACGGTGTCCTCGCTGATGCCAAGCTTTTCGGCGATCTCGCGGTTGGTGAGCCCGGAAACGATGGCGGAAAGAATTTCCCGCTCGCGACTTGTGAGCGCGGGCTCCTGCCGGCCCTGCGCCGATACCGCCGGCGCCAGGCGCCCCAGGTACTGCACCATGTCGGTCACCAGTTCCCGCCCCACCCAGTACTGGCCGGCGAGGACGACGCGCAGGGCCTTGATCAGGAGCAAGGCCGCGGCGTCTTTCAAGACCACGCCGCGCGCGCCCAGTTGCAGCGCTTCGACAATCTGCTTCTTCTCGATCGCGACGGTGAGCAAGACGATGCGCAGGGGGCGCCGGGAAGGAGCCGCGGACATGGTCAATTCCCGCAGCGCCTCCATGCCGCCGATGTGAGGCATCGCCAGGTCCAGGAGCAGGACGTCTGGCTGGAGGCGAGGGGCCATGGCCAGCACCTCGCCGCCATCGGCCGCTTCGCCTACCACCTGGAAGTCGGGTTCGGCTTCCAGCAAGGCGCGTAATCCATGGCGGAAGATGGGGTGATCGTCGGCAATCAGCAGGCGAACGGAACCGTTAGTAGGTTTCATCCCTTCCTCTGTGGCAATGTGACTTCGACACGCGCGCCCTCGCCGGGATGCGACTCGATCGCGAGGGTCCCGCCCAGCAGGCGAACGCGTTCCTGCACCACGCGCGGCCCCTTGCGCATCCCTTCCAGGGCCTTCTGATTGTACCGCCCATCGAAGTCGAAGCCACGGCCGTCGTCGGCCACCTGGAGCGTGCAGCTTCCATTCGACGAGCGTAGGCTGACGTCCACCCGCCGCGCCGCGCTGTGCCGGCGGACATTGAAGAGCAGTTCCTGCGCGATACGAATCAGCTCGCGGCTGGAGCGCCCGGTGAGGTTCGGAGGCGGTCCGTCGGCCGCGAACGCCGCGGTGATTCCCGTCTCCCGCTGGAATTTCTCCACCTGCTCCGCGAGGAATTCGGGCAGGCGGCGGGGATCGGGGTCGATGGGGCGAATCTTCTCCATCAAGTCGCGCAGGTTCAGCACCTGATCGTGGACCAACCGCTCGAGGCTGTCCAACTGCCCCGCCAATTCGGCTGGGCCGGCGGCGCGTTGGCGCCGCAGAACGTTCATCTCGAGTTCGGCGGCGACGAGCGATTGAATGGGTCCGTCATGGAGTTCGCGCGCGACGCGCCCGCGCTCCTGCGCTCCGATTTGCGAGCGAAGGCGGCCGACCAGGTAAGCGTTATAGGCGGCCGGGGCGGCGGCGCCGACGATGCGATGCAAGAGAGCCAGCTTCTTCTTCCACGTGAGGCGCCCTTTGACCCCCAGCACGTAAACCCAGCCTTGCCCCTGCTCGCGCAGGCCAAAGGGAGCGGCCAGCACGGTGGTGCAGCCGGCAAGCGCGGGAGGCACCGCGGCAGGAGCGGCGCCGGCAGAGTGTTCCCGCAGCTGCGCGTGACCGAGGTCCGCCACCCGATAGGTTCCCGAGCGCGTTCGACGAGCGAACCACGGCCCCGCCTCCCGGGGAGAGCGGTAATCGGCTTGCTCTTCCGGCACGATCGGCCGCGCGGTCAGGTGCAGTCGATTGCCCCTGGCCAGGCGGCGCGCCTCCCAGACGTACATCCGGCCACCCTCGGTTTCCTCCACCACGATCGTGGCGTACACGACGCCGAAGGTCGACATCAACTCGTTCAGCATGCCTTCGAGCGTCGATTCGATGCCGCCGCCTAGCTGCGCCTTGGCCACAACCCGGGCGGTAGCGGCCGCTTCCGTTTGCAGGGCCTTCTCGCCTTCGGCAAGGTAGCCCAATAGCAGCCCTACCAACACCAGATAGACGCAGCGCACCACCAGATGACCAAACGCGAACTGCGGCCCCATCAGCAAGCCGGCGTTCCCGAATAGCCGCGCCGGCAGGCTCGCGGGATGGAGCGCGTAGGCTTCTCCCGCGAGAAGCACTACGCCGGCTTCCGCCGTTATGAGCGTTCCCTTCAGCCCCCAGCGATAGGCGGCGGCGAGGAGCACGAAGGTGAAGAAGAGGAAGAAAACGCTGCCTTCGGCCGTGTGGCTGAGCACGGTCAGCGCCGTAGTGCAAAGCAGGTCGGCGGTGTGTGCGCCGATGCAAACGGCGGGCTCCGAAGTCGGTCTCGCGCGCAGCGCCAGCCACAAGACCAAGCTGACGATCAGATACACCACGAGGAGCCCTTCGATCAGTATGGAACTCTGGAGTGGCTGAACGGGCTCTAAGTAAGTGGCAAAGAGCGCGCTACCAGCCAGAAAAACGCGCCCGGTGGCAATGACCTGCTCCCGCCGCTCGGGGGCGTCGAAGACATCGGGTGCGTGCATGGATTGGTGCTGACGCGGCTCGCGCAAGGACGATCCACCCCGCTGGCAGAATTCTAACTGGACTGACACAGGTCCACAAGCCGCGGCCCGGGACGCTGTGTTCCCTTGACAACGTGAGGCACACCCCTTCACCGCCCTCTCGACGGGGTAACTAGAAGCCTTGTAGCACCCTTTCCCCGAACGGGCACGGTTGGAGGCATAGCACAAAGAGTCAAGCTAACTCTTCCGCTCATACCCCAGCCGTCAAGCCACGATCGTGGAATTGACCCCCTTCCCGCACGGTGCTCAGATACAAGCAGGGTAAGGGGGAGCGGGCAGGCGCCCGGAACGCTCCGGTGAAAGAACCCGGCGTGGCGGTACGGGCGTCACCGCGGAGGAGGGGATGACCATGAAAATGAAATTCCTGTGGTTGACCGGCATGGCGCTGGTAGCCATCTCAGCGTTCGCTGCGACTCAGTTTGTCAAAGCGACGGACAACATCCAAGCCGGAGGCGCCTTGGTCGCCTCGTGGAAGGAAGTAGGATTGACGCCAGGCGCGAACGTGACGTACACGCTCTCGGCCCTAACCAACTTCACCTACGGCTGTGTCAGCGGGAGCAAGAAGAGCCCCACCAGCCCCTCCGCTCCGGTGGTGACAGGTGGTCTCTCGACAAAGTCGGGTACCTGGACTGCGCGCGGCGGAGGATCGATCTCCGCCATTCTGGCGATTACTCCACCCAATCCCGACATCATCCTCCCCTCCTGCCCTGCGGGCACGAAGCCGGTTCTCGCGTATGTGTCCTACAGCGGCGTCTCGCTGTCGGACGGACTCGGAGGCTCCGCACCGTTGCCTGATGCTTGGGCGATATACTACAACCTCACGTGAAGGCCGCGACGCTGCGGAATGCCCTGGGGGCGGTAGGGATGCGCGCAGGGGGAGTCGCCGTCTGACTTGCGGCTGCGGGGTTTGGATCCCGCATGCTCCTGCGGGAGGGGATGAGCTTGCGGACCGCGCCCGAAGCGATCGTCCGCCCCGCGGTTTACTGTAACCAGTGCCCTGTGTCCTGTTAGCTGTGCCCCGGTTTTGTTTGCTGTCATCTGTCACCTGTAGCCTAGGTTTTCCTGCTGTCCCCTGTTGCCTGTGGTCTATTACCTAGTCTTTTGCCTGCTGTGGCCTGCTGCCTGTTGCCTGTAACCTATTTCTCAGTATGCACCGACCAGGCCGCAAGTTTGCCAGGGTGCGGCGCTTTTATTTTTGCATGCGAGCGGCGAATTTTCTTGCAGAGACATGGGGACGCCTGTATCGTTCCGGGAGGGAGCCAAGGAGGGCAGGGCGTCCTTTGCCGCAAGCCCAGTGCAATCCGAGCGTTAGCGCTTGGCAACTGCTCAACGAGCAGACGGACGAGCAGCTCGCCGACTCCCTGCGCGAGGGCCAGCAGGACGCTCTCACCGTCCTTTTCGACCGCTACCACCGCCTGGTTTACAGCGTGGCATTGCCCATCGTGCGCGATCCGGGCGAAGCGGAAGAGGTCGTGCAAACCGTATTCCTGGACTCGTTCCGCGCGCTGGCCAGTTTCGATCCCCGCAGGGGCAGACTTAAAGTGTGGCTCTTGCAGTACGCCTACCATCGCGCGATGAATCGCAAGCGGGATTTGGCGGCGCAGCGCTTCTACCAGTGGGTGGATCTGGAAGGTGCGGCGGAGGAGCCGGCGTTGCGTTGGAGTCCCGCGGAAGCGGCGGAAGCCGCGCGGTGGATGGAGCAGTTGCTCGTAAAAGTAGGCCCGCGGCGACGCGAGATTCTGCAGATGACGTACGTAGAGGGGCTGACGGCAGAGGAGATCGCCATTCGGCTCGGCCAGTCGGTGAACGTGGTTCGGCATGACCTCTATCGCGGGCTGGCATCGCTGCGGCAGGCGGTGGCGGCGGAGAAAAGCGCCGCCGAGAAGGCGCTCAGGGAAGGGAAGGAGTTGCTCAAGGCCAATGCACCGGCAATTTGAAGAGTTGTGCGCGCTCGCCGCTACGGGCCAGATTTCCGCCCAGGCGCTTCCGGTTCTCGACGCCCACGTCAAGGAGTGCGTCGAGTGCCGCACTTTCTTGCAGGAGATGGCCGCGGTGGGTAAGCAGGTGGGCCCTGCGCTTGCGGCGAGTCGCGCACGAGACTTGGAGCCGCCCCTCGGTATCCGTGAACGATTCCTCGAGCGGGCAGCGGCGGCAGGACTGAGCTTGCACCCAGGTCTTTCGATGGTTTCTGCTGAGGTCGCGATCCCGCGCGCCGCTTCGGCTCTCGAAGCGCCCTCTCGCACACCCTCGCTTCACCCACGCGCCAGCCATGGCTGGGCGTCAGCTTTTCGGATGGCGATCCCCGTCGCCGCCGCCCTCGCCTGCGGAGTGATTGGTTACTTCGTGGCTCGGCAGGAAAGGGCGACGCCAATCGCGCCGGTCACCACCGAGGCGCGCTTAGCAGCGCCGCCGGCGGTTTCCGGCGATGCCCTCGCCAAGAGGAAGATCGCCAGCCTGGAAGCAGCAGGGATGGAAGCGCGGCAACAGATAGAGGCGATGTCTGCCAATCTCGCCGGGCTGGCAGCCGAGAAGCGCCAGCTCGTCGCGCAGCTCGCCCAAGCCAACCAGCAGGCGGCCGCCGGCCAGCAATCGCAGCAGCAGTTGCAGGCCGTCTCGCAGCAACTCCAGACGGACGAGAACCAAATCGCTTCGCTCCAGACGGAGCTAGGAACTGCGCGCAGGGAACAGGACATGGCCGGCGCGGCAATGTCCGAGGAGAAGCGGGTGGCGGCGGAAGCGAACGGCAAGCTTGCCGACGTCCAAGCGCAACTCGCCGGGATGGAGTCTCAACTCGTCCGGGAACGCCAGCTCAACACGGCCTACACCAGCACCAAGAGCATGATTGCCGAGCGCGATCTCCACATCGTGGATATCTACGACACCACCAGCAAGGCGCAGTCCCGGCGCCCCATTGGCCGCGTGTTCTACGTGGAAGGCCGGTCGCTGGTCTTTTACGCCTACGATCTTCCGAACGAGAAACGCGCGAGCGCCAAGATCGCCTTCCACGTGTGGGGCGAAACCGCCGGGGTCCAGGGAACCACCTACAATCTGGGAATCATGCGGGCCGATCGCGCCGGCGACGGGCGGTGGAAACTCGCCTTCAACGATCCGAAAGTTTTGGATCACATCAATGCCGTCTACCTCACCGCGCAACCCGCCAACAAGATAAAGCCCCAGGGCAAGAAGCTGATGTTCGCCTTCCTCGGCTCTCCGAATCTGCCCTAAGACAAGGGTGCAGGTCACAGGTGACAGGGGACAGGTTACAGCAGGCAAAAGACCAGGCCACAGGGGACAGCAGGCGGCACAGCGGATAGGTTATAGGTTAAAGGCCAGCCGCCAGAAAGCGGCGAGCCAGGCAGGTGACAGCAAGCGAAAGACCAGGCAATAGGCAACAGGCCACAGGTTACGGCACACGGCACAGCGGGGGATACGTTAGACTGAACGCGTGACAGAGGGCACAGCTTCGGCGGAAAGAATCCGATCGCATCGAGACCTCGTGGTATGGCAGAAGGCGATGGACTTGGCCGTGCTCGTTTACCGCCTGAGTGCAGGGTTCCCTTCGAGCGAAAAATACAGGCTGGTGGACCAGTTGACGCGAAGCGCGGCTTCCGTCCCCGCAAATATTGCCGAGGGACGGGGCCGGGCGACCAGGCGGGAGTTTGCCAACTTCCTCGCGATTGCCAAGGGCTCGCTTATGGAGACGGAGACCTATTTGGCGCTTTCGATTCGCCTCGGCTATCTGAGCGAGTCGCAAGCCCAGCCCGCCCTGGCTCTCGTCACGGAGGTGAGCAAGATGCTCACCGTGTTGTGCGCCCGCCTCTCCGACTGACCCGCGCGGCGGTTCGCCTTCTGTAACCTATTCCCTGTTCTTCTGCCTGTTCTTTTGCTTGCTGTAACCTGTGGCCTGTTGCCTATTGCCTAGAAGCTATTGCACAACCCTCCGTAAAACGATCATGAGGCAAGCGATATGGAAAAACGCTCGATAGATCGAAAGCAGGCGATCGTAGCGGACGACGAGTCGGCGGAAGTTCC
>JAJYLB010000065.1 GCA_021788095.1 Acidobacteriota bacterium | reverse complement strand
CTCCCTGGGGAGCAAACGAAACGGCTCTTTCGCAGTGAACATAAGCCTGTATACCATACACAGGCTTATGTGTCACTTATTTATGTAACACGACACTAGGCTGTCCACCTCCGCGCGTGTGAACCCGCTCAAGTAGCCCCGAACGTATGCGGCCTTGCCTAAGGGACCGGGCTTCTTCCAGCTTGTGCCACTGGCGGAGAGCCCGTGACTGCTGCCGAGGGCCCATCCCGAAACGGCATTCGGGCTGATGAGCCGCCCGAATGTATTGCGGGGGATCGCTCCCGCCCAAACCGTTCTCATCGTGCGGGATGTAGTCGGCCTGAACGTGATGCGGCTGCACTCGTCGCATGTATGCGGTTATGCCTTCACCGCGTCGGCACGAGGGGCGAACTGTCTCTGGGGCTGTGTCGCTTTTCCTCCCAGGTTCTTCCGGATTCATTGCTGGCCGTTTCGATCCGAGAGGAATCTTCGTCCCATTCCACGCCGGAGATCACGCGCGAAATTCTTTTGGACGCGATCCCGGAAGAGCAACGTCGCGCGGTAGAAAGCGTCGAGAGGCTCGTATTTGGACCCAAACGGACCCAAGTTTTGCCTCCGGCGCAGGGACCGACCACAGCAGCGAACTGAAAATTCAGGAGCTAGTGGTCGGGGCGCGGAGACCCCGGCAAGCCGGGATTTCGCCTGCGGTCCCGGCAGAAAGCACCGGGATGCCAACGGCGCAGCTCTGAGGCCCGCAAAGCGGCTCAATTTGAACTGAGGGATGTTGGTCGGGGCGCGCGGATTTGAACCGCGGACCTCCTGCGCCCAAGGCAGGCGCGCTACCAGGCTGCGCTACGCCCCGACGGGAATGCGCCTCGATTATACGGCAATATCGCAAACTGCTGGTGCAAAAGGCTTTGGGTTCAACTTTGAGGTTGGCGTTCAACCAATTCTCCGCGTTCGTTGATCGGCAGGTGGGGGACGGGCCGGAGGGAGACGCCGAGACGATACCGGGCATAACGCCGTTCCCCGTCGCGCAGCAGCGGCCGGCGCAGATGCTTGAGCCGCAACGCGCTCGCCCAAGCTGTTCAAGGCGACGACGCGATGCCATTCGGTTTTCGAGGCCCACTCGTCGTCCGCGTTCTTCCATGACCGCTGCGTGGCGACCGAAAGAACGGTGAACGCAGCGCCGTTGCTGCGCGCCTGGCGTCGCTCCGGGTCTTTGCCGATGAATCCGATGATCTGAACTGAATTGAGGTACATTTTCGTTTCCTCCTTTTTCCGCCCCTTTTGCTTGGGGCGCCCAGAAGGGAGTAGAGACCACTCCCAAAGGGAGCGGCTGCCCGCCGCGGCGGGGGAGGGACCCGCGCGGTTCGGGAGGAACCGTGAAAACAGAAGTCCGCCTTCTGGATCCCGGACGTTTCTACGGGACCGCGAAGTGCGCTCTTCGCATCCCGGCTACGGGACCGCGGGCGTGGGAATTCTCCCGAAGCGCGTTGTGTGCGCCGCGGAGGGTGTTACGGGGCAGCGCCCAAGCAACTGCGCGGCGGAAAAGGGAAAATGCGCCGAATCAGTTCATTCGATTCAGGCGAGGGCCAAGCGAGGCGGCACAGGGGACTGCGGAGAGGCGAAGCATCAACACCGCCCGGTCGCTGGGTAGACACGTCGCCTAGGCCAAGTGGAACACGCCGGATCAATCTGCAGAAGTTCCCTTTGTTGGTGGACTCATATCACCAAGAGGAAGCTCAATCACCTTTCGTGACGCCCAAGGCTCCAGGAAAATTTCTTTCCATCCATCTTGAAGCTTGCGAAGTTTCATTTCCTCAAGCAGATCAATCCGTTGCGATAGCTGCGCAACCCAGGAATACGCCGTTGGCTGGCCGGCGCGATGGAGGGGCTCAAGCTCTCGGAGCATTCTTGCGAAGCAGAGCCGCGTATATTTTTCCGTCATCGTCTTCAGCGTGTCGATGGCTTCATCAAGGTCTGCAAACGTTGTTCTGACGGGCACATTGGGGACGCTGTGCGCCACTCTTTTGCTGGCAAAGTGGATGGTCTTGTGAGCAACCCGAATCAGGGCCTCCCGATCCTCGCCCAGCAATCGCCTGCACGCCGTAATCTCCCAGCCATTTTGAAGAGGCGCCTTCTTTTCCAGAATCCCCCGTGCCCGAGCCGCGTCTTTGGGGCAGTGCTGTAGGAAGGATTCCCACAAACCTTGTGAATCACGGATGAGAAAATCGAGAAATCCGACGAGGTTCACGTCCCCCTGCTTAGGGTCTTGGCTTGCGAGACGCCTCACGCCCACAGCGGCAGCCTGGGCGTAGACTGCCCACGCCCACTCGCTAAATATGCTGCGGGGGCGTCCCTGCAGTTTTGGATTGCGGCGGACTATTTCCTGGTGCGTGCGGAAGACGTACCGGTCGAGCAGGAGTCCCACGACTTCCTCGCGGATGTTACGCAGCAGACTGGCCGAATCTTGAGCATTCATTCTTCGATTTTATCGCGTTGCGAGTCCGCCTTGACGCCGGGCGATGAGGTACAGAAAGGAACGAATCCGGCCGGTTCCAAGCTCTGGCCCTCGACGTAGAGAGAAAAGAGGCGGAAAAGGTGGTCCGCCGTCAGGCGGGCGGCGCGGATGAATTATCTGCGCCGATGGCATTGAGAATTTGAGTGGCCGTTCGCTGAACGTATTCGAGGCTTTCGCTGAGGAGCTTGGCATCTCCGCTGTACAAGCCGATGTAGTCGTGGGCGGCACTTCCCGTTTCGAGGCCGATTGCGCTGCAAACGACAAAGGCGAGGGCCTCTGCCTCAGTCTCGCGGAGTTCAGGCTATCCAAGCCTGAGGGTAAATTCTCTGAGCTACACAAGCGAACCAAGGAGCTAGCCTAATGCTTGGGAAAGAGGCGATAGTAGCGGCGATGGTGTTCACCCCTGCTCCTACGACCCAGTCCGAGGTCGACCGTGTTGTAGAGCATGGGATAACCCTTGTGGGGCCCGGCGAGATTCAGCAGCTCGTTGAGGCCGCTTCCTCCTGCGAGGTCGCGAGCAAGGCCCTCGAGCTGTTAGAGAACGTCCGCAGTCTCGCGAACCTGGGGGCGGCTCTGGGCGAGTGAGGCCCACGCGGCGTGGCCCACCATCCCCGGAAAACCCGCTTGTAGTACAAGTCGTCCTGGCGAAGCGCCGCGCGATTGCCCGCGGCGAGGCGGATCGCGAGGTAGCCCGGCACGAGGCGCTCGTGCGTTCACCGGCCAAGCTCCTCTTCGACTAATTCGCCGTGTTCGTTGAGTGTCAGATGAGGGACGGGCCGGAGGGGGACGCCGACACGATACCGGGCGTGACGGCGTTCCCCGTCTCGCATCGAGGCCCCTTTGGCGACCAGATCGGCCAGGTCTCACGTGATGGTCGTCGTCGAGCCCCGACTCCAGCCCGCATGAGCGATAGCGCGTGCTTCTATCACGCATCGTACGCCACGTTCGTGAGCGATAACGGCGAGCTCGAATTCCTCTACCACCTGCTGCCGGACTCGACCAGCCTCTTGCGGAATGTTTAGACGGTGATTATAATTCACAGACTACGAGTGCAGTGAATATAATTCACATACAGTGACCGTATTTCAGGACAGGCTTTTGTGGCCGACTGGTGAGCGCAAATGCAACCGAAGCGTAAAGGTGAATCATTTTCAAGAACGGTGAATGCATTTCATGGGCGTGCTGTTCCAGAGCGGATGGGTACGGCAGGCTACGCCGCACTGATCGACCATTACGGTCTGAAGGTGCCACTTCCGCCGAGGCTCGCGGGAATCTCCGAACATCATCACCGCGTGGAGACGCACGATTGGCTTTTGCTAACGCCTCGGCACAGGCCAAAGGATATTCTGGCTGGGCACCTGGAGTTTGCGCTGAAATGGGAAGGCATAGACTTGGGCGTTCTCGCCTCTCTTTTTGAGGTCGTTCCGGATAATGAATTCAGTACGCTCGTCCAGGCGGAACCGACAGGTGCGTATGCGCGTCGCCTTTGGTTCCTCCGGGAGTGGCTGACCGGACGAGAGATCGACATTCCGTCGCCGGGAAAGGTTCGTGCCGTGCCTGTCCTCGATCCAGAGCAGCAATTCGGTCTTGCTCGTGGAATTCCGTCCCGCCGGCACAAGGTGGTCGACAATCTGCCAGGCACTCCGGCGTTCTGCCCGCTCGTTCGGCGGACGGCAACACTCGAAGCGCAAATTGCGAAAGGCCTTGACCGTCGAGCGCGCGAAATCGTCGCCAGCGTACATCCGGACGTTCTCAGCCGGGCCGCCGCGTTTTTGTTGCTCGACGATAGCAAGGCGTCATTCCGGATCGAAGGAGAGCGGCCCTCGCCACAGCGTGCCCTGAGATGGGGGAAAGCAATCGGCGAAGCCGGATCCCGACCCTTGAGCATCGCGGAGTTCGAACGATTGCAACGGATTGTGATCGGCGATTCGAGATTCACTCATCTGGGTCTGAGAACGGAGGGCGGTTTCGTTGGAACGCATGACCGCAGAACCCACGAACCGCTCCCGGCACACATCAGTGCGAAAGCCGAAGACCTTCAGAGCCTCATGGACGGTGTTGTGGCCTATGACGAGCGTGTGCGGACGGCTGGCGTCGACGCAGTGGTAATCGCCGCGCCATTGGCATTCGGATTCGTTTACATTCACCCCTTCGAGGACGGAAACGGCCGCCTTCACCGCTGGCTGATTCACCATACGCTCGGAGCAGCAGGCTACAACCCTCCGGGTGTGGTGTTCCCTGTGAGCGCTGCCATCTACCGGAATATTGCACCCTACAAATCGGTTCTTGAGTCGTATTCGCGTCCGCTACTTGACCTGATCGAGTGGAGACCCACGCCGGCAGGGAATGTGCGAGTGCTGAATGAAACGGCCGGCTATTACCGCTTTTTCGATGCCACGGCTCACGCCGAGTTCTTGTACCGCTGCGTCGAAGAAACGGTCGAGCAGGACCTGCCTCAGGAAGTTGCGTATCTCGAAGCCTTCGATCAATTCAGCAAAGGCGTGCAGGAAATCGTCGATATGCCAGAACAAAAGGTGGATTTACTGCACAAGTTCCTGCGGCAGCACAACGGCCGGCTGTCAAAACGGGCCCAGTCGAGCGAGTTCGCTGCATTGACCGACGAGGAGGTGGACCGGGTGGAGGCGCTCTATCGCGACTCGTTTCAAGGACTGGCTCTCTCGGAACCCGATGTCGAATCATGATTCATGTGCCAGTTTGTCAGAAAACCTCGCAACGAATCTCGAAAGGGCATGTGCACTGGCTGTGCCAGGAAATCTCAAACTGTGCCAGAATACGATCCTCGCAATGGAGTAATCCTGCCGCAAGAGCAGGCGGGCTATCCACCGTCGGCGAATTCTGGCACAGCGAAAAATCTGTCGCGATCCGTCCTTGGAGGGAGCCTGCTTTTGGAGCATGCAACCTAGGGTGAATGGAGAGGAAAATGGGAGCCGGCGGACTCCCTGTGCCAAAAGTGTGGCAGATTGCGATGTTTTTGGGCCTGTTGGGGTTAGCTTTGAGCGAAAAGCAGATTCCCCAAGTTAATGAAAACACAGAAGAAAGCAAATCGCTGTTGGAGCCGTTGGAGTCGGTTGGTAGGCGCCCAAGGCAGGCGCGCTACCAGGCTGCGCTACGCCCCGACGGGAATGCGCCTCGATTATAAGCCACCATCGGAAGGTAGTGCTTCTGTGGATATTCAGCTCAATCTGGAGCCTGCTCTTCAACCGACTCGCCGCGCTCCTTGAGCGTCAGGCAGGGGGCGCGCCGGAGAGGGCCGCCGAGACGACACCTGGTGTGACGCCGCTCCGCGTCGCGCAGCAAGGCCCCTTTGGCGACCAGATCGGCTAGCCCGCTTTTCCCACGAAGCGCCCCCCGAGGAAGCCGTAGAGAGTTATTGGCGGTCGATATCCCTCGGCCGCCGCCCTTCGACTCCGCTCAGGGCCGTGAGCCAGTCGAACGGCGACGGCCTCAGGATGACACAGATTACACGCTGTCATCCTGAGGCGCGTACTGTGTCTGCCGCGACGGAATCCCGAACCACGCCTGCGAGGCTCGTTTAGGAAGGCCGCGCGCCTCGCGGGTCGTGAGAAAGCGGGTTAGCTTTCCTTTCAATCGGAAATTGAGCCGGGAGTGAAAATGTGACAGTATACTTTTCCGGTTCGACGGTGTGGATTCTCGGGAAAGGGTGCCTACGTCATGATTCGAATTTCACGGGTTGTCTACGGGGGGTTGTTTTTCGCCTGCATGCTGGCATTCAGCTTGGGCGCGGCGGCCCAGGCCAAGCCCGACCTCTACGCTGGGCTCAAGTGGCGTAACGTCGGGCCATTCCACGGCGGGCGCATCGCCGCCGTAACAGGAGCCATCGGCGAGAGCGGAGTGTTCTACGCCGGCACGCCGCAAGGCGGCATCTGGAAAACCACCAGCGCCGGCGTCACCTGGGTTCCCATTTTCGACCAGGTGAAGAGTGTGGATAGTATCGGCGCCGTCCAAGTCGCTCCCTCGAATCCCGATATCGTGTATGCCGGCGCAGGCGACCCGATCGGCGGCAGCCTTGGCAACGGGATGTGGAAGTCCACCGATGCCGGCAAGAGCTGGCAGCACATCGGCCTGGAGGACACGGTGAAGATCGATCGCATCCTGGTCGATCCCGCCAATCCCAACCTGGTGATCGTTTCCGCCCTGGGCGACGCCACCCACCACGGCGGTGGTATTTACCGCTCCACCGATGGCGGCCAGACGTGGACCAACGTCCTCAAGCCCGACGGCTACGACGGCACGCGCGCGCTGGAGTACGCCTACGACGAACCCGGCATCATGCTGGCCGCCACCCAGGGCACAGGCGGATTTTTCTTCCCTGGCGGCCCCGGCCCGCGGCCCAAACCCAAGCCGCCACTCCTCTTCAAATCCACCGACGAAGGCCTGACCTGGACCCAGATCAAGATTCCGCCCTTCCCCGGCCGCATTGCGGTGGCGATCGCCATGCACACGCATGGCCAGCGCATTTACATCGTTGGTAACGCCATTGAAAAGGGCTCGGGGCTATTCCGTTCCGACGACGGCGGCGCTACCTGGCGGCACATGGCGGGCAACGACCTTCGCATCGGCAACGGCCAGGGCTCCTATAGCTCCGGGGTCTTTGTGGACTCGCAGAATCCCGACATCGTCTACACCGTCAGCACGGCGATGTACCGCTCTACCGACGGAGGGGTCACCTTCCATGCCTTCAAGGGCGCGCCCGGCGGCGAGGATTACCACAACGCCTGGATCGATCCCACCAATGGCCGGCGCATGGTGATCGGCGCGGACCAGGGCGCCAGCGTTACCCTCGATGGCGGCGATACCTGGAGCCTCTGGTACACCCAATCCATCTCCCAGATCTACCACGTCGCCACCACCGACCAGTATCCCTACTGGATTCTGGGCGCGCAGCAGGATACCGGCGCGGTCATGACCAGCAGCCGCGGCAATTGGGGTCAAATTGACTTCACCGACTGGAGCCCTCTGCCTTCCTCCGAATTCGGCGTCATCACGCCCGATCCGCAGAATCCGGAAATCCTCTATGGCGTCGGCTACGGCCCCGGCGGTGGTGGAAGCGGCATCATCAAAATCGACATGACGACCGGGCAATGGGAGAATGTCGCGCCCAATTTCGGTCCTGACGCCACCAAATACCGCACCGGTCGCGATTTCCAGAAGAAATTCGATACCGCCTTCGACCCCGGCGCCCTCTACGTTGCTTACCAGTGCCTGCTGGTCTCGCGCGACGGCGCCCATTCCTGGAAGGCTTTCAGCCCCGATCTCACCACCCCCAAGGGCCAGCCCGCCGTGGCCTGCGGCACACCCCTTCCGCCGCCGAAGCAGCCGGCGCGGCCCGGTCCCCGCTTCGGCCCGGTCGGACCCGCCCTCAACGGCTTCTCGATTTCCAAGGTCAAGCGGGGCGTGTTCTGGACCGTGAGCAGCAACGGCCAGATCTACAACACGATGGATGGCGGCAAGCACTGGAACAACGTCAGCAACATCACGGACGCGCCGGCCAACACCGAATTCACCTCGATCGAAGCCGGAGATAACGTCAACACCGCCTACGTCACAGCCGTCATCGGCGCCATGCGCGGCGCTTTGGCTCCCCCGCAGCGCAAGAATCAGGACACCGACGTGCCGCTCATTTGGCGCACCACCGACGCCGGAAAGACTTGGACGAGCATTGTCAACGGCCTGCCGCGCGACGAGCGTACGGGAAGCTGGGTGAACGTTCTGCGCGCCGATCCCCGGCAGCCCGGCCTGCTCTTCGCCGGCACCGAAACGACGGTTTACGTCAGTTTCGACAATGGCGACAACTGGCAGTCCCTGCGCCAGAATCTGCCCAGCACCTCCATTCGCGACCTCGTCATCCACACGGGCGACCACATGAACGACCTCGTCATCTGCACCTATGGCCGCGGCTTCTGGGTGCTCGACGATATCACCCCGCTGCGGCAGATCGCCGCCGACGCCAAGGCCATCCGGTCTTCCTCCGCCTATCTCTTCCAGCCCGAAGACGCCATTCGCGCCCGTATCAATGGCAACTGGGATCAGCCCTTCTCCGTCGAAGTGCCCCATGCGCCCAATCCGCCTTATGGCGCGATTGTGGATTATTACCTCGGCAAGCAGCCGAACGGTCCGATCCAGCTCCAGGTATTCGACTCCCACGGCAACCTGGTGCGCACGATCTCCAGCACGTTGCCGCCGCCCATCGAAGGCCAAGCCTATCCCCGCTACTGGCTGGCCTCGCCCCGGTCGCGCGCCCTCAGCACGAATGTAGGCATGAACCGCGTCAACTGGAACCTGCAGTATGACGACCCGCCTGCCTTTCAGCACGACCTCGAAAACCAGATGAACATGGTGGAGGGCGCGACCACTCCCGGCCCCCACGGACCGCAGGTGATTCCGGGCGTTTATACGCTCAAGCTCACGGTGGACGGCAAGGTCTACACGCGGCACGTCACGGTCGTGAACGACCCGCGCGTGGGCCAGAGCCCCGAGCTGATGGCCGCCCTGCGCGCCCAAAACCAGCTCACGCTGCTCGCCTATCATGGCATGCAACAGAGCTACGAAGGCTTTACTGAAGTGAATGCCGTCAAGACGCAGCTGGCGTCGCTGATGAAGGGCAGCTTGCCCGTCGAGGTCGCCTCGGAAGCCAAGAAGCTCGATGCCAGCCTGACCGACATTGGCGGCGCGATTCCAACCGGCGGCATCCTCGCCTACTTCATGCGCCGTCCTCCTCCCAAGCCGAACGCATTGCGCCCCTTCGTCACGCTGAACGACGACTACAACACCATGGTCAGCATGATGCAGGTGGGGCTCGACATGGCGCCTACTCCCACCCAGATAGCCACTTGGGCGAGCGATTGCCGCGAGTACAACCGCACCGTGACGGCCTGGAAGGCGGAGCAAAAGCAGCAGATCGCCGAATTCAACTCCGTGCTGGCCAAAAACCAGCTCCAGCAGCTCAACGTCGCGCCCACCAGGCTCAGCGACCCGTCCTGCGGCTTCAAAGCCGGTTCGAACTAAGCGCGGTTCGGCCCATGCGCCGGCGGCGGCAACCTCGGGTTGCTTCCGCCGCCCGCCCCAACGCCGGCGAGGAGGCCCTTACAGGAATGGGTTTTCGCAGGGAGCGACGGCTGTCGCGGTGACGCGGGTGAGGGAGGTGGGAACCATGTTGCGATTCGAGGCCAGGCGTTGCTGTGGATTCCCAAGGAAGCCAAGCGCTGGCGCGGGCCGCGCCCGGGCCGGCTCCTCCTCGAGGCGCGGAAGCTGCGGAATGCTCCTCGGTGGTCTCTGCGCACTGGTTTTGGCTGCGTGCACCGGAGTTGGGGCGCAAACGAGGCCGGCCGTCGCTATCGTTCAGGTGGACTCACAACGGCTCGGCCCGCGAATCCCGCGCGACTTCTTGGGATTCAGCAACGAAGTGTCTACCTCGGGCATGGGTCTGCCGACGCCAACGTCCGAGGCGCAAGGAAGTATCGTGCGGCCCGAAGGCGTTCCCGCCGCGGCAAGACTGGTTTACGTGCTGGGGGAACCCAGTGCTCCGAATCGCGGCTTCTTCCGGCTCATGCGCGACTTGGGGCCGGGAGTCCTTCGCCTGGGCGGCAACAGCCAGGACAACGACTGCTGGAATCCGCAAGCGGCCCCGCATCCGGCTTGGTGCCGGGGAGCGATCTCGCCGGGCCTGCTCGGACTCTATTCCATTGCGGTGCGCGCGGCGGGCTGGCGCCTAATCCTCGGCTTGAACCTCAAGCAGAATTCACCCCCCTGGGCCCTCGGCGAAGTCACCGAGGGCATGGCCAAGGAGATCCCCGCCAGAGAGATCATCGGCTTCGAAATCGGCAATGAACCAAGCCTGTTTTCGCGATCGCCGGCCCGGCCCCGAACCTATTCCCCCGCCGATTACGTTCGTGATGCGCTCGGCTACATCGACGCCTTCCGCGCCAATGCCGTCGCCCGGCGTTATGGCTTCGTCGCCCCGGCGGATTGCTGCGCGTGGAATAACCCGCGGGATCTCGGCGTTATGCTGCGGGGCATGGGAGGCGATCTGAAGCTCGTGTCCGTTCACAACTACACGACGTCCACCTGCGGGCACCGCAACGTTACCGTCGCGGAGCTGCTCTCCAAGGAGCGGATGGAGCAATTCGACGCCCTCTCAAAACAGCTTGCGGCCGTGGCGCATCGGTACCACCTGCCCATCGCCCTGGCGGAAACGAATTCGGCCTCGTGCGGCGGCATGGCGGGTGTCAGCGATGCCTTTGCCTCAGCGGTTTGGGGACTCGATTACATGTTCCACATTGCGCGCGATGGCTACACCAACATCAATTTCCATTTCAGCTACCGCCATGGCGGCAGCGCCTATAACCCCGTCATGACTTTCGGTTGGAAGGCAGGCGGCCGCGAGCGCTACCGCAACGTGCCGCAGCCGCTTTACTACGCCATGGCGATGTTCGCTCGGAATGCCTCCGGCGAGTATTTCCTTCCGGCGCGGGCGAGCGCCCAAGGCCACATCGAAGCCTTTGCCACCACCGCGTGTCCTACGTGCGCGGTCCACGTCTTCGTGATCAACGAGGACGAGACGGCTTCCGGATCGGTAACGGTCCGTCCCTCGGGAGTCTCCGGCGCGGCCTCGCTATTGGTTTTGCAGGCGCCGGGCCTGCGCTCGCCCGCCGCCGGCGTTCGTTACGGCGGCCGGCAGTTCGATACCGATGGCCGCATCGGTGCGCTGAAAACGAGTCGCGTGGCGCGTGGCGCAAACGGGGATTACACGTTTACCCTGCCGCGCGCATCCGCTGTCGTCCTCTCCTTCTCCCGCTGAGCCCCGCGGGTGCAAGCGGGAAACCGCGCTGCCCTCGGGATCGGGGCGTCGCTTCACGGGACGCGGGGTTGCGTCTTCCTTCGCGGATAATTCATCAAAACGAAAACTCCGCCCAGAACGATCAGCAGGATGCCCCACCAGAACGCCGGATGAAGTTTTGGCAGGAACGTGTCCGCAGCAGGCACGTGCGACCACAGGGATAGCCCGGTGTCGGGCGGATGGGACCACTCCGCGATGCCCTTGATGAAGATCAAGATTCCGTAGAGGAAGAGCAGAAGGCCCACAAAGAACCAGACGGGGATCATGTGCCGGTCCGGCGCATCGGGTTCCGCTACGCCGGCCGCGACTTTCTTCCCGCCGCCGCCTTGCCAAATCTCGCTCGGTTTTTCTTCCGCCATCTGCTCCTCCTCGCCATCCCTGCCGGAACTTGGCAAGCCGTTCGGCACGTGGGTCTAACGGAAAATCCACTGCAAAACTAGAAACACGCCGAAACAGATCGCCGCCCAGAAAATCGGCCGCTTCACCAGCGGCAGATGACCTTCGCTGGGCACTTCGGTCAAGCCCATAACCAGCCCTCGCAGTTCGGCCTCGGGCCGCGGCTTGGTCGCGAGCGTCACGCCCACCGACACGATCACCACGGCCACGAACGCCCACAGCGCCTGCCACATCTGTTGCGCAAGTTGCTGCGCTCCGGCATAGAAGCAAAACCAGGAGATGTACTTGTCCGGGTTGTGGCCAATGAGCGCGAAGATGGTGATGGCGGTCGTGATGCCTGCCAGCAGACCCCAGAAGCCCGCCGCCCTTGTGGCGCGTTTCCAAAGCATGCCGATGATCACCGTGCCAAAAAGCGGCGCGATGAAAAAGCTGAAAAGCGCCTGGACGTAATTCATCAGGCTTCCGAAATGCGTTACCACGTACGCCGCGCCGATGCTGATGAAGAGGCCGACGATCGTGCACCATCGGCCCATGGCCACGTAATGCCGGTCCGTCGCCTGTTTCTTGATGAACGGCCGGTAAAGGTCGTACGTCCAGACGGTGGCGAAGGCGCTGACGTTGCCGGCCATGCCCGACATGAAACCCGCGATAAGCGCCGTGATGCCCAGCCCCAGCAAGCCCGGGCCCAGGTATCGCGCCATCATCAGCGGGAGGACCTGGTCGTAGCTGCGGAGGTGTTCGCCCGCATGGGCCGCGACCACGTTGTCCGGATAAAGGTGGAACGGCAGCACGGCCAAGCCAAGCAGGCCGGGCAGGATGACGATGAAAGGAACCGCCATCTTGAAGAAGGCGCCGATGATCGGAGCCATTTTCGCCGAACGTATGTCCTTGGCGGCAAGCACCCGCTGCACCACCAGGAAGTCCGTGGTCCAGTAACCCATCGAGAGCACCGCGCCCAGGCCGAATACGATGGCCACCCACGACACGCCCATGGGGTTTTGCGAAGGGTGAAGCATCGGCCCCCACATGTGGGTGAAGTTCTGGCCGGGGAAATTGTGCTGGATGCGCGCGACCATGCCCGACCAACTGCCTGTTTCCACCAAGCCAAGTATCGGAACGAGCAGCGCGCCCAGCCAGATGAGGAAAAATTGCACCACCTCGTTGAATATGGCCGAATAGAGCCCGCCCAGCGCGACGTAGATGCCCACGGTAAGCGTCGAGACCCAGAGGCTGAAGTTGAAATTCCACCCCAGGATGGTCTGCATCACCACCGCCATAGCAAACATATTCACGCCCGACATCAGAATTGTCATGACGGCAAAGGTGATGGCGCTCAACCCGCTGGTGGCGCGGCCGTAACGCAAGGCGAGGTAGCCCGGCACCGAATGGGTTTTGCGGATGTAATAGAAGGGCATCATGACGATGGCGAGGAACAGCATCGCCGGGATGGCGCCCACCCAATACCAGTGCGCTGCCAGGATGCCATACTGGTACGCGTTGCCCGCCCAGCCCATCAGTTCCAGCGAGCCGAGGTTGGCCGAAATGAAGGCGAGCCCGGCAACCCAGGCCGTCATTCTGCGGCCGGCGACGAAAAAGTCTTCGCCGCTCCTGGCAAATTTCTTGAGGTAGAAGCCAATGCCGAGGACCGCCAGGAAATAGAGCGTGATGATCGCCAGATCCACCGGCTGGAGCGAGATGACTGTGCTTCTGGGAGCGGCCGCCAGGAGCACGGCCGGCGTGCCACCGGTAAACTTCACGGGTAACCCTACGGCATGGAAGCTTACGTTTACGGTCATTTTCACGCCCTTCCCGGTCCTTGAAATGCCGGAAGCGAAACTCGCGGAGCCCGCCCTACTGCCCGTCGGCAGCTTCGTAATATACACTGAATAGCGTCCGCGGACTCTGGGCCGCATGACGTTTCGCGTCGCCGACGAATTCCTTCATGAAATTTCTAGGCATCGGCACCGGCCGCACGCACCCGGCGAGTGCTTTCCGCAGGCCCGTCCTCACGGTATCTTTCAGGCTTCTCGCGCTTCCGCGGGACGTTCCTCGGCCTGCTTCGGCCGCGGTCCTCGTTGCCACTCGCCCGCTTACCAACTCGAGTAGGTTTTGTCCTTCGAGTAACAAACCTTTTCCAATACGCATTCGGCGCACTTGGGCCGCCGAGCCTGGCACACGCGACGCCCGTGCCAGATCACCTGATGCGAGAAGAGAATCCAGCGGTCCTGAGGGACGACTTTCATCAGGTCCTGCTCGATCTTCTTGGGATCGGTGTTCCTCGTCAGGTCGAGCCGCTGGGCGATCCGCTGAACGTGGGTATCCACGACGACGCCGGAAGGGATTCCGAATGCGGTGCCAAGCACCACGTTGGCCGTTTTCCGCGCCACCCCCGCGAGTGTCAGCAACTGCTCCATCGTTTGCGGCACTTCGCCACCAAACACCTCGACGATTCGCCGGCTCGCCCCGAGCAGCGACTTCGCCTTGTTGTGGTAGAAGCCGGTCGAACGAATCTCCTGTTCGAGCTCCCGGGGATCGGCGATGGCCAACTCGCCTGGCGTGGGATATTTCTGAAAGAGGCCGGGCGTGACCTGGTTCACTCGCTCATCGGTGCACTGCGCCGAGAGGATGGTCGCGACCAGCAGCTCGAAGGCGTTGCGGTGGCCCAGCGCGCAGGTGGCCGCAGGATAGGCGCCGTCCAGCCCTTCGAGGAGCTTGGCGACGCGGGCGGGATCGGTGCCTCGCCCTGCCGCCCTTCGACTTTGCTCAGGGCCGTGAACCTGTCGAACGGCGGCGGGTTTCCGCGCCGCGGGTTTGCGCGCCAGGGCGGGCTTCCGCGCGCCGCGCTTCAGTTTCTTCCCCGCTCCTGCTTTCTTCTTTGCCTTGGCGCCTGCCATCGCAACAACTCGCCCGGCATTATAGCAACAGTCCGGCTTCCCGCGAGCGCAGGAAATCCGCCGCCTTGCGAAACGCGCGGGCGCGATGGCTATAGAGGTTCTTCTCTTCGGAAGCGAGTTCGGCGAAGGTGCGGCCGAGGGGTTTGAAAAGAAAGATGGGGTCGTAGCCGAAACCATTTTGCCCGCGCGCTTCGTGTGCGAGCACCCCTTCGACAAAATCGGAGAAGATCGCCAGGACCCGCTCTTGCCGCGCCAACGCCACGACGGCAACGAACCGCGCTTCGCGCTCGCTCCCCGTTCGCCCGTTCATCTCTCCGAGTAGCTTCCGCACCCGGTCGGCGTCCGTGGCGTCCGGGCCGCCGTACCGCGCCGAATGCGGGCCGGGCGCGCCGCCCAGCGCCGGGACCACCAATCCCGAATCCTCCGCGAGCAGCAACTCGCTCGTGAAGCGGCTGTAATGGAGGGCTTTGCCCGCCGCATTCTCGGCGAACGTGGGCGCGGATTCGTCGAAGGCGGGCAGGGAAGCGAATTCGGGCAGCAGATCGATTTCGATCCCGCCGCCAGTTCCGGCGAGAGCGCGATATTCGCGGCGCTTGCCGGGATTCGACGTGGCGAGCAGGAGCCTAACGGGCACGGGCGCGAAAGTCCATCTTGAGAAGGGCGCGCTGCTGGGCCGTGAGGCGCTCGATCCCGCGCTCGGCCAAAGCGAGCAGGCGGTCGAGTTCTTCCCGCGTGAAAGCGCGGCCTTCGCCCGTCGCTTGGATTTCGACCAACCGGCCGCTGCCGGTCATGACGACGTTCATGTCCACTTGCGCTCGCGCATCCTCGTCGTAGCAGAGGTCGAGCAGGAGCGCGTCGTCCACCACCCCCACGCTGGTGGCCGCCACCGAGTCGACGAGCGGCACGGCGCGCAGGATTCCGCCCGCTACCAGCCGCTCGCACGCCAGCGCCAGCGCGGCGAAGCCGCCCGTGATCGAAGCCGTGCGCGTTCCTCCATCGGCTTGCAACACGTCGCAGTCGATCCAGATGGTCCGCTCGCCCAGCGCGGGAGTATCGGTCACCGCGCGCAGCGACCTGCCGATCAACCGCTGAATCTCGAGCGTTCGGCCCGAGGGCCGGCCGCGACTGGCTTCCCTCGGCGTGCGCTGCTCGGTGGCGCGGGGTAGCATCGAGTACTCGCTGGTGACCCATCCCCGCCCGCTGCCTCGCAGAAACCCGGGAACGCCATCGTCGACCGACGCGGTGACCACCACCCGGGTGTTCCCCACCTCGATCAAAATGCTGCCCTCGGCCGTGGGAATGAAATCCGGGGTCAGCCGCACCTGCCGCAGTTGCTCGGGCGCCCGCCCGTCATTTCGTGCCATGGGTCCCTCCGGGGCCGCGCCGAAGATCGATGCGTCTTCGGGGAGCGAACTCAACCCTCCTGCGCGCCTCAGTTTGCCGGTGCCGCGCCATGCTGTCAATGCGGGAGAGAAGGCGCGGGCGGGGAAACGGACGTCGCCGCGAGAGCCGGCGGCGGGAGCAGGAAATAGCCCGTCAAGTCGATGTGCCCGGCGAGCGTTTCGGCTTCCTGACCGCCAATCAGAATCTTGAGCCGGTGCAAATCCGGGATATTGGCGGCCAGGGTGCCGGCAATGGATTCCACCGCCATCTCTTCGCTCTGAATGCCCGAGGGCAGATGCGTGGAAAGTTCGCTGGAGAAGTCGGCAACGGCAGTGCCTTCCGGCAGCAGGTAGAATTCCTCGAGAGTGGCGTCGGGGGGAAGCGTTCGCTCGGTGGGATCGGCGGGCCCGGCGATGAGCGCGGCGAGCAATTGCTTGGCTCGCTCGACGGGATCGGCGGAGAGCTTCAGCTCGACTTCAGCTGGGATGATCGTCCCCGGCGCGGATTTCGACTCCCAAAACAACTCGGCCTTGGAGGGTACGTCCGTAGGCGTTGAAATCGGCGGCTCGATCGCAGCGCGCCGCTCTTCCTGCCCGGAAAGCGGCATGTGACGCAAGCCCACGACGCGCCGGTACAGGGCGGGCAGGTAGAGGAAGCCGGAGATCACCAGCACCGCGAGCACGGCGAGGGCGACGGCCTTCCGCCGCAACATCAATGGACCTCCGCCGCGTAACTGGCACGGAACGCCACGAGGGCGTGCGCAATCGCCCCCGCCAGCGGCGCGGCGAGCGCGGTTAGCGCGCCCTCATCCGCCGCGTTGACGTTTTCGAGTTCGACGGCAATCGCCGGTTCGTCGATCGCCCGCAGTTGATAGAGCGGAGCGCCGGCCGGCTGCTCGGAGGATCCCGGGAGCCGCGTGGCGAGTTCGCCCTGCACGAGCTGCGCCAAGCGCCTGCTATAAGGCTCCCACGGCCGCTGCGCCGTTTCCCAACTCAGCAGGCCGCCGGCCACCGGCGGCGTGGCCTCGGCCAGTTGGCCGAAATCGTAATAGCAGGCGTAAGCTGTCCCCGCCGCGCCGCTCGATCCTACGTGCAGGGTGAGAAAGATCGCGTGGGCCTGCGCGTTGGCCATCGCCGCCCGCTGCGCGAAAGAGAGCGTGTCGTCCCCTTGCCGCGTCATAAGCACCTGCCAACCATCGCGTAGCACCCGCGCGCGGATCGCTTCCGCCAATACCAGCGTCACATCCTTCTCCACGATGCTGCCGCTGCCATGCGCGCCCTCGTCCGTCCCTCCGTGCGCGGGATCGAGCACGATGGTCCCGAGCGCGGTCGATGCTGGCGGGGAAGAAGGGGCCGAAGCCGAGGGCGGTCGCTGCGAACCAGATGGGCTGACCGCGCGGGCTTGCGCCCCGCGCTGTTCATGCGCCTGGACCGCACCGACCCAGGCGCCCACTCCGGTCAAGAGGATTAAAACGATTGCGCCACGAGCGGCCTTTCGCACGGCTCTCAGCATAGCAGAGGCGCGGCGCGGCACGTTGCTCGATGCCAGTTCGCTTTTCCGCTAGGATGGGCGGATGCCATGGAAGAAGTGTAGCGCCAGCCGGCACCTGTCCCGACGGAATCGGGAGCCCGGCGCGTCCTATAAACCTATCTGCGACGCCCTGCAGTGAGAACCGGCCGAGGGCACTGGGAGGAAGGGGAGTGAACGCCTGGGTTTACAAAGTCAATTCCCGCCGGCCAGGCCGCTATACGGGCTGGCACTTCGACCGGTTCTTTCGTTCCCGGAATCGCGGGCCCCAGGAAATGGGCGGCCACGAGTGGATTCGCAGCCCGCTGAGCTGGGCGCGCCTGCGACGGGTGAGGGCCGGCGATCTCTTCGTTTGCTACCAATCGGACGAACGCAAAATCTACGGCCTCGCCCGCGCCGCCAGTGCAGGCTACGAGAGCCTTGCCGGCTCGGGGATTTTCGATTGCGTTGATTTTCAACCGAAAGGGCTGCGACTCGCCATGCCCGTGCCGGTGGCGCACCGGCGAACCCGTCCGGTGTTTCGGCACGTGCGCGCTTTTACCGTGCCCTCTCGCGGCACGATTCACCCTCTCGGCCGGGACGAGTTGCGGGCGATTCTCTCTCTCCTCGCGGACTTCAACCCCACCGAGAAAGCCGCCATCCACCGTTTCGCCGGCGGGCCGTAGCGCAGCGCGACGAGCCGCAATCCGCCACCCGCTACCTGCAGGGTCGCACGAATTCCTTCGTCGTTGTTGTTTCGGAATTGCCGCGCGCGTCCGAGCCCTCCGCTTAGAGCGGAGTAGAGTGAGGCGCGGAAGCGTGGGACGTAGCCGCCGGGGAAGGGTGCTGCGTCTTAGGCCAATCCGGCCCTGTGCAGTAGGTGCCCAGCGCCGGCTGATATCCGC
>JAJYLB010000064.1 GCA_021788095.1 Acidobacteriota bacterium | reverse complement strand
GGTGGACCGAAAGGACCACTAGACGCCACAGAAGAGACTCTGCCGGCATAAGTAGCGATAAACAGGATGAGAACTCCTGTCGCCGAAAGCCTAAGGTTTCCTGAGCAAGGTCAATCCGCTCAGGGTCAGGCGGGTCCTAAGGTGAGGCCGAAAGGCGTAGCCGATGGATAGCAGGTCAACATTCCTGCCCCACCTGAAGGACGTTACGACGAAGGGGCGACGCAGCAGGATAAGGGAGTCGGGTGATGGATGTCCCGATGAGTCTGAGGTAGCCGGATCCCGCAGGGAAATCCACGGGGTCGTTAACGGTGAGGCAGGCTCCGAGGCCATAGGCCGCAAAGTCTCCGAGTCCATACTGCCAGGAAAACCCCCTAAGCAGTCCTTCAGGTGCCCGTACCTCAAACCGACACAGGTAGGCGAGGGCGAATACCCACAGGCGCTCGAGAGAACGCTCGCTCAGGAACTAGGCACATTAACCCCGTAACCTCGGGAGAAGGGGTGCCTCGGTAGGGTTTATAGCCCGAAGAGGCCGCAGTGAAAGGCGCGCTACGACTGTTTAACAAAAACACATCTCTCTGCGAAGTCGAATACGACGTATAGGGGGTGACGCCTGCCCGGTGCCGGAAGGTTAAAGGGAGGGCTCAGCTCGGAGCAATCCGAACGAAGGCCTGATCTGAAGCCCCGGTGAACGGCGGCCGTAACTATAACGGTCCTAAGGTTGAATATCGCGCAGCCTTAGTCAAACTGAACCATATGCGGGAAACTCCTCGCACAGCAGTCCGGTACTCGTCGCGGTCATACGCGGCAGTCAAAATCCGGCTGACATGGGGACAATCCGCAGGGAAGGCTCCGAAGGAATGGAGAACCCTCAGAGACTTAACGTTCAGTCGCATCCTGAGAAGCTAGAAGCCCAATGGGTGGTGGGATTCGTTGACGGAGAAGGTTGTTTCTACGTCGGCATCAACCCTCACCCGGAGATGTCCGCTGGCTGCCAAGTGCTTCCGGAATTCACGGTCGTACAGCATCGGCGTGACGTCCAACTGCTCCACGCGCTGAAGAGGTTCTTCGGTTGTGGAGTCGTTAGACAAAATCACGGCGATCGCATGGCGTACCGAGTCCGGGCGCTGAATCACCTCAACGAAAGGATTGTTCCCTTCTTCGAACGGCATCCGCTGAAATCGAAGAAGCGAGTCGACTTCGGGAGGTTTCGAAAGATTCTTCGTCTGATGAATCAGGGAAAGCATTTGACGGCGGAAGGCATTGAGGAAATACGGGCGATAGCTTCAACGATGAACAAGGGAAGCGAAAGAGAAAGTCCGGCCTCTCTGGAAACAGAGTAGGGAGAACCGAGCGAAATTCCTTGTCGGGTAAGTTCCGACCTGCACGAATGGCGTAACGATAGCGCGACTGTCTTGGCGAACGGCTCGGCGAATTTGTGGTTCCGGTGAAGACGCCGGATGCCCGCATCTAGACGGAAAGACCCCGTGCACCTTAACTGCACCCTGGTCATGAGTAACGGAACGGTCTGCGTAGCATAGGTGGGAGCCTAGGAACCCCGGCTTTTGGGCCGGGGGGAGGCAACCGTGAAATACCACCCTGATCGTTCTGTCGCCCTAACCTACGGCCCTAAACGGGCCGGGGAACATGGCCAGGCGGGTAGTTTGACTGGGGCGGTCGCCTCCTAAACGGTAACGGAGGCGCCCAAAGCTTGGCTCAGGCGGTTTGGAAATCCGCCGTGGAGTGCAAGGGCACAAGCCAGGTTGACTGCGAGACTGACAAGTCAAGCAGGAGCGAAAGCTGGGCCTAGTGATCCGGTGGTCCCGCGTGGAAGGGCCATCGCTCAACGGATAAAAGGTACGCCGGGGATAACAGGCTGATCGGAGCCGAGAGTTCACATCGACGCTCCGGTTTGGCACCTCGATGTCGGCTCATCGCATCCTGGGGCTGTAGAAGGTCCCAAGGGTTGGGCTGTTCGCCCATTAAAGCGGTACGTGAGCTGGGTTCAGAACGTCGCGAGACAGTTCGGTCCCTATCTGGTGTGGGCGCAGGAGACTTGCGAGGAGCCGCCCCTAGTACGAGAGGACCGGGGTGGACGGACCTCTTGTGATCGAGTTGTCGCGCCAGCGGCACCGCTCGGTAGCGAAGTCCGGAAGGGATAACCGCTGAAGGCATCTAAGCGGGAAGCTCACCTCAAGATAAGGTCTCCCAAGGCCGCTACGGCGGCCTCTGAAGGCCGGAGGAAGACTACCTCCTTGATAGGCGGGATGTGTAAGCGCAGCAATGCGTTCAGCTAACCCGTACTAATTGGCCGTTCGGCTTGACCATATAACTTACCCAGCACGTTGCGGAACGACGCATGGCTTTGTGCTGGTCCGTTCTTCAACGCCCACTTGACTTTGGCGTGGCTCGACGCCTCTCTTGCAATCATCTGCGAATTTCCTGGTGGCCTTGCCGCGGGGGTCACACCCGTTCCCATCCCGAACACGGAAGTTAAGCCCCGCAGGGCCGATGTTACTGCGCTGGTAACGGCGTGGGAAAGTAGGTCGCCGCCAGGATTATTTTCCCGGGCCGGAGCGTCCGCCGCAGGCGGAGGCTCCGGCCCTTTTCGTTAGTCCGAACCTTTCCCCTTGTACACCACGCCACCCTTCATCACGAACTCGACGCGCTCGACGGCGGTAATGTCGGCGAGCGGATTCCCGGGCACGGCGATGATATCCGCGTAATAGCCGGGCTTGAGCTGGCCGACTTGGTTCTGCCAGGTGAGAATCCGCGCGCCATCGAGATAATCCGCCTCGAGCACGGCCAGCGGCGTCATACCGTACCGCGCCATCAGCTCGAATTCCCTTGCCTGCGTGCCGTGCGGGAACGGACCCACATCCGAGCCGACGGCCATCGGAACCCCCGCCGCGACCTGGCGTTTAAACTCATGGATTTTGTAATCCAGCATGGCGTGCTCGCGCGCCGCGGCTTCCGGCGTGGGCGCGTGGTCGGCGAAATACTCGAAGATGGCGAACGTCGGCACGGCGGGAATGCGTTTTTCCTTCATCAGCCGCATGGTGCCGTCGCTGAGCTGGGTGGCGTGATCGATCGACGCGACGCCGGCCTCCACCGCAAACCGAGCGGCCGGTTCGCCCTGGCAATGCACGCCCACGTTGGTATCCAGCCGCGCCGCCTCGGCGACGGCCGCCTTGAGCTGCGCCTCGGTGTACTGGTAGGGGGTATGGAAGTCCCAGAATTCCGGATCGCCCGGCTGCTCGCCCAAGCCAAGTTGCGCGCAGATCGGGTCGCCCAGGCACGGAGCCGACCCGTGCGGCACCATCCGATCGGGTCCGGTCTCGTAAATCTTCACGAAAGTGCTGCCATCCTTGCGCTGCTGGCGGATGGTTTCGATGAGCTGCTCGGTATCGTTGGCGTAGTCCGCGTTGCCCAGCACGTGCTGCGCCGGGTTGAAGCCGATCGCATCCTCGTGTCCGCCAAGGATCGAAATGGCCATGCCGCTGATCCGCAGCCGCGGGCCCGGAAGGAGTCCTGCGTTGATGGCTTCTCGCAAGGCTGTGTCGGCAGGGCCCGCGCCTTCGGTGCCCATATCGCGCTCCGAGGTAAAACCGGCCATCAGATCCGCCCGGGCCGCCAGGGTGGCCTGGATCGTTCGCTGCGGAACGGACTCTTCGACCGTCTGCAGATCCTCCGCCGTGCCCGGATGCAGGAACAGGTGCACGTGCGCGTCAATCAGTCCGGGCATCAGCGTGGTGTCGCCCAGGTCGATGATTCTTGCTCCAGCCGGATGCGGCACCGATGTGTCAGCGGCCCGGATCCGGTCGCCCTCCACCAGCACTTCGCCGGGACTGACGATCTTTTCCGGAACCACCTCAAACAGCCGCGCCGCGTGCAGGACAATCGGTTGCTGGCTTTTCGGAGATCCACCGCGTTGTACCCGCGCGGCAATCGGCACGGCGGCAAGCGCCGCCAGAGCCCCAAGCAGAAAACCGAGCTTCTTCATGAGTGCCTCCCCATGGCTTTTCGGAGAATCCGCGGGCCGATCAGCGGCTGGTCTCGCGAAGCAAGATCACGTCGGAGCTGAACTGGGCACGGAGGACGGCCAATCGCTTGCCGTCCGCGGACCATGCGAAGTCGCCAATCCTCTGCGAGGAGAAATCGGTGATCTCGCGACCTTTCGTGCCATCGAGCGGCTCGACCCAAAGATTCTCCACGCCCTTGTCGTCAATCGCGTAAGCGACGGCTTTGCCGTCGGCCGTGAAGCGCAAGGGGAAGCCGGTAGTTCGCGGATCGACGTCCAGCAGGCGCGGCGGGACTTTCCCGTTCGCCGCGAGATCGACCAAGGCGAGCCTCGCAAAGCTGGTTCTGGTTGCGCCGTTCGTCGTGGAGGGGATGTAGGCCAGCGTCTCGCCGTCCGGCGACACCGCAAGACCCCCGAAGACGGAATTCGGCACCGTGCTTCCGGGCACCAGTTCCGCATTTCCTCCATCGACCGGCACGCGCATCAGGCGAGTGGCGGTGAAGTCCTCGTAATAGACCCATTTCCCGTCCGGCGAGCAAGACGCAAAGTTATCTACCCGGCCGTCGGTGAGCTGCTTCAGGTTCGAGCCGTCGGCGTCGGCACGCCAGATGTTCGATGCATACCGGGTGGACGAAATAGCCCGTTGGAAGACTATGTACTGGCCGCCGTCGCACAAAGATAGCGGTCCCGTCAAGGCCGACGGGTCGCTTAAAAGCGTGATGGAAGCCGTTCCATCCGCCGCCATCCGAACCACTTTGTCGATCTCGGAAAACAGCAATTGGCCGTTCGGGGTCCATTCCAGGCCGAGAAGATCGGCACGGCTCGGGATGCTGGGAACGGGTGTAGGCGTGCCCGCGCCCGTGCCGGGAAGGAGGTCGATTTCTCCGGAGGTCTGTACCTGGACGGTGGCCAAGGTCTCGCCGCTGGCGGAGAGGGTGAGGGTGGCGTAGCCATTCGTGTCGTTGGTGACGGTGCGGAATGCCGCTGCCGGATACGAAAGGAAGCCGATTTGGGCATGGGAAGGGATCGGCCCGAGAAAGGGCTTGGAGTAATTGACGAGAAGGCCGCGGCCATCCGGCAGCCAAGCCGGTTCCATGAGGGCCTTGTCTCCAAATTGGACGAACGGCTGCATGCGGCCGCTCGCCAGATCGAACATATCCATTTCGCCCAGCGCGTTGGGCGGCGCCGACAACGTGCAGGCGATGCGCTTGCCGTCTGGCGACCATGCCAGGAAACGAGGCCCGGTGGCCACGGACGCGACCAGCAGGACCTTCTCGTCGCTGCCGTCCGCAGCGGCTGTCAGCAGTCTCCACTCGCCCACTTTCGGATCGTTCCAGCGCGCGTAGGCGATTTGCTTCCCGTCCGGTGAAAACGTGGCGTTGCTATCCACGTCTTTGCTGACGACGCTGGGCGTTCCGCCCAGGACGGGCGCGCGATACAGGTTCCACGTGTCCGCGAGTTTATCGGTGGCTTCGCGGAAATAGATGGTATTGCCGTCGGGAGAGAAGGCGAGTGTGGCGAACTGGAACTCGGTTGGCGGAACGACTTGCGTATCGCTGGCGGTGGGAATGTTGCGCAGCCAGAGGCTCGCTTCGCCGCCCGCCTTCCGCACGCTCAAGAGGAATTTGCCGTCAGGCGAAATCGCCGCCAGTTCCGCGTCGCCCGAACTAGTGACCTGCGTGATCGTGAAGTTGCCGAAGGCCGTAGCGCCGCTCCCCCGGTGCAGAAACGAGTAGAGGCCGTAAGCTGCGGCCGCAAGCAGGACGAGCACCACTCCCGCCGTCAGAGCCACACCCCACTTGTGCTGCCGCGCCACTGTGGCGACAGCAGAGGAGCTGGAAGGCGTCTTGGCCGCCGGCGAGGGAGCTGCGGGGGTTGCCGCGGGAGCCGAAACGACGGCCGCGCTCGACCGGCCCGATTCGGTATCGCGTTTCAAGCGCTTCAAATCGGCGCGTAGCTCCGCCGCCGACTGGCAGCGCACATCGGGATCCTTTTCGAGCGCTTTGAGGATGATCTCCTCGAGCCGCGGCGGAACGTCGGGATTGAGCCGGGAAGGCGGCGCCGGTGCGCGATTCAAAATGGCGTCGTGGAGGAGCGCGGTGGTATTCCCGGCGAACGGCAGGCGGCCCGTCGCCATTTCGTAGAGGATCGCGCCGAAGCTGAAGAGGTCGGTGCGCGGGTCGAGTTCCTCGCCGCGCGCCTGCTCGGGCGACATGTACGCCACGGTTCCGACGGCCACGCCGGGGCTGGTGAGATGCTCCGGGAGGGTAGCCAGCGTCGCTTCGCTTCCCTGCCGCCCCGAGCTATCCGGCTTCCGGCCTTCGAGCACCTTGGCCAAGCCGAAATCGAGGATCTTGGCTTCGCCGCGGCGGGTTATGAAGATATTCGCGGGCTTGATGTCGCGGTGAATGATGCCGTGGGCGTGGGCGGCGTCGAGCGCGTCGGCAATTTCGATTCCCCAATCTAGCAGCAAATCGAGCGGCAGGGCACGGCCTTCCAGCCTGTGCTTGAGCGTCTGGCCATCGAGATACTGCATGGCGATGAACGGCCGGCCATCGCTTTCGCCAATTTCGTAGATCGTGCAGATATTGGGATGATCGAGCGCGGAAGCGGCTCGCGCTTCGCGCCGGAGCCGCTCGAGCGCCTGCGGGTCTCCCGCGGTGGCTTCAGGGAGGAATTTGAGCGCGACGCGCCGGCCCAAATTGAGGTCTTCGGCCAGATAGACCACACCCATCCCGCCGCCCCCGAGCTTTTCCAGGACGCGGTAGTGGCCGATGGTCTTGCCGATGAGCGGCTGGGACTCCATGCGTTTGGGAAATGGTAGGCTTCGCGCCGGTCCAAGTCAATGAACGGAGCGAGTGGCGAGTGAGGCCGGGAGCCGTGACTCGTGACCCGTGGCCCGTGACTCGTGAGCTGTGACCCGTGACGTCCCACCAGGGAGTGGTCCTAATGGGAGAAGCGCGCGGGCAGGTCCCGAATCCCGAACGTTCGGGACGGGAGCCCGCGCCACCTTTGCGCGAGGGGTTGGTAGCAGGGGCAGAATCACGCGGCGGCAGGCGCGTTCGTTGCGGGTGCCTCGGGCGCGGTGTATGTTGGCTTCCGGGGCGCTGTCGAGCGGGGGTGTTTCGGATGCGCGGGGAGGGCATGAAGCGGAATAGCCATCGGGGACAAACAGCAAGCTCTCTCCTGCTCCTGGGAGTGGCGGCGGTTCTGGCAGTGAGGCTACCGACGCCGTCCGGGGCGCGGGCGGCGGCGGCCCACAGTTCCGTCAAGCTGGTGGCGGAGACGAATGCCGTGGTTCCCGGCAGGCGGTTGTGGCTGGGTTTAGAGTTCCGGATGGATTCCGGCTGGCATATTTACTGGGTGAATGCGGGCGATTCCGGCGAGCCGCCCACCGTCACGTGGCAGATGCCGAAGGGCTTTGCGGCCGGGACGATCGAGTGGCCGGTGCCGCAGCGGCTTGGCCAGGGCGCGATCGTGGATTACGGCTATGAAAACCACGTTTTACTGCTCGTACCGGTCTCGACGCCGGCGCCTGCCGGGCGCCTGAGCGACGTGCAGTTCGCCGCGCGCGTCGAGTGGCTGGCGTGCAAGGAAGTTTGCGTGCCGGCGCGGGCTTCCGTAAGACTCGATTTGCCGGTTTCTTCCCGCGCCACGGTGTCGCCCGCGATGCGGGCTCTCTTTGCGGGGGCGCGAGCTCGGCTGCCGCGTCCCGCGCCGCGGAGCTGGCACGCAGCCGCGAGCGACGAGGGCGACGATTTCGTTTTGACCATCGAGACGGGGAAACGCGAGCGAACCGCGACGTTCTTTCCGCTCGTGCCGGACCAGATCCGCAATTCCGCGCCGCAGGCCGCGCACCCAACCTCCGGTGGCGTGCGTCTAACCCTTCGTAAGTCGGATTTGCTCGTGGGGCGCGTGAAATGGCTTCGCGGGCTGATCTCTTTCGGCGGCGGAGCCGCGTATGCGGTTGCCGCGCCGGTCGGGCACCCGCCGCGGCGGGTGAAGTGACCGGCGGGGAATGAGGAGGGTGAGCACATGAGGGGCAAGAAGTCCGCGATCGTTCTGGCCGTTGCCCTGGCGGCGCTCGCCGCGCAGCCGCTTTGGGCGGTGCGCGTCGGCCAGGCCGCTCCGGATTTCACCGGCACCGATACCCACGGCGCGACGCACCGGCTTTCGGATTACCACGGCAAATTCGTTGTGCTCGAATGGCAAAACCGCGGCTGCCCGTACACCCGCAAGCACTACGATTCCGGGAATATGCAGCGGCTGCAAAAGGAATGGACGGCGCGCGGGGTCATTTGGCTGACCATCATCTCTTCCGCTCCGGGCAAGCAGGGCTACATGGATGCCAGCCAGGCCAACGCGTATTTCCAGCAAATGCACGCGGCGTCGACCGCGGTCCTGCTCGACCCCCAGGGAACGATTGGGCATCTGTACGACGCGAAGACCACCCCGGAAATCTACATCATCGATCCGCAAGGCGCGCTCATCTACGAAGGCGCAATCGACAACCGGCCGACGCCCGATCCCTCGAGCCTCGAAGGCGCCACCAACTACCTGGATCTCGCCTTGACGGAGGCCATGGCGGGAAAGCCGGTGACGATGCCCGCGACGCGGCCTTATGGTTGCTCGGTGAAATACGCGGACGAACCGTAGGCTCCCACACCCATCTGCACTCCCCTCCAGCCATAGGTCCAGCCCCGCCGGCGAGTCCGGCGGGTGGTGCACCGGGATCCTGAGGCGGACGCCCGGGAACCAAAACTTTACCCTCCGGCGCGGGTTCAACCCAGTGCACGCGATCCCAGCAGCCGCACGGGAGAGGAGAAACAACGTGAGACTCGATACCGCTATTCGGCGAAGCTTCCTGGGAATGGCCGCTTTCGGCTTGCTATCCGCAGGCGCGTGGGCCCAAGCCCCCGCCTCGCCCCGCGATCTTCACCAAGACCGCAGGGATATTCGCCAGGACCGGCGCGACATTCGGCGAGACGTCCGCGACCGCAACGCCGACAATCGCGGTATTCGCCAAGACCGCCGTCAACTACAGCGCTCGAACCGGGTGAACGGGGTGGGCAGCCCGCGCTCGCGAGCGCTGCGCCGCGACATGCGCAGCGACGTGAGGGACCGCAACGCCGATCGGCGGGATATCCACCGCGACCGGCGAGACGTCCGGCCCGATCGCCGCGATGTGCGCCGCGACCGCCGCGGCCATTAGCCTCCCCGTTTTTCGGCCTCCGCTTTGCGGGGACGCCGAAAAGAACGGTTTCACGCAAAGGCGCAAAGGCGCCAAGTGGTTTGCGGGCTTTGCGGTTTAGCGCCTTGGCCCGAGGGCCTTCGTCACTTGCGACTCCGTCGCGGGGAAAGCTATCAAGGCAGATTCACGAGGACGCGGATGGGTGCGCGAACGGAAAGCTTTGGCAGCTGGATGGTGGCCACGGCTTTCGTGCTGTCCCAGGACCACCCGGGCGTCGCGTTGGCGCGGGGAATCGCTTTGCCGCCGGCGGTGACGGAGACGGGCTCACGCAGGTTGTGCAGCTCGAGGCTGTAAGCGCGGCTCTCGACTTGGCCCTGGAAGCTGCCGCCGGCCGGGCCGATCTCGATTTTCCAGGCGCCGCCTTTGGCGGTGGACACCGCTTCGAAGGAGATGGGCGTCCAGGCGAATTGGTTCTTTTGGTAGCCGAGCGTCGTGCCGTCGTCTTCGTAGAGGCGGAAGCTGCCGCCGGGCGGACCGTACAAAGCGAAGGTGAGGCTATCGAGCGGTTTCTGGTCCGAGTAATCCATGGGGGGCGCGAGCGGGAGGATGGCGCCGCGCTTGACGAAAAGCGGCAGATAATCTACCGGAGCCTGAATCCCCAGCAGCGCATCTCCCTCGTACGTCTTGCCGCTGAAATAGTCGGTCCACTGCCCGGGGGGCAGGTACACCTCTTCGTCGCCCGAAGGATCGGCGACGGGCGCGACGAGGATGTCCTTTCCAAAGAGATATTCCTTGGGATAGGCGTAGGCCTTGGCGAGATCGGGATATTCGAGATAAAGAGGCCGGAGCATGGGCATGCCGGTGTCGTAGGCGATGCGCGCGTAGGTATAGAGGTAAGGCAGGAGCGCGTAGCGCAGACTGAAGTAGCGGCGCGCCAGCGCCACCCCCTGCGGCCCATAGGACCAGGGCATGCGGACGTTGCCGTCCTGCGGATTCTCGAATGCGCTGTGCAGCCGCAAAAGCGGACTGAACGCGCCGAATTCCACCCACCGGGCGTAGAGATCGAAGGGCACGTCCTTCCCGTGGAATCCGCCGATATCGTGGGTGATGTAGGGCTCGAGAACGTTTCCGCCGCGAGCGGTATACGGGATCTCGTAGCCGAGCATGTCCCAAGTGGAATAGGTATCGCCGGTGAAAAAGCCCGGGTAGCGATTCTCGCCCCAACCGCCGTAGCGGCCCATGATGAAGGCGCGCTTTCCCGTGTGTTGCTGGGAAAAGTCGTAATAGACGCGATTCGTCCAGAGCTGCGGGTCGAGCCCAGGCATGTTCGCGGCGCCCGAGCCGCCATCCACCCACCAGAAATCCACTCCTTCATCCATCAAGGGGAAGTGGAGGATTTGCATGAAGGCTTCCGCTTGCCGCTTCTCCGCCAGGTTCCAGATCACCGGTTTCCCCGCGGGGATCCCGAGCATCTTATGGATCGCCGCCGCGTGGCTATCCCGATCGGAGAGCACGCCTGGGGCGGGGCGCCATTCGCTGTAGCCCGGATGATCGTTGAGGCTGATCTTAAGTCCCTGTTGGTGCGCCCAATCCAGGAACTGGCGCGGATGGGGGAAGATCGGACTCCAGTCGTACCCGCCGGCCCAGCCGAAGTTGTGCCAGGCGAAATCGAGCACCAAGACGTCGAGAGGAATGCCCGCCGCGCGAAAGCGCGTGACGAGGTTCTCCACGTCTCGATCGGTGTAGTGGTAATCCTTCACCAGCGGGTTTTGCGGCAGGTATTCGTAGTTCAAATCCGTGATCATCGCGCCGAGGGCGTAGCGGGGCGGCAGGGGCACGGGTCCCACCAGATGGGCGTAGCTCTGGAGCGCCGCGGCGTAGTCGCCCCCGTATTCGAGGAAATAGAGGTCCTGGCCGCGCGGATCGGGTCGCGGCTCGATCCACTGGGTCGCCTGGGTCCAAACCGGCGAATGACTGTCGTCGAGCACGAAATAGCCGCTGCGGCTCAGGATGCCCTCGCCGGAGTGGGGAAAATGGTTCTGGCCCGCGCCGTCGAGCGAGGGGGAAAGGCCGCCGAGATTCAGCGGATCCGCCTGTCCGGGAACCCAGGTGCGCTCGGAGCCCTGGTCCTGCCAGGAGATTTCGAGATTCTTTTGCGTGAAGCAGCCTGAGCCGACGTGATAGCGCAGGGTGAGGGCGCTGGTTTTCAGGGTGACCCAACTGGCTTTTTGGAGGAAGGAGTAAGTTACCGCGGGCCAGTCGCGCCCGGTGACCACCGCCGTCGGAGCATTGACGAACTGGCCGTGGGACGTATATTCCAGGCGAACGAGCGACGGCTCGAGCACCTCGAACCGTGTATCCCCGCAGGCGAGCGCAGTGCCGTCCCGCCGGCAGGTCGGCTCGAACAGGCCGCAACCGGCCAGCGACAAACCGCAGAAGAGCAGCAAGCCGCAACCTAGCTTCCTGTGCATCGCGCGCCTCCGAGATCAGCGCATCATACCGCAAGGGCTCTCAGAAGGCCCGCCCCGCGCGCCAGGCATGGTGAGTCGGTAAAGATGCCCGCTGCCGACTGGCGAGCGTCACGGGGAGCCGGGGTGGAATTCGCGGAGGCGCAGCTCGGTGTCGAACGCGGAGCCGTGGACCTGGTAGCTATAGCGTGTGATCCCGATGCCCGAAACGAAATCGAAGGATGTGGAGTCGTCCGTGGTAAGGAACTGGACGGGGAAAGCAGCATGCGCGCCGGGCGGAACGCCTTTCGCGTCCGCGAGGTCGGCTGGAGCCGGCTGGCCCGCCACCCAGCAATAGAACTCGTCGGTACGAATCATGCCGGTCGTGTTGCAGAACCTCTTGCCGCGCGAGAGCGGCAGATCGAGGAAGATCCGGTCGTCGGTGAGGAGGTCGTCGAGGGAGTCGCCGGGATTTTCGAGCCGGGCGAGTGCGGCTTGCAAGGAGGCGGGAGGAATCCAGTAGAACTTCGTACCGCCAGTTTCCACGATGAGCGATTCCACCGGTGCCGGATTCCCTTCCGCGCGGTCGAGGTCGCGGGGGAAGCCCTTGACGACGGCGGCGAGCAAGCCTTCGCGGGGAATCGTGCGAACGACCTCCATTTTCCAATCGAAGAGCTTCTCCTGCGGCACGGCCGTGCCTTCCGGGCCCCAGCTCACCAAGGCCTGATAGATCCAGTACGTGCCGGGATTCAGCGGAAACGCAGCCGCGGACTGCCGCGCCGATGGCGCCGCGGCCTGCGGCCGTTCTCCCGCCGCCCTTCGGCCCGCCGGGGCGGGCTCGCTCCCGGGCGCGCGTGGCGAAAGCAGAGAAAGAAAGAAGAGGGGAACGAGCATGGCCGTCCCGAAGCTTCGGGACGCCGCCCATCGAATTCGCCCCCAAGAGTTCTCCGGCATGGCTCACCGCCTTTCTTCCACGATCATCGGAATGCCATCTTTCGGCCGCAGCGTCACCAGCGGCTCGGGGGAAACCACGGAACCTGGAACCAGGCGAAACCGGAAGCGCGAAGCGAGTGTGGCGACAGCGAGTCCGACTTCCATCAAGGCAAACGGCTGGCCGATGCAGCGCCGCGGCCCGCCGCCAAACGGGAAATAGCGGAACCCTTCGGGCGCGGCTGCGGCGGCGCCTGGCCGAGGCGAGGCTCCGCCGGATTCGCCTTGCGGCGCGGCGCACGCGGGGCTGGCCCCGCCGAGCCAGCGTTCGGGCCGGAAGGCGGTCGGAGCGGCGAAGTAGCGAGGGTCGCGTTGCGTTACCCAAGCGGAGATGAGGAAAACCGTATCCTTGGGGAAATGGTAGCCACCCAGCTCGATGGGCTCGATCGAGCTGCGCCCAATCGTGTACGCCGGGGGATAGAGCCGCAGCGCCTCTTGAATCACGGCGGCGAGGTAGGGCATCCGGTCGAGGTCGCCGGGCGCGGGCAGGCGTCCCGCGAGCGTGCGATCGACCTCGTCGTGGAGGCGGGTTTCGGCGAGCGGATTCTGCGCGAGCAGGTACCAGGTCCAAGCCAGGGCCAGCGCCGTGGTTTCGTGGCCGGCGAGCAGTAGCGTCATGGTCTCGTCGCGGACCTGGCGAGGCGACATGCGCGCGCCATCTTCACCGGAAGCCTCGACGAGGCGCGAGAGCAGGTCGTCGGAAGCGGCTCCATCCCGCCGCTTTTCCTCGATGATTCGGGTGACGGTGCTCTCGAGCAGGGCATAACCGCGCTCGGCGCGCCGGTTGGCAGGGCTGGGAAACGCGGCAGGGAGGCGCAGGGGAGAGCGAAGGCGGCGCAGATCGCGGCGCATGATCGCGGTGAGCGCCTGGCCCACGGCGCGGGATTCGGATTTCGGTTCGACGCCGAAAAGCGTGCGCATGGCCACGCGCAGCGACAAGTTCATCATCTCGGCCGCCATGTCGTGCGTTTCACCGTGGCGCCAATCGGCGGCCTGCTCCCGGGTCAATTCCACCATGGCGGGAGCGTAGGCGGCGAGCCGGGCGCGCTGGAAGGCGGGCTGCGCCAGGCGCCGCTGGCGGCGCCAGAGTTCGCCTTCGCTGGTGAGCAGGCCCTGGCCGAGAAGCCGCTGCGCCGTGAGTCGCAACAGCACGCCCTTGATGAATTTCTGGTGCTGGAGCACGAGCACCTGCTCGATCAGCGCGGGATCGTTGAGCAGCACGCGCGAGCCGCGCCAATAGCGCATTTCAGAGATGGCACCATCCTCGCGGCCCATGCGCTCGAGCAAGCCGAGCGGATCGCGCAACAGATCGAATGTGACGCCCAGCCACGGCCAGCCCACCAAGGCCGGCGGGCCTCGCCGCGGGAGCGGCCCCGCCACGGCGGGAGGGCACGAAGGGTGGGAGTTCGCCTCCACGACCGTTCATTCTAGACCGGATTGCTCCGGGTCCGCGGGGGCATTACCCTCCCGGGATGCGAATCGCCCACAGGGCGCCGGCCCGAGGGAGGCGGGCGCCCCGGCAGACACCCAACGCCCCTCGGAATCGCAGCGTGTAAGCCGCGTCCTCCGGAGGCCGGCGCGCGTTTCGCGCCGAGGGCGGCAGATGCCGTAAGCTGAGGAGGGCGGCGGCAGGGGGCGCGAGGGAGCCGGGAAGACTCGCGGAGGCGATGGCGAAGATCAAACTTTCTGTGGACATTCACGCTCCTACGAATCTAGTGGGCGCGTTTTTCGTTCCGCAGCGCATGCCTTACTGGTACGGCTGCGATATGGACAGCCGATTCGAAGTGCAGCGCGGCTCAAGCGAATTCCAGCCCGGGCTCAAGGTGCGGATCGTCGGCCAGGTCTCGAAGCGGGAAGTGTCGCTGGTGGCCGTCGTCACGGCCTACCAGCGCGGCCGATTGCTCGAGTGGCGGTTCCGCGATTCCTATGGCGTCTCCGGGCTGCAGAGCTGGGAAATCGAGCGGGTGGGAGCCGGCGCGCGCGTCCATCTGCGGGACGAATATGAGATGCCCGGACGCCTGGGGAGGCTGTGGGACCGCGCGTTCATGCAGCACGCGGTTCGCGCGAGGGACAGGCGCGATCTCGACCGGCTCAAGCGAACGGCCGAGCAGAAGGGATGATGCTCGCCCGAGTTCATCGCTGCTTTCAGGTCCGTGCGGGCCTTCGGTGTGACGATCGAGCCGGGCGCGAGCTGCCGCCAGCGAGCTGCGGCGTTTGCTGGGCGTGGGGCCGTGTGCTAGGATGCGAAACCTTCGGTCGAAGCCGCGTTTTTCGAGGTAGCCGATGAAAGCCTGCAAAACCGAATCGCTACGAAACGTCGGTGTCGTCGGTCATGGCGGCACGGGGAAGACGCAGCTCGTTTCCGCCTTGCTCTTCGCCGCCGGCGCCACCGACCGCCTGGGGAAAGTGTCGGAGGGCTCGGCCATCACCGATTGGGATGAAGAAGAGGTAGCGCGCAAAATCAGCGTGCAGACCTCTCTGGCCTACGCGGAATGGACGCCGGCGGGCGCGGCCGAGCCGGTCAAAATCAATCTGCTGGATACGCCGGGCTACAGCACCTTTCTCCACGACACGAAAGCGTCGCTCATCGCGGCCGATGCGGCGCTGATCCTGGTGGAGTCGGTGGCCGGGGTGCAAGTGGTGACGGAGAAGGTGTGGGACTACGCGGCCGAATACGGCTTGCCACGCGCGTTTGTGGTGAACTGGATGGACCGCGACCTGGCCGATTTCCAGCGCGCGCTCGCTTCGATCCAAGAGACTTTCGGCCGCGGCGCCGTACCCGCCCAACTGCCGATCGGCGCGGAGAGGAATTTCCGGGGCGCGATCGATCTGGTGACGATGAAGGCGCATCTCTACGATCCCGACGGCAGCGGCCGAGCCCGGGTCGAGGAGATCCCCGGCGAGCTGGCCGACCTGGCGCGGGAAGGGCATGAGAAGCTGGTCGAGATGGTGGCCGAAGGCGACGACAAATTGATGGAGGAGTTCTTCGAGAAGGGCACGCTGCCGGCCGACGATTTGAGAAAAGGCTTGCGGGAAGCGCTGCTCGCCCAGCGCCTGTTTCCCGTCCTGGCCGCTTCGGGATTGCGGAATATCGGCAGCGAATCCCTGCTGACTTTCCTCGCCGAGACGTTTCCCCATCCCGGCGCGCGCGGCACTGCGACGGGCACGAGCGAGCCGAACCGGCAGGGCAAGGCGGTGACGCGGCGCGTGGCGGACGACGAGCCGGTGTCGTTATTCGTCTTCAAGACGATGGCGGATCCATTCGCCGGCCGGGTGAGCTATTTCAAGGTGATGTCGGGCCGGCTCGGGAACGACGCCACGCTGGTGAATTACCAGCGCCAAACTACCGAGCGGCTCCAGCACGTCCAGGTGATGCAAGGGAAGACGGGGGCGGCCGTGGCCGAACTGCACGCCGGCGATCTGGGGAGCGTGGCCAAGCTGAAGGAGACGCAGACGGGCGACACGCTCGGCGACAAGGGCGCGCCGGTCTACTATCCGGCGGCGCGCCTGCCCGAACCCTCGATCACCTTCGCCGTCGAAGCGAAGACGCGCGCCGACGAGGACAAGATCGGCACGGCGATTCATCGCCTGCTCGAAGAGGACCTTTCGCTCCGCTTCGCCCGCGATCCCCAGACGCAGGAGTTCCTGCTTTCCGGCGCGGGCCAGCAACACATCGAAGTGGTGGTCTCGAAGCTGCGCAACCGCTATCACGTGGACGTGACGCTGAAGCCGCCGAAGGTCCCCTATCGCGAGACGATACGCGGCAAGGCGGACGCCGAAGGCAAACACAAGAAGCAGACGGGAGGCCGCGGCCAATTCGGCGTCTGCCGAATCAAAATGGAGCCGCTCGCCCGGGGCTCTGGCTTCGAGTTCGTCGACGACATCTTCGGCGGCTCCATACCCCGGAACTACATTCCGGCGGTGGAAAAAGGGATTCGAGACGCCGCCGATCGCGGCTATCTGGCCGGGTTCCCGGTGGTGGATTTCCGGGCCACGCTGTACGACGGGAAGTATCACGACGTCGATTCCTCGGAGCTGGCCTTCAAGATCGCCGGGGCGCTGGCTTTCAAGGAAGCCATGAAGCAGGCGCGGCCCGCCCTGCTCGAGCCCATCATGAACGTCGAGATTTACGCCCCCGATCAGTATTCCGGCGACATCATGGGCAACATCAGCTCCCGCCGCGGGCGAATCGGCGGGAGCGAGACGCGCGGGCAAAACGTGGTGATCAAGGCCCAGGTGCCGCTCTCGGAGATGCTGAGCTACGCCACCGACCTGACCTCGATGACGCAAGGGCGCGCGAGCTTCACGATGGAGTTCGCGCACTACGATTACGTGCCGCCGGAAATCGCCGAGAAGGTGATCGCCGCGGCGAAGGCGGCGCGCGAAGGCCAGCCCGTCGAAGAGGAAGCGTAGCGGCCGTGGCCTAAACCCGCCCGGCAAGATCCCCCGACCATGAAACCACCGAAGACCAGCCCGTGGGGAGACGCGACGCGCGCCATTCACCTGGGCGAGTCGCGGCATGGCGTGGGAGGACCGGTCGCCGCGCCGATCGTCCGCTCTTCCACGTTCACGTTTCCCGACACCGCGGAGATGAAGCGCTGGGCCGAAGGCCGCAGCTCGGCTTACATCTACACGCGGTACGGCAATCCGACCCTGGCGGCGGCCGAGGAGAAGATCGCCGCGCTGGAAGGCGGCGAGGCGGCGCTGGTGACGGCTTCGGGAATGGCGGCGATATCGAGCGCGCTACTCGCCGCGCTCGGGGCCGGCGACGAGTTGATTGCCACGCGCCAGCTTTACGGCGGCACCTACCGGTTGATGCGCGACGTGCTGCCGCGCCTGGGCATCGGCGTCCACTTCGTCGAAAGCGATTTGGGCGGCGCGGAGCGGCTGGTGGGGCCGAAAACCCGCGCGCTCTACGTCGAGACGCCCACCAATCCCACGCTCCAACTGGTGGATTTGAAGAACGCGGCCAAGCTGGCGCGGCGCCACCGGCTCGTTTCCCTCGTGGACAATACGTTCGCCTCCCCCGTGCTCCAAAAACCGCTCGCTTACGGCTTCGACCTCGTCTTGCACAGCGCCACGAAGTTCCTCGGCGGGCATTCCGATCTGCTGGGGGGCGCGGTGGCGGGCGGGCGCGACTGGGTCGGCCGAGTCCGCCAGATGATGATCGTGCTTGGCGGGTGCATGGATCCGGAAGGCGCTTTCCTGCTCCTTCGCGGGATCAAGACCCTCGGACTTCGCGTGGAGCGGCAGTCGGAATCCGCCCTCGAGGTGGCGCGGTTCCTCCAGTCGCATCCGCGAGTGGCTCAAGTGCACTATCCCGGTTTGGTTTCGCATCCGCAACACCAGCTCGCGCGGCGGCAAATGCGCGGCTTCGGCTCGATGCTCGCCTTCGATCTCCGGGACGGCCTCGCCGCGGCCAGGCGCTTCTGCGATCGCGTCCGGCTGTTCCTGCTCGCGGCGAGCCTGGGCGGCGTGGAATCCCTGGTGGTGCTCCCGATCTTCACTTCTCATTACAGGATGTCGCGCGCGGAACTCGCCGCGGCGGGCGTTTCCCCCGGCACGGTGCGCGTCTCGATCGGTCTCGAAGACGCTCGCGACCTCATCGCCGACTTGAAACAGGCGCTCGCCTGAAAACCTCTCCGATAGCGCGCGCGACCCAAGGGAACGGTCCGCGCCAGGGCCCGCGTTCAGACCTGCGGGCGGCGGGAAACCGCGGGATCAATGCTAGCCCAACTTCGTCACGGGAAGGGCTGAGGCGTAGGTAAGTGCCGTGGAATCAGTTCAGGCTGTCGCCGAGTCTACACTACATTCCTGATCGAAGTTGAGCCGGTCGGGCACGGCAAGGTGGAGC
>JAJYLB010000063.1 GCA_021788095.1 Acidobacteriota bacterium | reverse complement strand
CGTTGGGCCTGCAAAATAAAAACGGCTTCGCTGCATCCCACCACCGCACAACGAAGCCCTTTTTAATCCAAAACAACTTGCAATCCGCTGTTCTCTACGCCTCAGGATAGCCAAACACGAGAGGGGCACGCTGCAGCGTGCCCCTACCGTTGACGCCCCCGGTTTTGAGCGGTTGGCCGGCGAATCCTCGCGCTTGGCGTTCCGCGTTGCTTGGAGCGTCGTGCGGGAGCGCGCCGAAGCCGAGGAAATCGCTCAGGAAGCCTTGCTGCGCGCCCACCGCCATTGGGCTCGCCTGCGCGATCCCGGCCGGTTCCAGGCTTGGCTCGTGCGCGTGGCTTGGCGGCTCGCGCTCGACCGCACGCGCGCGGCGCGCCGGCGCGCACAGCGGGAACGCGAAGCGGCCCGCCAGGCCATCGCAGGCGCCGGCCGCTCCGAGTCAAGCGAGTTTCATTTCGCTTTGGCGGAAGAGATCGAGCGTCTGCCGCGCAAGTTGCGCGCACCGCTGATCCTGGCCGCGGTCGAAGGCTACGACATGCGCGAAGTCGCGCGAAGGCTTGGCGTGCCGGAAGGCACTGTGAAATCGCGGCTCTTTGCCGCGCGGCAGAGGCTTGCGGAGAGACTGGAATGGGTTGCCGAAAATACAAAAAGGACCTAAGCGCGGCGGCGGCGGAGGCCGCCCGCCCGCCGAGTGCGGCCCGTCTCGGGCAGGCGCTCGCCGAAGATCGGCGGCGCGACCTCGCGGCGCATCTCGCTCGCTGCCCCGACTGCGCGGCGCGGCGCGAACGCCTCGAGCGCGCCATGGCCGCTGTCGATTTCGCCCTCGCTGAATCCGCTGCCGCCGAACCCTCCCCCGCCTGGCTCGCCAGCATGGGTCATGGCACGCTTGTCGTAGGGGCGTGGTCCTCGCGCCCCCTGCGGTTCTCCCCACGCCTGCTCGTACCCGTATGCGCCGCCTTGGCGCTCGCCGTCGCCGCGTGGCTTGTACATGCTCGCCTCGCCTCGCCGTGGTCCTCCGAATCGGCGCATCGAGCGCCGCCATGTAGCACAGCCACTCCTGGCTGTGCAAGCGGGGCCGGCGCGACCATCACGGCTCGGGCAACAAACCCGTCGCGCTCCGCCGCGGCCACGCGCTCAGCTACTCGCGCCATCCACACTGCGACCGCTTCTTCGGCAAGCGCGCGGGCACGAATGCCCGCGCCACCACACGTCCGCGCGGCGGTCGTAGGGACAGGCCTTGCGCCTGCCCTCGCCATGCCACGCCGGGTGGCCGCCCGCCATGCCTCACCCGCCCCCGGCGCCCCAAGAACCGACGCCGACACGCGCATCTTGGCCGAGGCGAAAATCCCGCCAGAGGGTCCTGCCATCATGCGATTGGTCGAATTGATTGATAGCGGCCGCGTCGATCCGAAATCGCTTTTCGCGCCTATGCAGGGGAAGATAGAGCCGATCGTCATCAAGCCAATCAAGATCAAACCGATTTCGATTCCTCCACTCGCTATCGGCGGCGACAAAAGCTCGCCAAAAGGGAAATCGGCAAGTCCATCGAGTTCCGGAGCGCCTCAGGCAGGCGCAGACAAGGAGATAACCCCATGAAGAATTTCCACCGGCTGGCGATCGCGTCGTGCGCCGTGCTGCTCTTCGCCAGCTTCGCCGCCGCCCAGCAGAAACCCGCCGAGCAAACGACCGAGATGATCCCCGTGAAGGTCAAGGTCGTGCTCAGCGAATACGCAGGGACAAAGGAAATCAGCAGCTTGCCCTATACCCTGACTGTCAACGCCGTCAGCGGTCCCGAGGGCGATCCCAGGGTCGCAGGTGCGGCGCAGCGAAGCGGGACCGACCTGCGGATGGGTGTGCGCGTGCCTATCAATACTGGCCCCCCGGTCGCCGCTTCCAGCCCCGGCGGTCCGGTGTCCACCACCCAGTTCCAATACATGAATGTGGGAACGGACATCGACTGCTGGGCCATGAAGCGCCCAGACGATACCTACCAATTGAACGTCAGGATCGATCGGAACTCCGTCTATCAGCCCAGCGGCGGGAAGGGGCTGGGCGTCTCCGTGGCGAGTGGCAATCCGGCGATCCTCACCTTCAGCGTTTCGAATACGCTGCTTCTCCGCGACGGCCAGACCGATGAATCCACCATCGCGAGCGATCCGGTGAGCGGCCACCTGCTCCGCGTCTCGGTGACCCTGCACGTGGTCAAGGCGCCGTAGTAGCACAGCCATTCCTGGCTGTGCGCTTATCGTGAGCTGCGATCCCGCGCGGCCGCGCACTGGCAAGAATGCCTGTGCTACTTGTGCCGTGGACAATCGCACGCAAGGGCGGTTCCGCCTCGGCGGGATCGCCCCGCTCGCCACGGCAGTTCGCCCCTATGGCGCCGGCGCGGAGTGGGCAACGAGGAACGCCCGCACGTTGCCGCTGAGTTCGGCCAGGCTCGGCACCCGCACGTACATCATGTGGCCCGCTTCGTAATATTTCAGCTCGACGTGGCTCTGGAGCGCTGCGGGCAGGCCGAGATGATCCATCGTGTACTCGGTCTCGAAAAACGGCGTCGCCAGATCGTAGTAGCCGTTTTCCACCTGGACGTACAGGTGGGGATTGGTGATCAAGGCTTGCTTCAGGTCTGGCTCGACGTTCGGAGAAGTCGGAAAGCCGTATCCGCTCTGTTCCGCCGACTGCCAATTCCAGCGGTGCCCGTCGAAAGCGGCGGCAACCATGTACGGCTGGTTCGGATTGAACTTGAGTTCCTGCGCAAGGTAGGTGTGGAAGGCCGCGACGAAGGCTCCCGAGAGCGCCGTACTTTGCGGATCGTAGCCAGCCATTTCGGCGAGCGGATCGTACGTGTAGCCGGAAAAACGCGCATCCAGCCGCCCGGTGACCAGGCCGCGCTTGCGTTGCAATTCGGCCATGAACTGCGGCAGGTTCACGCGCAGATCCGCGCTCAGCAGGTAGTCCGCGCTTAGACCGGTGTATTGCGACACCTGTTTCGCCACCGCTTCCTTATCGGCCTGGCTGAGGGACGCGCCCTCGAGCAACGCCTCCGCGTACGTCGTCTCGGCGTAATGCGTCACTTGCTGGAGGAACGGCGCAAGATTCGCCGGCCGAGGATTCAGTTCCTTGTGGTACCAGGCGGTAGCGGCGTAGCTGGGAAGATAGAGGATGTAAGCGAGGTCGTTGCCGGGGGGGAAGGAGATGGTGCCGAGATCGAGCACCGAAGACATCAGCACGATTCCGTTCAGGTACATGGAGTCGTGCGATTGCAGGTAGTTGCCGAGTGCTACCGACCGGAAAGTGCCGTAGCTTTCTCCAATCAAGAATTTCGGCGAATTCCAGCGGTCGTTCCGGCTGACGTAATCGACGATAAACTGGGCGAGCGAACTCACGTCGCTGTTCACGGCCCAGAAATCCCAGTTCTGGGAATCGCCCACCGCGTGACTGAAGCCGGTTCCCACGGGATCAATGAAGACCATGTCGGTCTTGTCGAGCAGGCTGTAATCGTTGTCCACGAGCCGATAGGGCGCGCCGCCGGTCGGGGCGGCGTTGGCGACAGCGACGCGCCGCGGCCCGTAGGCCCCCATATGCAGCCAAATCGACGACGAACCCGGCCCGCCGTTGTAGAGGAAGGAGATCGGGCGGCGGCTCGAATCGGTGACGTCGTTCTTCGTGTAAGCCCAGTAGTAGATGAGCGCCGTCATTTCCCGCGGTCCGGCCGCCGGCGCTGCGGAAGCGCCACCTGGCCGGCCCGGCCCGCCCGGCGCGCCCCCCGCGCTCGGTACCTTGACCAGAATGGAACCCGCGGTGGCTTTGTAAGCGATCGTTTCGCCATTGATCCGAATGCTGTGCTCGGTCGTGACGGTGACTTCTTTAGGAAGGGGAATCGGCGAATTTTGCTCGCGGGCGCTTGCCTCCCGCGGGCCCACGGCGCGAGCGCCGGGGGCGGCTTGCTGGGCAAGGGCCGGCGCGGCGCAGGCGAGAGCCCAGGAAACCAGGAGAGCGGCGAAACCAGAGATTTTTCTCATTCTATTCCTCTCGGCGTAAGCGGACGATGACAGCGCGTGGATTTTATCCGGTCGAAATCCCGCAGTCAAAGAAAACCTAAGGTCGGTGCACCGAATCCCGGCCGACTCCGGCGCATCCAATCCGCCATGGAACGGCGTCATTTTATCGCTGGGCTCGGCGCGGCCGTGCTCGGCACCGCGCTTCCCTATTCCCTCTACCGCTATCTCGAATCGGGGCTCTCGGTGCTCGACGAGCGAGAAGTAGGCGTGCGGCGCTATCTCGATGCGGGCCCCCAAGCCGCCCTCGAGCTGATCACGCCCAACGATGAATTCTACGTCACGTCTTCCCGCGACAACCCCGCCGTCGAATCGAAAACGTGGTCGCTTTCGATCGATGGCCTCGTCAAGCGCCCGCTCCATCTCAACTACGGAGAAATGCTGGCCCAGCCCCCCTACCAAACGACGATGACGCTCGAGTGTATCTCCAATCCCGTCGGCGGCCGCTATCTGGGCAACGCACGCTGGGCCGGCACTCTGCTCAAGCCGCTCCTCGGTCGCGCGGGCTTGCGCCCGGAAGCCAAATTCGCCATCTGCCACGGCGCCGAAGGCTACACGACCGCCATTCCCGCTTCCCGCATCCTCTGGCCGCAAAACTTCCTCGCTTGGGAGATGAATGGCGTGCCGCTGCCGCCCGCGCACGGCTTCCCTCTGCGCGCTTTCTTCCCCGGGAAATACGGCATGAAGCAACCGAAATGGCTCACGCGGATCGAGTTCGTGGGCGGCTCCTACACCGGCTATTGGGAAGGGCAGGGCTGGTCGCAAGACGCGGAACGGCAGATCCAATCGACAATCGATTGGCCGCGCGACCGCGCGCGCGTTTCCGGGCCTGCAGTGACGATTTGCGGCTACGCGCTCGCCTCCGAAGTGGGCATCTCGAAAGTCGAAATCTCGACCGACGGCGGACGGGGCTGGCAGCCGGCCGACGTCTTCAGCAATCCCTCGCCGATCGTCTGGGCGCTCTGGAAATACGAGTGGAAGAATCCCGCGCGCGGCGGCCATACGCTGAAGGTGCGGGCCACGGACGGCCGCGACCGCCTGCAAACCGCGAAGGATGCAGGCGAATTTCCCAGCGGCGCGACCGGCTACGACGCCGTTCACGTCACCGTCGCCTGAGCGAGAAGCGCACGGGCTAAAAAGTCTGTGTGGCAACCCAAGTTCTACGAAAGGGCACGGCTTCAGCCGTGCCGGAAGTCCTTGCCCATCAGCGCGGCTTTAGCCGCTGAGGGCTTCATCCGCCAGTTGCCACACAGACTCTAAAGCGCGTGACACCAGACCGGAAACCAAGAAGCCTTACCGGCGAACGGCTCCGCGCCTTCTCGCCTCCTCGGCCTTTTCGTACCGCATCGCGACGCGTGGGCGCGCCGATGCGCGCGATTGACGGATCGCGGCTCGCTTTGTGAAGCTGGAAGATGCCATGACCACACCAAAGACGATGGGTTCGTTCAAATTCTCGCGCGCACGGGCCATTCGCGCGACTCTGCTCGCGCTGCTCGTGGCGCTCGGAGCCTGCAGCCGCCGGTCCGGCCAGAAGCCCGCGGATGGGGCCGACTCGGCTTCTTCGGCCGCGGCGCTCGAGCCGCCCCCGCCCTCGAAAGCGGCGCCGTCACCCCGCTACGCTGCCGTACCCGCCACTTCCGCCGACGACGTGCTTACCTACCATAACAACGCGGCGCGCACCGGGCTCGATCCCAACGAAACGCTTCTCACGCCCGCCGGCGTCAATTCTTCCTCGTTTGGGAAGCTCTTCAGCGATTCGGTGGACGGATTCGTTTACGCGCAGCCGCTCTACGTTGCGGGCGTCGCGATTCCCGGTAAGGGCCGGCGGAACGTGGTCTACGTCGCCACGGAAAACAACACCATCTACGCCTTCGACGCCGATAGCGCCGGCGTGCCGCTTTGGCAAGCTCACCTGGGCACGCCCGTGCCGAGCTCCGCTTTCGCCTGCGGACAAATCGTTCCCCGAGTCGGCATCACGGCGACGCCCGTCATCGATCTCCCGAGCGGCACGCTCTACGTCGAAGCCATGGTCCAACGGCCGGCTCCGCACGGCCCGAGCTACGCGCAGCAGCTCCATGCGCTCGACCTCGCTACGGGAGCGGAGAAGCTGGGCGGGCCGGCAACGCTCGCCGGCTCGGTCCCCGGCAAGGGCGCGGGAAGCAAGGGTGGCCGGGTAGCTTTCAACGCGTTCCTGCACCTCGATCGGCCGGGCTTGGCGCTCTCGAACGGCGTGATCTACATGGCCTTCGGATCGCACTGCGATCTCGACAATTACCACGGGTGGGTGCTTGCCTACGGCGCCGCGCATCTGCGGTTCCGTGCCGCGTTCAACGTTACGCCGAACGGCTCGCAAGGCGCGATCTGGCAGACGGGCGACGCGCCGGCAGTCGATTCCGCCGGCCACGTCTACGTGCTGACGGGAAATGGCACGTTCGATGCCGGCGCGGGCGGCCTGGATTATGGCGACAGCTTCCTCAAACTCGGCCTCGCGGGCAACGCCTTGCGCCCGCTCGATTTCTTCACGCCGCACAACCAGCAGGCACTCAACGATGAGGACCTCGACGTCGGCTCCGGCGGGCCCATACTTTTGCCGCCCCTTGCCGGCTCGTCGCGGCGTCTCGTCGTCGGCGCGGGCAAGGAAGGGGTGCTGTACGTCGTCGATCGCAACCACATGGGCGGATTCCGGCGCGGGAGTGATTCGCAGATCGTGGGGGAAATTCGGAACGCGATGGCGCCGGTGTTCAGCACGCCTGCCGATTGGAACGGACGACTGTACGTGGGTTCGGTGAGCAAGCCGATCGAAGCCTTCGCCGTGACCGGGGCCGGGCTCTCGCCTGCGCCGGTTTCTCAATCCCCCAACTCCTTCGACTATCCGGGTGCGACGCCCTCCGTTTCGTCGAATGGAGCGAAGGATGGGATCGTGTGGGCGCTCGATACCAGCGGCTACGTCGCGGGCGGCTCGGCCGTCCTCCACGCCTACGACGCCGACAATCTCGCGCGCCAGCTTTACGCCAGCCCCGCGCACGGCGCGGGCGGTCCCGGAGTGAAATTCACCACGCCGACGATCGCCCACGGCCGGGTCTATTTCGGCACGCAGAATTCTCTCGAAGTCTACGGCCTGCGAAAACCATGACGCTACAGCTTCGGGTGCGCCCTGTGGAAGTCGGTGGCCTGCTGGTACGCGCGGCCGAAAGCCAGTAATTTCGCCTCGCCATAGAGCGGGGCAAGAAACGTGATGCTCACCGGCGTTCCTGGGCCGCCGTAGTTGCTCGAAATCACGCCGGACTTGCCGGGCTTGGGCGCGGGGGGCGCGTCCGGGCCGCGGAAGCCGTTCGGCAAGATCAGCGCGGGATGGCCGGTGAGATTGGTGACGGTGAGCTGCTCGTCGCCGCTCGGCGCGACGATGACGTCGAACCCGGCGAACGCCTTGTTCACCGCCTCCATCGCCACCAGCCGCGCGCGCATCGCCTGGATGTATTCGACCGCGGGAATGAAGCGGGCGCAGCGGAACGTGTTCGGCCACGCGCCGGGGCCTTGGCTCACCAGCAGCTTGTCGCGGCCGGTGCGCGTGAGTTCGTCGAACGCCGCCGCGGCCTCGGCGCTCAGGATGGCGGTCATGGCGTCGAAGGGGTAAGTGGGGATCTCGACCGGAGAAGGGTGCACGCCCATCTCGCCTAGCTTGGCGAGCGCCGCCGCATCGAACTGGTGATCGTACTTCGCCACCGCCAGCGCTCTTTCCCGCTCGGCGTCGGTCATCCCCCGGAACCGGCTGAGCCGCGCGGCGAGCTTCCCGGGATCGAACGCGAATTCCGATTGCAAGTAGCCGACGCGAAGCTTTCGCCAATCGAATTCGGCGTCCCACGCGAACCCCGCGCGTTCGACGCTGCGGTCCTCGCCGTCCGGCCCGTAAATCGCATCGAGCGCCAGCGCGCAATCCTCCACCGCGCGGCAGATCGGGCCGAGCTTGTCCATGGACCAGGAAAGCGCCATGGCGCCGGTGCGCGGCACCAGGCCGAACGTGGGTCGCAAGCCGGTGCAGCCGCAGCGGGTGCTCGGCGAAGAGATCGAACCCAGCGTCTCCGAACCCATGCTGAAACCGACGCAGCCCGCCGCCGTCGCCGACGCAGGACCTGCCGACGACCCGCTCGACCCTTGCGCGGGACTCCAGGGATTACGGGTGATGCCGCCAAACCATACGTCGCCTTCGGCCAGCGCGCCGAGGGTGAGCTTGGCCACGAGCACGGCGCCCGCGGCGTCGAGCCGCTTCACGACCGTGGCGTCTTCGTCGATGGTCTGATCCTTATACGGCATCGCGCCCCACGTGGTGGGGTAGCCCTTGACGGCCAGCAGGTCCTTCGCGCCCCAGGGAATGCCATGCAGCGGGCCGCGGTACTTTCCGGCGGCGATTTCGCGGTCGGCTTCGCGAGCTTGGGCGAGCGCGCGGTCCTCGGTCAGCGTGATGACGAAATGCAGCGTGGGATCGTAGCGCTTCAGCCGCGCGAGGTACATCTCGGCGAGCGCCGTCGCCGATACCTTGCGCCTCCGCACCAGCTCCGCCAGTTCCCGCACCGTCCAGAAGGCCACCTCCTCGAGATTCTTGGGAACTCCGCGGGCGGCTGGGGCGCGCGAAATCCGCATCTCGCGCCGAGCGGCTGCTTCGGGCCGGGGGCCGACGCACGGATCGAAGACGAATGCGGGTTGATTCCCGTTCCCAAGATGCAAGGCGTAAATCTCGTCGTACCTTTTCGCCTGGCCGTTGAGCGTCTCGAGCATCATTTGGCGGTCTTCGGCCGGAATGGGAACGTCGGCGATGTCCGCGGCAGCATCGATCATCTGCGGCGTGATTTTCTGTTTGCCTTGCGCGAGCGCCCAGAGCGCACCCGGAAAGAGCGTTCCGGCAAGCCCCCAACTGGAGCAGACGGTCATGAAACGGCGTCGATCGAGCATGGCATTAACCTCGGCCGCGGATTTTCCAATTCCGAGCGGCGGGCGTCAAGCGGAATCGCAAGGCTCGGCCGCACAACGCGTGGGTGCCTGATCACCGGAATCGCGAAGTTCCCGCTTGTCCGCGAAGCGTCCCCGCTGCCGCCTTCGCTGGCAAAGCGATCCTCTAACCTACGCCAAGCGAGGGCACAAGCAGGAGAGAAAAGGGCCTCCCAAACCGATTCTTCAGCCCCAAAGCGCAGATACTCCCAATACCAACAGGCCAGGGTTCCAGATGACGGGGACCCTGGCCTATTCGGACGCGGCCGCAGAAAGCGGCCGGGCCGAACAGTAGGTCGCGGCTTTTTGCAGCCGGACATCATCCACCCAAACCGTTCCGCTGATCTTGCTGGCGAGCAACTCGCTCGGTTTGCGGCGGAGAACAACCCGGAGGCAATCGAGAGCAGAGCTGGCACGGAATTCCGCCTGCGCCTCGGTCCAGGGGTGAGTTCCCGTCATGGCGGGCGTCTCTGCGACGACTTGCAGCGGATTCGAACAGCTTTGGAGCTGGAATTGGGGCCCGCTGTCGCTGGAAATGGAATCGGTGCGCATGTACGCGGTAAAACGATAGCCTTCGCCCGGAGTCAGGGGAACGTACTGGACCAGATTCCCGTAATCAACATTGGCGCTGCCATCGAACACTACGCGCGCGGATTGGCTCCCCGCCTCGGTGACGTCGGTCACGAGGTCGAACGCCGTTCCCGCCGCCGGTGTTTGGCGCCAGTCGAAGCCTCCGTTGACCAGATCGTGTTCGAACCCGCCGTTGAAAATCAGCGAGCCGCCGGCTTCGGCCTCGTTAGGACGCCCCGCCAGCGTCAGCGCCTGTCGCCAGACTCGGTCGGCATCGTGGAGGCGATTGGCGTCAATGAGGTTCTGGATGAGGTCAAAGGAGCGGGCGAGGCGAACCTCCTGGCCGAGCCCGGCGAGCTTCTCCCAAGAGGCCACCGCCGCGTCGTTCTCTTTGCGAGCTACGAAGTAATCAATCGCATCGAGGAGAACGCTCGAGCTGGGAGGCAGGACTCGGTCTACGATGAATTGGACTCCAGCGCCCGCCCGCTGAAATTGCGATATGGCGCTCGGCGTCAGGTCGGAGACACCTTGCAGCGCTCCCCGGATTTCGCTTGCAGCGACGCCCATATCCCCATGGCGCAGGAGAAAGCTGCCGTAGCGCCACGCCACGTCCGCTAAGCCTGGGCCAACCCGCTTTGCCCTCTGATAGTCCTCGCGGGCGGCTGAGATATCCCCCTCCTCCTCCTGCACCTGGCCGAGGTCCTCCCAGTACCGAGACCAACCAGGGTCGAGGCGGGTCGCCTGTTCAAGGCAAGCTGCGGCCTGCGAAAGGTTCCTATGGATAGGATCACGCTCGTAGTGAGAGGCAAGCACCCACCACAGCTCGGAGTCTCCGGGCTCGTACCGAGTGGCCAGGCGGAGGCTGTTGATCGTGCCCTCACGTTGCAAGCGCGCGACGGCCAGCTCCACGATGCCGGAATAAATGACCGGCAGCGCGACCGCCACGGCAACGGCACAGAGAACCAACCGTCGGCGCCGGCCGTGGATCAGATAATCAAAGGGCATACGAACAGCCACCACCGCTAGGAGACGGCTGACTTCCTGCGGCTGGTCCCACGTCGGCAGCGGGGGACTACCGGGCGAGCCCTCTAGGGGACAGTCGGGCTAGTGACAGGCGCCGGGCACGCCGTCGCGCCGAGATTGCCGCCTGGGTCATACACGCAGATCGGCTGCCCCGGGAAGATCTGGCTGATACCGATCCCCAAGCCGGCTATGGCCCCGCCGAAGAGGAAGAAAATCGCGGCCACGCGACGCTTCTTTTTCTTCTTGCCCTGAACCGATTCCTGCCCGGCTTGCTCGGGCGCAACGATCCCCGCCGCCACCCTCTTGCCCTCGGACAGGACGACGCTACGCCCGTCGCGTTCGGCGGCCACCCAGCTTCCCTTCTCTGCGTAGAAAACGGCTCTACCCGGTGCCGTGAATGCGAAAAGCCCCGCCGCGGGGCCCGGTCCAGAAGGCCTGAATGAGATGTCGCCGACGACCCCCTCTACGCTAGACCCAGAAACGGCGCTCAGGATGGCGCCGCCTTGCGCCAAAGCCACTGCGAGGAGCTTACCGTCCCTACGCAGGCGCACCTCGGAGCCCGCGGACATTTCGAAGCGGGAGCCGTCTAAGAGATTGACCGAAGCGCCGCCGGAGGGTGAAACCCCGATGGTGTCGCCATCGTAGACCGTCGCCCCGAGCACGGCGGGAACGCCCGAGAGCGTGGTGTTGCGCGCCGCTGCCACGCTGCCCAAGGGGGTCGGGCCTCCCCATACAGCAGGTACCAGAGTCACGCAGGATAGGACTGCAACCAGTCGCTTGAGCATTTCCTCGCCTCCCACACTGGGCACCTCCGGCAACCTCCAAGTCCCGAGCGCCGCAGGCAACCTCGAAGGTCCTTGCCGCCCCGGCTCGACCCCGGTCCCCGCCTCGCTACGGAATGACAGGGCTTGCCACGGGCTGGCCGGGGCAAGTAGCTGTCTGAACCGGGCTTGTGCACTCAGACTGCCCGAAGGCGAGGCCGATGCCCGTGGCCGTGCCGGCGATAGAGCCCCCAATCCAGAAGAAGGCCCACTTTTTCTTTTTTTTCTTCTTTTGGGCCTGTTCAGGTGTCTCGCCTTCCTGTGACGTCTGCGATGCGATGAACGCGCCCTCCAGCTTCTCGCCGGGGTGCAGCGTGACACTCCGGCCGCCGGGCGCGGTTGTTGCAAGCCACACGCCCTTCGCTGCGTAGAGAACGATCCGGCCCGCGGGTGTGAACCCCACTATGCCCACAAAGGGGCCCGGGCCAGACGGGCTGAACGTCGCATCGCCAATGAGGGCGCGGATATTCGAGGCGGAAGGCGCGCTGAGAAGGGCGCCGCCGCGGCGCACTTCGATCCCGATGCCTTCGTCTCCCTTGAGAAGGAGCGCCTCCGAGTCTGCGGACAACGCCACGCGGGAGCCGCCATCCAAGTTCACCGCAGCCGAGCCGCCGGGCAGGACCGCCAGCGCGTCTCCATCAAATACGGTTGCTCCTGGTTCGGCGGTGACCCCCGAGAGCGTGGCGCGGTAGCTCGAATCTACAGCACCTAGCGTCGACGTTGATGGGGGTGGGGTGGCCCACGCACTCGCCACGAGTCCGGCGGAGAACAACACAAATGCAAACCCTCTGAGCATTAGACGGGCCTCCCCCTGCCTCACAAGGAACTCCTGGATCCGCAGGTAACTGCTGCATCGTACCAAAGGGGGCCGTTCTGTCAAGTGCCAGACTTGCCACCACCCAGTTGAACCCTGGGTACTGATACCACCCCCCGCTGACCCGTCCCGTGACGGGCCCCGAACGGTTTTTGGCCACGTCGGGTTCCTGTAGGATCCACCTGGGCGGATGCGGCGATTTGATAGGGGATGAATGATCGCCCCTCCCGCTGCCGGGAAGTGATCGCTATGGCGTGGGTTAGCTGATTGGCCGAACCCCAGTCGGCCACGCCAGTTCGCGGAGCACCGCCGTTTGCAGAGTGGGCGGCCCGCCGGGTTTGGGTTGCCCAAGCGCGCAGGTAGACGGATCGTGCTGGCCTTGAGTCTCCCTCAAGAGTCCGTCTGGCGATGCGCAGAATGCGATTTCCACAGGGCTCACCGAAAATCCGCGCGTTAGGGGGGAGGACGTGCGCGAGTCTGCGAAAAGACAAACTGCGGAAGCCGACGATTGGCACACAGGCTCTTGAGCAGTCCGGGCAGATTACGAACGCACGCTCGGGGAAGAGACGCGGGTCCTAGGGGCCGCGGCGCGGTCGAACGGGGTGTACCGGCGGGATCTTCCTCAACCGGGTCACACGCGCGAGATCGCTCCGCCCGACAGACATCACATAAAAGTTAATAGCCTCGTCCACAAGAAAATCCTCCCAATTGACGATGATCATGTTCCCCTGAGAGTCGAATGTGATGTAGAAGGCCGCAAGCTGGATGCCGTACGTGCCGTCTCTATTCGGGGTGGTGAGGCCACCCGCCCAGATACCCCCGTAGTTTGAAGCCGCTGCGTAGAAAATCGAAGGCTCGATGGTGATCGTTGCATCGGCGGGTACAACGCTCCCGATTTCCGGTATCACTTGGGAGAGCTGGTCGCGGATGAACGCCATGTCCTGGTCGATCTCGCTTAGGCTCACCCTCCAGTTTCGCATGTCGATTGAGATCGTCGCCGCATTTGGCGTAAGGGGAACGCCCATGCGCTGCTGAAGCAGGTTGAGCGGCGATCTCTGTATCGTGGACAGGGTAAAGGGTGCAGCTTGGAGCGAATGTGTAAAGTACGTCCCCTGGGCCGCGAATGCCGGCGGTTGCGAAGGATTGTCGTAGCCGTTGGTGTACACGGTAATACTCAGTGTGGGCGTCCTCTCGGCTGGGTCTCCCTGCTCCTGCGGACCAAAGAATTGTGCCGGCACGAAGTTCGAGGGAGTCAGGTCGGAGCTGTTCGGGTCCGTGTTGGGAGCGAATTCCTCGGGAGTGAAATACGGGAACGTCTGCTGGACTACCACGACCTCCGTATTGGAGAGGATGGCTTCGCAGCTAGAGCAGGACGGCGGGTCAGAACTCGCCTGCGTTCCCCCTCCGGCGACGCCGCAGCCTGCGGTCATGGTTATGGCGAAAAGTGCGATGACGAGTTTTCCTATTTCTGATCGGCCGTCAACGTATCCCGCCACTGGGGCTCCCCAACTCGAAGGGCCGCACGTCGCATTTGAGAGGGTGCGGACCGGAGAGCATCTGCAAGGCTCCGACCGCCAGTGCCTCCTTTCGCCGGGCCGAACCTCCGCCCGTGGTTGAGGTTAGCTGCTGTGCCCTAGCGGAACGGCGACGAGCGTTGTCCCACCCTGGAAATGCGTTCCGGGTGGGCGCAAGTGGGCAGAGGCGGGCAGTCGAAAGCCCATGCAGCGGCACATCTCGGGAAACCACGGGTCGAGCGAGGAGCTTGACCCCGACCCATGGTACCGAGTGGTATTTCGGTCTTGGGCCGACGGGTGGATTGGTTTGCCTGACACGCTGGCATAAGCTTCGTTCGCAGAGGAGCGGCCCCGGCGACAGCACCCCAAGCAAGCGGGCCGGAGAGCACATTGTCAACACCGAGAGAGGCCCTACCCGCCGATCACGCGCTCGCCGCTGAAGAGACTGAGGCGACGCGGCCTCTTCAGAGCCGCGCCGCCGTCGCGGAGACCCTGTGGATTTCCATGTGGTCCTTCCTCTTGGCGGCCTCGTTGAGCGCCTGGTTTCTGTCGTGGCTTACCGCGATGCTGAATAGGGCGTTGGCGAGGATGGGAAATTGACGACGAGCAGGTACTTCCTCAGGGCCCGAGCGGGCGGTGAGGCAGTGTCTGGCCGACGCCGAATCGCCTGCCCTCTGCGTGCGGCAAATTGTGTTATAGGCAGAGGAGCATTACCCAACAGAGAAAGCCTTGCCCTCGCCCTGATTTCTCGCGATATTTCGCTGGACGAAGGCGTTGAAATCCTGGAACATTCCGTGCGCCGGACGATGCTCGGGAGAAACCTTTCCCACCAGTCGCCCTTCTCAGCAGTGACAAACACCACGCTCCGCCGCATCGGAGCGAGAGGGGCCAAACGCGCGGGGGTTCCGTTCCGGCGCACCTGGGATGCCGGGGAGTCCTAGCAGGCTCGGCGATTCGAGTGAAGGGGATAGGAAATGGCAGCGAGCGACTTGGAAAGAAGAATCGCAAGGCTCGAGCGGGAAATCGAACGGCTCGAGGATCAGCACAGGGAGAAGATGAAGCGGGGAGCGTTTTCCGCCAGTTCCAAGGCACGTGAACTAGCCGCGAGGCGAGCCGAGATGCTTGCCCGGCGCAAAAGCCAACTACGTGAAAAGCTGGTGGAAATCCAACGTGAGCGAAGCCGCGCGGCTCGTGTCGGCTCAGGCCTCAAGCACTAGACAGGAGTGCATCGCACGCCCAACTACCCGAGAGCAGCGAGTCGTCACACCTTGCCCGAGACTAGGCGCATGCCTGTCCGCATCCCCACGTCGAGCATAGGGTCCGCCAACGGCGTGTCCGAGATGATCCGCTCCAGAACATCCTCTAGCACCTCAACGGGCTCGAGGCCAAACGAGCGAGCGATGCTGTCGATGTCCTCGGAGAACCAATCTAGAAGCAGGCGGACGCCGTGGGCGTAGTCCTGGCCGGAATGATGAAATGCGGGCGTGTCCGTGGCGATCGCAGCGAGGACGTCTTCGAAGAGGTCCTGATGCGGGACTCCGTATTGCGACGCCACGGCGTCGAGATCTTCCGAAACCCACATTAGGACGAGGTCATCGACCCCGTCGGCATAGCCAGGATCGTTTTGCCGCACAGATTCGCGTCGCTCTTGACTTGCGCTCTTAGCGTTTGACCTTGACAATTCGCCGCAGGAACAGTCAACCGCCGCTAGCACCTCAACGACGTTGCTGCTTCGGCAACAATGATGGCTGAGGGGTGCGACATAACTCATGGTGCCTCCGTTATAGGCTCTGCGCCATATCTGGCGCGGCCCCCACGTACGTTGACGGTACTGCTAATAAGTCGCCCGTCAAGTACCAGGCCGGAGTTCTTTGTTGCGAAACGGTACCCGTCACCTTAGTGTCCCACGCATCCTTCTCCGCGGCCCTCCGCGACAGGAGACAGCGAGTCGGGAAAGCACCCCGGACACCTTCCGCCGTCGGCCCGGCCGGGCGCGCCGTGCCAGGCGGTGCCGTCCAATCCCTTCGTCGCGCTAGAAAGTTCCGGTAACGCCAAGCCAATTCCCAGGAGACGGGGTAGATGTTTCGTGCCCCCTCGTTCGGTTGCCGGGACTGGTACGTCCGGCCGGTCGCCCCGAGAGTTCCGGCAACGCACATCCGCTCACGAGCAGAGCGGGGATCGAGCTCGGTGGCGCGTGGGGAACCCTCGACGGCCACCTTCGTGTTGCCATGCACGAAATCCCATTGTTCGTGGGGGTCCGTCCGGTCCCGAGCCCGGGTCAGGGCCACTACTCAAGGTCTTCGTACCTCTCCGGGAAGTGCTATATTGCTTTTGGCGTGCCCGCCTACTCGGGCGAGGTGGGAACGAGCCGGAAGCAAATTTTCCTGCCGCGGGGCGCTTCTGTATGCTGGAGATGAAGGAGGGGGAGATCAGATGGCCGTCCGAGGGGTTCCAGATTCACTTCAGGCCGGCGCGGCCGCTACCGGCGGTTAAGCAGACCCCGGGAGAAGAAAGGGGACCATGGGTTTACAGAGGCTTTTGATACCGTTCGTGGTGCTGGCGCTCTCCGTTCCAGCTGGGGCCGGGGACCGGGCACCCCGATCCCTGGCAGTTGGGACCACGCAGCAACCCCGGAGTTCGGTTCCTACCCCGAGCCGCGCGAACATCGGGAGTCAGGTAGCGCGCTTCAATCAAGCTTACACGCGACTCTATCGATTGAGCGCAAGCAGCAAGCATGCTCGCTATCGAACACAACTGCTGAGTTTTCTATCCCAGGCGAGACAGCTGGAGCAATATGCCCAGACGGATTACGAAAGGGCCTTGGCCAAGTCTTCCAGTGATGCGCTAACGCCTTGCGTTGAACTTGCGATGGTCGCGGACGCCGTAAGCAAGGTGTCTGTGGTGTTCGATGGGCCGGCGAATCCGTCTCACAGTCAACTTGCGAAGGACATCCACACTTGGCTGCCGAGGATCGATGTGACACTGAAACAAGACAGGGACGTGCTGCAATTCCGAGATAGGAATTCTGGACGCGTTTTGCCCGGTAGTGGCGATCTGAACGATCCGAAGGTGCTTTACTCGGAAGCGGTGGACCGGGTCAAACTCGCGCACACGCAACTTGCAGCTGGAGAGGAACTCGGGGCATGGCTCTCAGTGGCGCACTCCGCCATGCTGGTCGGAAACTTGGCCGTGCGCTTGTCTCCTCCTCTCTCCAATTGATCGAACTTCGGAGCGCTTCCTTACCGTTTGTCGCAGGCGTTTTCCAAGCGTTTGCCGCCTGATACCCGACGGGTATTTGTTTAGCGCCTGACGACAATACGGCGTGCACGGCCGGCATAGGCCGCTAGATTTCGGGACTGGCAGCGGGCCGCTCGCGTGCGGGGGGGGCGGCAGGTCGGCGGCGCTGAGGTCCAACGAGCGTAGTTCGGGTGAGCAGAGCAAGCCGATGAGGGCAGCTTGAGCGGGGTGATTTTGTTGCCGGCAAGTGGCGAGCAGACTGACCAGGACCTGCTGCGTACGCGCTCCCCGCTCGGTGCGGCTGCCGCCCCAGACCTTGCGTGCCACCATCGCCGGGCGCAGCGCCTGCTCGGCACGCCAGTTGGTGGCTTCCAGGCCCGGGCAGGAAAGAAAGGGGAACATCGCCTCCCGCTCCCGATCCAGGTGATTGGCCAATCGTTCGTTGGCCGCCGAGCGATAGCGTCCTCCCAGCGCCCGGTCCAGCCGGGCTTCCAGCCGCCCGCGAGCCACCGCCAGGCCTCCTTCGCTGATCTCTGCCTGGTTCCGGCGAGCGCGCAGGGCAAGCGCTTGCTGCAGGATGTCCTTGACCGCCCGCGGAAAGCGGGCGACCGCCCCGCCCGGCGGAGACAGTTCGATCATCTCCCGGCAGCGTCGCGGCAGGTGGGCCAGGCACGTCTGGTGCACCGCCTGCCCGAAACGCCGATAGACCGCCCCACCATCCCGCACCAGAAACCCGGCAAACTCTTCACCCAACACCGCCGCGGCCTGCTCGAACCCACGTCCCGGTTGAATCGCATACACCGTGGCTTGCGGCGTGGCGAACACCCACAGCCACCACAGCCGGCCACCGACCTTCCAGCCCGTCTTGTCCGGCGTGACGCTGGGACTGGCGCGGACCTGCTCGATCAGGCGCCGATAGGTGGGTTCGGCCTTGCGGCCGGCTCGGGCGATCGCTTGGCAGAGGCCGCCGCAGGTTACTGCCAGCCCGAAGGCCTGCTCCAGAACGGCGACCGTCTTGCCGTACGGCAGCCCCAAACCCTTATTGAGCCGCGTCGCCAGCGCCACGGCTCGCGGCCCCAGTTGCGAACCGGCGCTGCCCACGGCGTTCGAGGTCTGCCGGGGATGGCGGCCTTGCATCCGCCGCCCGCACCTGCGGCAGCGCCCCAGGTGCACGCGAAAGCGAATCCGCTCGACCCGAGGCTCGGGGATCTCCGTTTGGTATTGCTCGACGACCCCGGTTTCGACAACCGAACCCCCGCAATGCGGGCAGCGCCCGGGCAGTTCTGCTTCCAAGCTCGGCCCGACTTCTGCCGGAACCGCACGGTACGCTTTGGGGCCGTAACAGCGCCCCGCCCTACGGCCCGGTGGTCGGGGATGGGCTTTAGGAAAACGGCGAGAGAACGGCGCCGCCTGCCGCTTCACGGCTCGCAGCGCCTCTTCCAACTGCCGACGCAGTCGCTCGATCTCCGATTCAAGTTGCGCGATTTTGCGTTCCAGGCGGGCGATCTTTTCGGCGTCGGTTTCTTGCGGCACGTTCCAGCATATCCAGGGAGC
>JAJYLB010000103.1 GCA_021788095.1 Acidobacteriota bacterium | reverse complement strand
TCGTACATCTTCAGCAGCGCCGAAAACCCCGTCGCGTCATCGAAGAGGTACCCAATCGTGGCGACGGAGTCCGCATCTTGCGACGCGGAGACGCTGATGCCGCCGTAGGCGCCGCTCAGGCCGGCGGTCGTGACGAGCTGGCGGATGGAATAGCGATTCGTCGAGCCGGGCGCCAGCGTGACTTCCTGAGGCGCGCCCTTTCCGCTCGCGTCGTACATCGTGAGCACCGCCGCCACCGGTTTGCTGCCGATATTGGTTACGACCAGGTACCCGGTCGTCGTGTCTTTCGGCAGCCACCAAATGCCCTCCCGCGCGCCCGTCCCGTAGCTCGGGAGCTGCCCGGAGGGATCGGTGTGGAAGGCGAACGGATGGCCAACGGCGAGGATCATCGCCATGGAGAAGAGGCTGGCCTCGTCCGGGGCGCGGTAACGCAGCACCATCGAGCCGTAGGTGCCGAGCAGGGACGCACCGGTCGTGGCGAGATCAATGATCTTCACCTCCTGCGGCTGGACTACGACCGGCTGCAACGGCGTCTCGACGCCGCTGGCCGAGCGAAATGCAGGCGTGACGGTCAGCGCGCCAGAGGCTTGGTTGTTGCGCAGCTGAATTTCGGTGTCCCAGCCCGCCTCGGTTGTCCAGTAGGAGATGAATTGTTCCTGGTCGGCGAGCGGCGGTGTAGCCAAGGGGGAAGGAGAGGCTTTGCCTTCCGGGCTTTGCGCCCGCTTCGCCTGGGCCGCCACACGGCCGCTGGCCCAGAGAGGACGGAGAAACGCGCCGCCGAGGAAGAGTCCAAAGGCGGCTCCGAGCAGAAGGAGGAACACCCGTAGTACGAGGGCGCGAAATCCCAAAACCGATGCCATGAATATCCCCCACGACGAAGATTCCCTTGGTCGGGTCCCGAAAGATGACTTCAGGGTACCCCCCCGCCATGGAAGTCAAGAAGAAATTGCGGACGCGAAATTTTGCTTGGGTGGTGTCCCAGTTTGGCCGAGTTTACAGTTGCGGCCGAAAGCGCGCCGGGGCGAATCGCCCACGGAGCGGTCCTTCCCGTTCGCGTCTTCGAGCGGCTTTCTCCCGCAGTTTTGGCAGCGGCGATTTCAGGATTTCAATGTCTGGAACCACAAGAAGGAGATCGAGAAGCTCGCCTATATGCACGTGAATCCGGTAAAACGCGGCTTGGTGAAAGATCCAAAGGACTGGCGGTGGAGCAGCTACTCTTTCTATCAAGGGCGCGGGGCGTTCCTGGTCGAGATTGACGCAGCCCGACGAAATCAGCCGGGCGGACCGGGAAGGCAACCGGGGGAATCCCCACGCTCATAAGCCGAGCGTGGGGCACCCGTAAAACCGGCGCGGCGGGCGTGGACCACCCGCCCGGCGAGCAATGCGAGCTAGAGCTTGAACAGCTCGCGGAGGCGGCGCGTTTGGGCGCGGCTCACGGGGATTTCGCTTTGGCGGCGGTCGGCCATGCGGAGCATGTAACTCGACTTGAACCACGGGACCACTTCCTTGATGTGGTTGATGTTCACCAGGTGCGACCGGTGCGGCCGCCAAAACGCCTCGGACTCGAGTCCCGCTTGCAGCTCTTCGATGGTGCGGAAGTTGGAGATGCCTTCGACTTCCCGCGTCGAGACCGTGATCACGCCATCGTCGATGGTGGCGCAAACGATCTCGTCGGCGGAAACCAGCAGGAGCCGGCCGGCGACCTTCAAGAGTAATTTCACCGGGGTTCCCTGCTTCGGCTTCGGGGCCGAAAGCTGCTCGAGCAGGGTTTCGAGCCGTTCGGTCGTAGCGTCGCGCCCTCCGATCGCGCGCCGCGCCCGCTCCACCGCCAGCGAGATGCGTTCCCGATCGAACGGTTTGAGCACGTAATCGACGGCGTTGACTTCGAACGCGTGCACCGCGTAGTTGTCGAAGGCGGTGGCGAAGACGATATGGGGAACCGGGAGGCGCCGCTCGACCAGCTTCCGCAATACCCCGAATCCATCCAGGCCGGGCATCTGCACGTCTAAAAACACGAGGTCGGGCGAATGCTCCTTGATCAGCGCAACGGCTTCCAGGCCGTTACGGCCCTGCCCAACCACGCGCACCTCGGCAAAACTCTTGAGGAGGAAGGCGAGTTCCTCGCGCGCCGGCTTCTCGTCATCGACGATCAGCACGCTGATTTGCGCGGTTTGCGTGGCGGCCACGCGATGAGTATAGGCAACGCCGCCGCCGCATCGCAACAGCGCAGCCGGCGGCGCTTGTAGCACGGACATTCTTGCCTGTCACTTAGGCGGCTGGCCCGCGAAACCATAGGAAAGCCGTCTGGGTGCCCCAGGCGCTCCGCCGCGGCGGACGCCTGGGGACTGGGCTTCCGACCCTGTGCAGTTTTCAATCGTGTCCGAGATCAAAGACGCACAGCCAAGAGTGGCTGCGCTACTAGGAGCGCCCGACCCGGCGGCGGTAGCACGGACATTCTTGCCTGTGCAGTTTTCAATCGTGTCCGAGATCAAAGACGCACAGCCAAGAGTGGCTGCGCTACTAGGAGCGCCCGACCCGGCGGCGGTAGCACGGACATTCTTGCCTGTGCAGTTTTCAATCGTGTCCGAGATCAAAGACGCACAGCCAAGAGTGGCTGCGCTACTAGTGGCCTGTCGCAGAGTAACCATTACTAGGGTGTTAGCATCCAACCTGTCATGGCCACTGGTAGCGAAATCTTGCTCACCAAGCAGCAGCATTCCGACTTACGCAGCATCGCCCGGTCCCGTGCTCTGCCGGCGGGATACGTGTTTCGCGCCAAGCTGATCCTCCTGCTGGCAGAAGGCTCGTCCTTCAGCGCGATCAAGCGACAGTTGCAGACTACGACACCCACCATCATTCGCTGGAAGCGACGCTTCCGGCAAGGCGGACTCGAGGGACTGGACACCTATCATCCCGGCCAGAAGCCCCGTGTGCTGACTCCCGCTCTGCGCGCCCGCGTCCTGTCGGCCACGCGGAGAAAACCTGGCGACGGGTCCACGCACTGGAGTTGCCGAAAACTGGCCTCCGCGCTGGGCATCAGCAAAGACGCCGTGCATCGCGTTTGGCAAGAAGCGGGCTTGCAGCCGCACCGTCTCGAACGCTACATGGCCAGCGACGATCCTGAATTCGAAAGCAAAGCCGCTGACATCCTCGGCCTCTATCTGCACCCGCCGCAGCACGCGGCCGTATTCTGCGTCGATGAAAAGACCGCCATTCAAGCCCTGGATCGCCTCGATCCTGTCCTGCCGCTCTCGCCGGGACGCGCCGAACGTCACGGTTTCGAGTACTACCGGCACGGCACGCTCTCCTTGTACGCGGCACTGAATACCGCCACCGGTCGCGTTCACGGCAAAACCGCTGCCCGCCATACCAGCCGTGAGTTCGTCGCCTTTTTGCACGAGGTCGTATCCTTGTGCCCCTCGCGGCAACAGATTCACATCATCCTCGACAATCTCTCGGCGCACAAAACGCCAACGGTCCGCGAGTTCCTCCAACAACATCCGCGAGTCCGGTTTCACTTCACGCCCACGTACTCGTCTTGGCTCAACCAGGTCGAGATCTGGTTCGCCAAGATCGAACGCGAAGTCATCGCGCGTGGCATCTTCACCTCGGTTTCCGATTTGGCTCGCAAACTGCGACGCTACATCAACGCCTACTCCGCCAATGCTCGGCCGATCCAGTGGAAATACTCTGACCCCACCCGCCGCGTCCGCACTAACGAACTCACTGCGACAAACCACTAGGAG
>JAJYLB010000062.1 GCA_021788095.1 Acidobacteriota bacterium | reverse complement strand
GCGAAAAGGTGCGAATTCCACAGCCCTGGCGCAAATTTCGTGCGTTGTCCGCAAACGACTTGCGCGAATCTATGAAAAATACAAACTGTGGAAATGCCAGTTGCCACACAGACTCTGAAGCCTGTGCCACTGCTGCCGTGGATCGGGACCAGCTGGCCCTCGCCGATCGCATTCCTGTCGATCGCAAGCCCGAACCTGGCCTTCCGAAGCTTCGGGATTTGTCGAGCCGGTGTGAGGGGTCTGCTGTTGGGTAGCACAGGCTTCAGAGTCTGTGTGGTAACCCAGGTTTTACGAAAGGGCACGGCTTCAGCCGTGCCGAAAGTCTATGCCCATCAACGCGGCTTTAGCCGCTGAGGGCTGCATCCGCCAGTTGCCACACAGACTCTTCAGCCTGTATGGCTCTTCCGTCGCTCAAACGGAAAGGTCCATAGTTTCCCAGGGGTCGCCGCGACTCACGGGACACGAGTCACGGGTCACGAGCCACGGGCCACGAATCACGGCTGATGGGTGGCTGCGGGCGCGCTCGCGGGGCTGGTCTTGGCCTTCGTGGCGGAGTTGCTGGCGGGGGCGGGCGGCGCGCCGTACGCCGTCTTCATGTATTGCCGCGCCTGTTCGAGCGCGCCGGAAGTATCGTCCTTGGTATCAAGAGCCTTCTGGTATTCGTTGACCGCGCGCTCGCGCTGGCCAATCAAATCGTAGATCTTTCCCAAGTAGACGTGCGACCAGACCACTACCCACCTGTCGTCCGGCGGGATCTCTCCATCGAGCGCATCGCGGAAGGAATTGGCCGCCGCCTGATAGTTCTTTTCGAAAAACATCGCTTCGCCCATGCGGAAGAGCGCCAAACCGTTCTGGCTCTGGATATTGAGCGCCTTTTGGTACTGCTGCACGGCTTGGAAGAACTCCCCGCGCCCGGCCAGCGCCTCCCCTTCCGCGATCATCGCCCGCACGCGCAAATCCGGAGTGGATTTCAGCACGTTGTCGTTCGGATCGAGGCTGATGCCGTTTGGCTTGGGCTCGCCAAACGTGTCCACGGTGAATTCCGACGACGTTCCCACCACCTGCACCGCCTTCGTCACCGGATTCCCTTCCGTTTCCACCTTCACCTCGACAGGCATGTTCAGCGTCGTCAGGTTCTGCGCGATCTTGCCCACCACTTTGAAGCCTTTCGGGGTGCGGTAAACGATGTAGGACATGTGGAATTCGGGTATCCCGGTCGAGTTCAGCCACTGCGAGAAGAAGGCGACGGTATTCAGCGGCGGCCCGGCCGACTCGGCCGAACCGGCAGAGGGGGGCAGGGAAGCCACCTGCGTTTGCACCAGATGCTCGAAATCGTCGAGCGTGGCCGTCTTCCCCGCGTAGGTCTGAAGGTATTCGCGCAGCAAATGGAGGAAGGCGTCGTTCCCCATCGCCGTGCGCAGCATGTGGAACACCATGGCGCCCTTGTCCCGCACGATCGATTCGTAGGAGGTGGTATAGGGCTGAAGTTGCCACGCTTGGGCAATGGGGGCGACAGATTCGTCCATCAGCGCTCCGGTCGCGCAATCCTCGATCTCCTGGCGGAATCCGCTCTCCCCCTTCGCGTGCTCTTCATAGAGCAGCTCCGAATAGCGCGCCAGGCCGTCGGAAAGCCAGACGTCGGAGGGAGTCGCCGGCTTCACCATTCCATTCCACCACCACTTAGCTACCAGCCGCGCCAGCTCCCGCTCGGGCGGAGCGGCCGCCCATTGCCTCTGGTTCAGCAGGAGCAAGGCCGGGCCCGCCGCGCCATTCATCGGCGCCACGTTGCTCAGTTGCGCGACGGTCAAATTCTGCTTGGGCAGCGGCCCGAACTCGCTGGAATAAAAATTCACGATACGCGAGATCTCCGCCGCGTAAGCCTGCGCGGTGCCTTTGTCCTTCGGCGCCGTATAGATGGAGAGGGAGAGTCCGCCCTCGCTTACCGGCGTCAGCTCGAGCCCGCCCGCGGCGAACGTTCCCGCCTCGCTCGGCTGATCCTCGGTGAAGGTGTACCGCAGCCACTGGCCCGCTGCCGCCTCGCCTTTGGCCGGCTGAACGCCATCGGGGGCGTTCACGGTGTCGGGCGCGCCGCTCGTTCCGCTGCCCACCACCGCCATGTTCTGCGGCACGGTGAAATGGAACACGCCCGTGTACCGCTGCCCCACGATGCTCGTGACGGGAAACCAGCGCGCGGCCAGCAGGAAGTAGGCGTCATCGTTCCCAATATACGCGAGTCGAACGCCATTCGTGTCGGCGGTGGAGAGCGGCCCGGAATAGGTGAACGAGAGCGTCACGTGCTGGCCCGGGCTCACCGCCTCTGGTAGGGAGATCGAGACGCCGGTTGGCTGGCCAGCGACGCGGACGAACTGCAACGGCTGCCCATCCCTCTCGATAGACTTGATGGCGAAGTCGGGATCGAGTTCGACGGCGAGCGTCTGGGAGGCCTGCGTGGCGACGAAATCCACCTGCGCCGTGGCGAATAGCGTCTGATTGCCGGGGCTAAGCGTAGCGCTCACGTCGTAATGGGAAGCTTGGAAGGCGGGTGCGCCGCCAGGAGGCTGCTGCTGCCCCGCCGCTGCAATCGCCATCACCAGCGCACCTAGGCACACCAATATCCGCGTAGCCATTCGCACTCCCGCAGGTCGAGTCACAAGCATATCCTCCAAGTGCCCCGTAAGATACCAGCTTACACCCCCCGAGTTGTCTTGAGCCGCTCTGCGGGCGTCCCTGGCTCGCTGCCTGCTGGCGGCCTGCCCGTCGGGTCCGCGCCGGCGCAGCGCGTGGCGGGCGCGGTGACCGCGCCCCTACGTCCAAACCTGCGATCCTCGCGGTCGTTGGTAGGGGCCGGGTTTCCCCGCCCCGGTTGGCTGTGGCATCGGCCTCGCCGTAGGCCCTGTCTCGCCGCTTTCTGGCGGCGGGGTCTCGCCCGCAGTCTTTGGGCACGGCCCACGAGCCACGAGTCACGAACCACGAACCACGGGTCACGGTCCTTACAGGTATTCTTGAATGACTTCCCCTGCGCGGCCGATAGCGCCTGCGGGACTCGGGCTGGCCAGCAGCAAACGCACTTCGGCCAAGTCGCGCCGCATGCGGTCGCGTTCCTCCGGGCTTTCGACGAGCGGCTTCGCGGCGGCAGCCACTCGCTCCGGGGTGAAATCCTCCTGCACGAGTTCGGGCACGGCGCGCCGGCCGAGCAGCAAATTCACCATGCTGTAATGCGGTGTGTGAACCATCCGGCGCAAGACGGTCGCCGAAGCCGCGGAGACGCGATAGACGACCACCATCGGCGTTCCCAGCAGTGCTGCTTCCACCGTGGCCGTGCCGCTCGACACGATGGCGCAATCGGCGGCTGCGATGGCCTCCCAACTTGCACCTTCGACCACGCGCACGGGGAGGTCGGGAGGGAGATAGGCGCGAAAATCCGCAGGCGTGAGCCCGGGCGCGGCGACGAGTACTCGCTGCTGCGGCGCCGCTCGATCGAGCGCCAGGATTCGCGCTGCTTTCATCATTCCCGGCAGGTTGTGCCCGACTTCCTTGCGCCGGCTGCCTGGCAAAAGGGCCAGGAGGGTCTGGCGGGGCAGCAGGAGCTGGCGCCGGCAGAACTCCTCGCGCGTGAAGGCGGGCCGCACGGTTTCGAGCAGCGGATGGCCGACGAACTCCACGGGCACGCCGGCGTCCCGATAGAGTTTCTCCTCGAAAGGGAAGATGACGAGCATGCGCGCCACCAGATCCCGTATCTGGCGAATGCGGCCCGCCCGCCAAGCCCAGATCTGCGGGCTGATGAAATAGACGATGGGGATGCCCAGGCGTTTGAGGCGCCGGCCGAGCCGAAGATTGAAATCGGGTGAATCGACGAGGATGGCGACGCGCGGCCTGCGGCGTTCCGCTTCGCTTTCCAGCCGGCCGAGCAAGCGCCAGGCGCGGGGGAGCAGCGTCAGCGCCTCGCTCAGGCCCACCACGGCGATTTCCGAGGCGTCGGCGACGATCTCGACGCCGGCCTCGCGCATGGCCGCCGTGCCCAAGCCGAAGATCTGCGCGCCGCTCCGCTCCGCCAGGCAGCGAGCGAGCCGCGCCGCGTGCATCGCGCCAGAAGGATCGCCGGCGGAAACGAGGATCCGCGGCGCGCTCATGGGCGATCGTGACCGGCCGAGGGGAGGGTGCGCCGTCGGCGGGCGCTAGAAGCCATCCCAAAACCTCCCTCTTTGTGGGGCACGGCTTTAGCGGTGCTGTAACGGCCGGCAATGATCAGGGGCTTCAGCCCCTGAAGCAGGCCGCGGGGAGTTTTGCAAGAGCTTCTAGAAGCTATTTCAAAACCTCCGTCTTCGGGGGTCGGAGCTTCAGCTCCGACAAAAAGCGGGCGAAAAATAGGGGCTGTAGCCCCTGAAGGAGCCCGGCGGGAGGTTTTGCAATATCTTCTAGTCACTGGCGGCGAGCGGAGCGCGGAGGTCGGGCTCGGCGGCGCCGGCGCGGGCCTCCTCATCGCGATATTGGAGCTGGTAGAGGCGGCTGTAGATGCCGCCCAGCGCGAGGAGTTCCTGATGCGTGCCCTGCTCGCGCAGGCGGCTCTTGTGGAAGACGAGGATGCGGTCGGCGCGCTGGATGGTGCTCAGCCGATGCGCGATGACGATGGACGTGCGGTCGGTGAACAGGCGCTCGAGCGCGCCGCGGATCTGCAGCTCCGTATGCGTGTCCACGCTCGAAGTCGCTTCGTCGAGAATCAGGATCTCCGGCCGATGGGCGAGGGCGCGGGCGAAGCTGATGAGCTGGCGCTGGCCCACCGAGAAGGTGGCGCCGCGCTCGCTGACCAGCGTTCCCGTGCCTTCGCGAAGGCTGTCGATCCACGGACCCAAGCCGACCTCGCGCAGGGCGCCGTCCACGCGCTCGGAATCGATTCCCGGGGTGCCCATGCGAACGTTCGATTCGATCGTGCCGGTGAAGAGGAAGGGGTCCTGGAGCACCACGCCAAAGTGGCGGCGCAGCTCGATCGGATCGAACTCGCGGAGATTGACCCCATCGAGCAGGATCTCGCCCCGCTGGACTTCGTAGAAGCGGAGCAGCAACTGGATCGTGGTCGTCTTGCCGGCGCCGGTGTGCCCGACCACCGCGATGGTTTCACCGGGATGGACGTGAAAGCTGACGTCGCGCAGAACCCAGTCTTCTTCCGCGGGGCACGCCACGTTGCGGTAGGAAAACCATACGTGCCGGAATTCGATTTCGCCGCGAATCCCGTCCAAGCGGTGCGGCGCTGCGGGAGCCAGAGAAGGCGCCGGCTCGTCCAGCAGGCGGAAGATACGCTCGGAGCTGGCCATGGCCGTCTGCAGGATGTTGAATTTCTCGCTGAGGTCCTGGATCGGTTGGAAGAAGCGCTGGGCGAACTGCATGAAGGCGACGAGCACACCGACCTCGACCGCGCCGGTAAGCACCTGCCCGCCCCCGTACCAGAACACCAACGCAATCGCCAGGATCGCGAGGAATTCGACGGTGGGGTAGAAGAGCGAAAACGCGAGGATGGCGTCCTTGTACGCCTCGAGATAGGCCCGGTTGCGCTCCTCGAACTGGTCGCGCGCCTGCCGCTCGCGATTGAAGATCTGAATCACGGTCATCCCGCTGATATGCTCCTGCAGGAAGGAGTTGATGCGGGCGATCGAGACGCGAATGCGCCGGTTGGCCTCGCGCACGTAATTCCGGAAGATCCAGGTGACCACGCCGATCAGCGGGAGCACCGCCAGGGTGAGCAGCGCCAGCCGCCAGTTCATCCACAGCATGACGCCGACGAAACCCAGTAAGACGAAGGCGTCGTTCAGCATGGCGACCACGCCCGAAGCGAACAGATCGTTCAGGGCATCGACGTCGGTGGTCGCGCGCGTGATCAGCCGGCCGACGGGCGTGCGGTCGAAAAAGCTGAACGGAAGCCCTTGCAGGTGCCCGAAGATGTCGCGCCGCAAATCGTACATCGCCCGCTGGCCCACCGTCTGCATGATGACCACTTGGCCGTACAGCGCGGCGAAGGACAAGAGCAGCGAGGCGAGGTAGGCGACGGAAACGATCCCCAGCAGGTGCAAGCCCGGCTCCAGAGCGAGCCGGTGGTGCACAACCGGATCGATGGCGGAATCGATGCCGACGTGGAAGAGGTACGGCCCCACGGCCTGGAGCGCGGCCACGACGAGACTCAGCGCTAGCGCGAAGAAGACGCGCCGGCGGTAGGGGCCCAGGTAGGTGAGCAGCCGGCGCACCAGGCGCGCGTCGTAAATCTTTCCGAGTTTTTCCTCTTCCTGCTGCCCGCTCATGCGCGTTCCAGCTCCTCCTCGAGAAGCTGCTTGCGATACAACCCGGCGTAGTGGCCGTCGAGCGCCATCAGCTCGCTGTGCGTGCCCTGCTCGACTACGCGGCCGCGGTCGAGCACTACGATACGGTCCGCGCGGCGCACGGTGGAGATGCGATGGGAGATGAGCAGGGTGGTGCGCCGGCGCATCACGCTTTCGAGCCGGGAGAGGATGCGCTCTTCGGTCTCGCTGTCCACGCTCGAGAAGGCGTCGTCGAGGATCAGGATCTTCGGGTCGCGAGCCAGGGCCCGCGCCAGAGCCGCCCGCTGCTTCTGCCCCCCGGATAGCGTGATGCCCCGCTCGCCCACCAGCGTCTCGTACTTCTTCGGGAAGTCGGCTACGTCGCCGGCGAGGCCCGCGATCTCGGCGACGTCGGAGATGCGATCCGGCGGCGCGCCGGGCACGCCCAGCGAGATGTTCTCGCGCAGCGAATCGCTGAAGAGGAAGGTGTCTTGGGGCACGTAGCCGATCGCAGCCCGTAGCTCCGCGAGCGGCCAGTCCTCCACCGGGCGCCCGTCAACCAGCACGGATCCGCGCGGGGCTTCCCAGAGCCGGGCGATCAGGGAGGCGAGAGTGGATTTCCCGCTGCCCGTGGGGCCGACGATGGCGATCACCGTTCCCGCGGGGATGCGCAGATGGATATCTTCAAGCACCAGCGCATCCTCGCGCGCCGCGTGGCCCGCGCCGTTGAGCCGGGTGGGGTAGGCGAAGTTCAGGTGCCGAAACTCGATTTCGCCCCGGATGTGGTCCGAAGTACCCGCCGCGATGGCTTGGGCGGAGGGTCCGGCTGTGCCGGCGGAAGCGGCGGCGTCGCGAATGCGCGGCGTCGAAGCGAGGATGTAATCGAGGCGGCCCATCGAAGCCGCGCCGCGCTGGAAGATGTTCGTCACCCACCCGAGTGCGATCATCGGCCACACGAGCTGCCACATGTAGGCGAGGAAGGCGATCAGCGTACCCAGCGAAATCCGATCGAGCATCACCAACCGGCCGCCCTGCCAGAGGACGAGCAGCAGCGTGCCGCCGATCAGAACCTGGAGCGCCGGCATGAACAGCGCCCACATCGTGATGAGTTCCATGTTGCGCGCCACGTACTGGCGATTGGGCTCGTCGAAGGCCGCGATCTCCGCCGGCTCCTGGGCGTAGGCGCGCAGCACGCGCACCCCGGTGAGGTTCTCCTGCACGCGGGCCGAGAGGACGGCCAGCATGGCCTGGATCTTTTCGTACAAGACGTGAATCTGGCGCCCGAAATAGCGAACCACGAGCGCCACCACGGGCACCGGAGCCAGCACCCAGAGCGTCAGGGTGGAAGACAGGCGCACCATCAGAAGGATGGCGAGGATCATCGTCACCAGCGTAGTGCCGCTGTACATGATCCCGGGACCCAGCACCATCCGCACCGAAGTCAGATCGTTGGTCGCGCGCGACATCAAATCTCCGGTGCGGTTCCGTACGTAAAATTCCGGGTCGAGCGAGAGGAGGCGCGCCAGCAGGTCGTCTCGCAGGTCGTACTCGATGTCGCGGGAGATCCCGATCAGGATCCATCGGCTCGCGAAGGTGAATACCCCCTTCACCGCGATCACCGCCACCAGCAACACGCAACAGAGCCCTACCGTCCGGGCGTCCGAAGGCCGGTAGAAGGGGGCGAGGAGCCGAATGAGCAAGCCGCCGATCCGGCCGAGTTGGCCCATCGGTGCCCGGTGGCCGGAAAGCGAGTCGATGATCACCCCGATGTAAAGCGGGGGCAGCGCCCCCGCCACTCCCATAAGGATCAGGGTCAAGAAGCCCGCCACGATGCCGCGCTGGTAGCGGCCGAGATACGGCAGTAGCTTGACCAGACTCCGCCAAGCCTCGCGACGGCTCGCGGCGGGTGGCGGCGCCAGGGTGGCGGAAGGGGCGCTCATCGCTTGAAAAGGAACACCGGCGGGGGAGCCGTCGACTCCGCTTCCGGGAGGAAATGTTGGAAATCGCGATCGAGCGATTGGTAGCGGCCCGTCGCGGGGTTCCAGCGAACCTCAATGGTGGGAGGACGGTCTTCGGGGGATTGTTGGAGGGGAGTGAAGTAGAGCTCCAGGCCCTTCGCCCCCCGATCATCCTGGAGTCGCCATGCGCCCACCGAAGCGAGCGGCGTGCCGCCGAGGAAACCTTTGGGGTTCTCCAGACGCTCGTCGGCCAACAGGACTTCCCGCCAGCCGCCCGCGCTTTGCTGCTCGAGGATCGCGGCGCGCGAGACCAGCAGGCCGGGAACGACACCCTTCGGCGTCTTGGGCAAGCGGTTCACGATAAGCAATTGGATGTGGCCATTGTGCGCGAAGTCGCCGTAAAGCTCCACTTCGGCTTCGTCGCCCAGCACGCTCTGAGCTGCGGCTTGGTAGGCGGCCGGCGTGGCGGGGGCGGGCTTTTCCGACGCCGCGGGCGGCGGCTCGGTGCAAGCTGCCGCGAAGAGCGAAAGGGCGGCCGCAATCCACAACGCCAACAGGGCACCCCGATACACCGTCCCATTCCTCCGGGTCATCATAAACTTTAGCGGTTCCACCGGCCGATCACTTTCCGGCCAGTATCGACTCCAAACGCGACTCGAAGTTCGCTTCCCCTTCCGACCATGCGCGCCAGCGGTCCACCGGCAGGGCGCGATCGATCTGCTCGACCCAGGTCATGAGCTTGCGAATATTCTCCTGCGTCTTCTGCCGGTATTCCTCCAGGCGGTTCGGCCGGCGCATGCGCTCGAGAAATTCCGATTCCGCGGGATGCCGCTGGCCGACCTCGATCGGTGCGGCGCCGAGCAAGCCGGCGTGGCCGGTGAAAAGATGCTCGAAGCCGGCGCAGATCCAGAAGTGCCCCACCTCGCGCCAGGCCTCCTCGTCGTACTGTTCGCCGAGGCAGGCGATTTCCAGCGGCTCCGCGCCCAGCCGCCACTGGTCGTCCGCGGCGTCGTAAACCCACAAATCCCAATGGGCCGAAACTTCGTAGGAGCAGTCGGCGTGGGCGTACTCGCGCATCAGGGCGACGACGTCGGCCGCGTCCGCGGCCGTAGCGTGGAGTTCGCGCTCGAGAACCGGCGCCTCGCTGGGTGACACGGCGCGCACGAGCAGGGAAGAGAATCCGGCTGCCACTTGGGAGAGCGGGGCCGTCTCGAGCAGGCTTTCGAAACGATCGAGCATCGCCGATTCGCCAAACTCTTTGCACCAAAAGCTCAGGTAAGCGCGATTCGCCATTCGTTTGATTATAGCGGGTCCTCGCATCCGCGGCCTCGCGCCGAGTTTGATCTGTTGTAGCTTCCGGCCGGCTGCCTTCGGGAAGTGGCGTGCAGCGGCAGTGTGGGGCAGGGTGGCGCGGGCTCCCGACCCGAATCCCGAACCTTCGGGACGGGATTCGGGACCTGCCCACGCGCTTTTGCTTGGGTGCCACAGGAACTGCCGAGGGGGCGGGCACTCTGTGGCGCGGGCGCCTGCCCCGATTGCTTCAATCGGGGTCTCGCCCGCGGTCCTTCGGCACGAGTCACGTTCCACGAGCCACGGGTCGCTGGCCACTGGTCACTCACGGGGATTCTTTGATGACTTCCGGGGCGCAGCCGTTAGCGCGTGCCGGACTCGGGTGGCGGGGATGCGGATCAGCGGGTCTTTTCGCGGTCGAGTTCGCCGATGCTTTCCTTCAGCGTGGCGTAGCTCTTCTCGCCGTCCTTGAACAGGCGCTCCTCGACCGCGCGCCGCAGACTCTCGAGCCGGGCTTCGTGGCTGGACTGAAGCATGCGGAACGCTTCGACCAGCGATTGCTGGACGGCGGCCAGCGACTCCCTGGATTCGATCCGCGTGCGGCGAAGCTCTTCTTGAACGCTCTCGTGCAGCGTGTCGAGCGAGGCCGCCACCTGATTCTGCACCTGGAGCAGGCGCTCCTCGATCGAGGCTTTCATTTGGGGGTTTACGCCCCCTTCCCCTTTGGCGTTCAGCCGGCTTTCGAGCCATTCCGCCAGCGCATCGAACGTGGCACGCAGCTCCGTAGTGAAGCCGGCGAGCTTCTCGTCCACTTTGGATCGTGTCTCCTCGCGCAGCTCGCCCACGGATGCGGTCAAGGTCTGGCTGCCGCTCTGCACCGCCGCGGCGAGCATGGAGGACAGGCTTTGCTGCAGGGTATCGATCTTCGTGTTCATCGCGTAGAGCGGTGGGGCGAGCGTGTGGGAAAGGGTTTCCTGGGCGCCACTCGGATTATCCATCTGGAAAACGCGCACCGCCACGATGACGGCGGCGCCCGCGGCAATCGCGCTGAAGATCAGGATGAAAGTCAGGGTGAGCAAAGCCGCCCCCCCTCCGAGAGGGGCTGTGAGAAGGTACCACGGGCCGGGCCGAGGTTCAACGCCGCTAACTGCCCGCTACTACCTGGATAATGACGCTTGGGCCCCATGATGCGGGTGCCCCACCCGCCGGTGCTGCGGGTGGGATTGGTGCGGGCAGCACCCCGGCGCACTCCGAAGTTTCGGAACGGCGCCTGGGGATCCCGGCAAGTACCGCACTTGGGGCGCCCGGCCATTCGCATTTCGGGAGGGCGATAACCTCGCGGGGCCGCGAGAAAAATTGGTCAAAGCTCCCGCCGGCCTTCCATCGCCTTGAGCATCGTCACCTCGTCGGCGTACTCGATCTCCGAGCCGACCGGAATCCCGGTGGCGATGCGCGTCACGCGCAGGCCGAGGGGCTTGAGCAGCTTCGAGAGGTACATCGCGGTGGCTTCCCCTTCGGCGGTGGGATTCGTGGCGAGAATGATCTCTTCGACGGCGCCTTCCTTGAGCCGCGCAAGCAGGCTCTTGATGCGAAGTTGCTCGGGACCGACGCCTTGAAGAGGAGAGAGGGCGCCGCCGAGCACGTGGTAGAGACCGTTATACTGGCGGGTCTTTTCGATGGGGAGAATGTTCGTGGCCTCTTCCACCACGCAGATCACGCGGCGGTTGCGCCCGGGCCCCGTGCAGTAGAGGCAGGGATCCACATCGGTGAGGTTGTTGCAAATCGAGCACTGCCGAATGGTTTCCTTGGCGTCGCGAATGGCGTCGGCGAGCGCCAAGGCTTGTTCGCGGTCGACGCGCAGCAGGAAGAAAGCGAGCCGCTGCGCCGTCTTCTGCCCGATGCCCGGCAGGTGCTTCAGTTCTTCGATCAAGCGGGCAACAGGAGCGGCAAAATCAGGCATGGGGAGCCACGGAACGCGTCGGATGTCTCTCTAGAACAAGCCGGGAATCTTCAGCAGAGACCCGAAACCGGGTGCGCCGCTGGCCAGATTCTGCATCTGTTCCGCCAAGGCTTGGTCGACCCGGCGGCTGGCATCGTTCACCGCCGCGCGGATCAGCTCTTGCAACATCTCCTGGTCCTTGGCGGCAAACACCTCGGGTTCGATCCGCACCTCGGTAACGACTTTCTGGCCGGTCATCTTGACGACCACCATGCCGCCTCCAGCGGATGCCTCGACGAGGATCGAATCGATTTGGTGCTGGAGGTTCTCCTGCATCTGGCGGAGCTGGGTGACCATCTGCTGCAAGGCCTTGACTTCCATCGTCAGCTCCCGCCCGCAGGCTTGACGCCGGAGACGCGTCCCCCGAAGCGCTCGAGCACGGAACGCACCGCAGGGTTCTGGACACTCTCGCTGCCCATGGCCTTTCCCCCCTCGGTCTCGGAGCCCGAGTTCGTGGCCGAAGCCGCGGCTGACGGCGTAAGAGCCCGGCTGGCACCAAGTCTAACACAGACCCGAACCTGCTGACCGAGAACCTGGTTGGCGATCGAGCGCAACCGTTCCATCGGTTCGCGTGCCTGCAACAAATCGGCCAGCGAACGCTGCTCGGGCGGGAAAAAGACGCGCAGTTCCGCTCCCGATAGCTCCCACCTCGTAACGTGACCGAGGAGCGAAGCGAGAAATCTCTGCTGAGCCGCGGCGTCTTCGAGCATCTTGATCTGGGAAGGCTCGATCCCGGCCGTTTCCACGCCAGCGCCGTCACCGGCCGTCTCGCCCGCATGCTCCCGCGCCTCGGGCGGAGAGGCCACTGCGGCCGAGCCAGGGTGCGTGGCGGGGGCGCGGTCTCTCTCCTGCGTCATGGCTTGCGGCGCAACGGAGACGGATTTCATCCCCGCGCTTTCCCTTGCCAAGGAGCGGTTCGCAACTCGCTCCGCAGCCTCTGCGGCCGGCGCTGTGGCGCGGGCGTCCCGCCCGCGGTCTTTGCCTTCCCCCGCCGCGCCTCGCGCGTCGAGGCCCCCGCCAACCCGGGGCGGCGCAGCCGAGCCCGTCTTGCCTGGCTCGCTCGCCTCCCCGCGTAATTCGGCGAGCAGGTCTTCGAAAGGGGAAAGGCGCGGCGCATTCACCATCCGCAGCAGCGCCATCTCCATGTGGATTTGTGGGTCGGGGTTGTGGCGCAGATCGCCTTGCGCGGTGAGCAGGATCTGGAAGAACCGGGTGAGGTCCTCCTCGCTGAATCGCGCCGCTTGCCGCTCCAGCCGCGGACGCTCATCCGCCGAAGCGGTAACCAGCGGCGAATCGGCGCCGGCGACCCGCACCACCAGCAGATTGCGCACGTGGCGCAGAGCCTCGCGGCAAAAGGAGTCGAGATTCTCGCCAGTCGAAATGATTCGATGAACCAGGCCGAGGGCCGACTGCGCCGAACCGGAAGCGGCCGCGTCCATCAGCTCGTCGAGGGCCTCCTCGGAAACCACGCCCAGCAGCTCGCGCACCTCGGCGTCGCGAATCGATTCCCCGCAATAGGCGATCGCCTGCTCGAGCAGCGAAAGCCCGTCCCGCAAACTCCCCTCCGCCGCGCGCGCCAGCACGGCCACGGCGCTCGATTCGATGGCCAGCCCTTCCTCCCGCGCCACGCGCTCGATGACCTCGGCGGTCTCGTTGAACGAAAGCGAGCGGAAATGGAAGTGCTGCGTGCGGGAGCGGATCGTGTCGGGCAGGTCTTCGGGGGCAGTGGTTGCCAGGATGAAGATGACGCGCTCGGGCGGCTCTTCCAGTGTCTTCAGCAGCGCGTTGAAGGCCTCTTCGGTGAGTTGGTGCGCTTCGTCCAGAATCACCACGCGGTAGCGGCCGGTGGCGGGAGCGTAGCGAACCATCTCGCGCAACTCGCGGATCTGATCGATGCCGCGGCTCGAAGCCGCGTCGATTTCCATCACGTCGAGCGAATTGCCGGCCGTGATTTCCAGGCAGCGGTTACAAGCGTTGCACGGCTCGGCGGCCGGTCCGCGCTCGCAATTGAGCGCCTTGGCGAGGATCCGCGCGGTGCTCGTCTTGCCCACCCCGCGCACGCCGGAAAATACGTAAGCGTGCGCCAGACGGTTCGAGCGAAGGGCGTTTTGAAGCGTTCGCGTAACGTGCTGCTGGCCGACGACCTCGGCGAACGTTTGAGGCCGCCACTTCCGCGCGATCACCTGATAGGCCATCTGGTTGGGAGCTGCATCCGGCGCTTCTGGAGGAACTTCGGGCGACCCACGGCACACAATTCCGGCCCGCTACCGTTGCTCCCTTCCGGGCCTGGCGGAGTTTGCGGAGAATCGTTGCGCGGAGCCCGAAGTTCCACGTTCGAGAACCTTTCGTCTCGAAAGGCGAGTCTAGCATAGCGACCCAAGCCGAGAAAGAAACCCCGAGGAAGGGAAGTGCGCTACTCCGAAATTCGGGATGGCCCGGGCCCGCTCGGCGATGCCTCCCGCGCCGCAGTGGCGCGGGCTCCCGTCCCGAAGCTTCGGGATTCGGGACTTGCCCGCGCGCATTTCCCGCCGCGTGCCCCGGGCGTCCTGCCTTGGCTGCTTGCCCCGATTCTTTCCGTCGGGGCGCCCAGAGAGCGCAGCCTCGAGCGCGTCGCGGCTTCTGTCTGAAATCTCAAATTTCAAATTCCCCGTTTCCGTCCTGGAACCCATAGCGCAATGAGAAGAAGCGAACGGGCCGGCGGTGCGTTAGGCTAAGTTACCTGTTCCTCCCGAATCCGCAGCGCCACAGATGCCCGGTATCGGGCTAGGAGGAATCGATGAGGCGGACTATGACTCGTGCCGCCGTGGCGCTGGCGTTGACGGCCCTTGCGGCCTCGCTTCCCGCCTACGTCAAATCCACAATCCAGGTGATGCAAGGCACGGAAATACACTTGGTGTTGCTCAGTGGCTTGACCACCAACGTGAGTCGCGATGGAGACCCTTTCGAGGCCGCGCTCGCCGCGCCGGTCTTCTTGGGTAATCAGCTGCTTCTGCCCGCGGGAACGCGCGTCGAGGGAGTCGTCGCTCGCGTTTACAAGCCGAAGCGATTCAACCTGATTCGCGGCCAGGCGGCCATGGTGCTCGAGTTCAAGTCGATCGAACTCGGCGCCGTCAAGATCCCTTGCCAGATGAGCATCCTCTCCATAGAGAAGAGCGGCGATAACCCGACTCGGCGCAAAGACCTCAAGACCGAGGAAGGCTCGATCGTTCAGGAAAAGGCCGATATCAAGGGAGATCTGGAAGCGGGGGCGCTGGCTACCGGCGGAGGTTCGCTCGTGGGCGCGATTTTCAGCAACGTGCTCCGCGGGTTCACCCTCGGCATCGGCGGCGGCGCCGCCTACGTTCTCATCCGCAAGGGCAAAGATGTGAGCCTGCCGGCGCAGACCGCATTCCGCGTCCGGCTCGACACCTCGATCTCGTTTCCTGCGTCGCTCTTGAGTGCCGGCGCCACCACCGCTGCCTCCCTGAGCCAATAAGGAAGAGGCTTGGGGAGAGGGAGACGGACCGATTCCGGCCGGCCGGTGGCGCGTGCACTCCTGCCCGCGCGCCTTTCCCGCCGCGAATCGTGCCTGCGGCTCGCGACGCCAGCCACGGAGGAACGTGACGCGTCGCCGAGGAGGCCTCAGGCTCGGGATTCGCGCGATTTCTCCTGCTCCTGCCGCGCCTTCAGGCGAGCCTCACGCTTGAAATGGCGATAGAGGCTGGTGCGGCCAATGCCCAGGATCTGCGCCGCGCGAAGGCGGTTGCCAGCGCAGAATTCGAGTACCCGAGCGATGTGCTGCCGGCGGAGGGAGTCGAGAGACACGGGTTTCCACGCGTCGTCGAGTTCCGCCGCGGCGGGGTGCGGCTTTTGCAAATGTGGAGGCAAATCGCTGACGTCGATGAAGTCGGATTCCGTCGTGAGGCAGGCGCTCGAAATCACGTTCTCGAGTTCGCGAACGTTCCCCGGCCAGGGGTAGCGGAGCAGCAGCGCCTGCGCGCGGCGACTGAGGCCGTGAACGTTTCTCGCATACGTATGGTTGTACTTCTTCAGGAAGAACTGCACGAGCAGGGGTACATCTTCGATCCGCTCGACCAGGCCGGGAACGCGAATCTCCAGGGTCGTTAGCCGGTAGAAGAGATCCTCCCGGAAGCGCCCGGCCATGACCTCGGCGCGCAGATCGCGGTTCGTGGCGGCGACCAGGCGAACGCTGACCTTCCGCACTTCCGGCGACCCGACGCGCTGAATTTCCCGGTTCTCGATCACCCGCAGCAGCTTCGCCTGCATCCCGAGCGACATCTCGCCGATCTCGTCGAGAAAGACCGTGCCGCCATTGGCGTATTCGAACAGGCCGGGCCGCGTCTCCGTGGCGCCGGTAAACGCTCCTCGCACGTGGCCAAAGAGCTGGCTCTCGAGAAGCGTATCCACCAGCGCGGAACAGTTGCAGACGGCGAACCGCTCGGTGGCCACAGGACTGAGGTTGTGCAGCGCCCACGCCACCACTTCCTTCCCGCTGCCCGTGGGCCCTACGATCAGTACGTTCGTGAAATGCCGGGAGATCTTCTGCACCCGCTCGAAAACCTCGACGATGGCCGGGCTGCGCCCCACGATCCCATGGAAATCCAGGTGAGAGAGCAGGCGGTGTTCGAGGTCGCGAATCTGGGCTCGCCGGCTGAACTCCTCGCCCAGCCGCTCGAGCGTTTGCTCGAGATGGGTCCAGTGGATGGGGCTTTCCAGGAAATCGTAGGCCCCCGCTTTGATCGCATTCACCGCATCTTCCATCGACCGGCTGGAGCTAAGCAGGATGACATACGCCCCCGGATCGATCTCGAGAGCGCGCTCGAGGAACTCTAGCCCCGTCATCGTGCCTAGGTCCGTCTTCGCTAAGACAACCCGTATTTGCCCTGTACCCAGCCGGTCGAGCGCCGTCTGTGGGTTGGTGGCAGTGAAGGCCACATAACCCATGTGCTCCAGGTTCTCGGCAACCTGCTCGGCAGCCTCCACGTCAGGATCGACGACGCTTATCGATAGAGTCTCCTGCGCAGTCTCATGAAGCCGATCTTCGGTGATGGGTGCCACCGGAAGACCCTTCTTGCATGCACCATTCCACCTCCCCATCCGTCGCGGAATGATTCACCAAATCGCCGCTGTGATACAGCCTAACCCTCCTAGGAGCAGTCGCTTACGCCGTTCTGGCACGCACCCCCGACCGCTGTTCCCAAGGGCTCCCGCGTGTTCACTACGTGCGGTTTCGCTGGTTCAGTTTGAGATGGGATGTATCAAACTGGTCCTCTTTTCAAAGCCGGGAAACCGTTTGGCAGCGTTCACGAGCCACCGGTCACGGTCCACGGTCCACCGTCAGTGTGCGAAGTTGCGCAGCGATGGCTTCTCACGTTGCGTTACTTGACCCACCCGGCCCTAATGTACTACCCCAACCAGTCGATCCCGCTGTGCCTCCATGACTTAGCGGCGGAATTAGCGAGGGGAGTGGAGTTCCAATTGCTCAGGTCGGTGCAGGGGGAAGTTAACGTGTATCTCGGAGAGGTTTGTGGTCATGCAGCGCCGAGTGATTATCCTGGGGGCAGCGGGCCGCGATTTCCATAACTTCAACGTTTGTTTCCGCAATGACCCGGCCTATCGCGTCGTGGCATTCACCGCCGCTCAAATCCCCGATATGGCTGGCCGCCGTTATCCTGGCGAACTCGCTGGGCCTTCGTATCCAGAGGGCATAGCCGTTGTTCCAGAAAGCCAACTCGAGAAGTTGATCGTCGAGAATCAGGCCGATGTCGTCGTCTTCTCCTATAGCGACGTTTCTCACACTGCGGTGATGGGTCTTGCCTCGCGCGCTATCGCCAAGGGAGCGGATTTCCTGTTGATAGGCGCGGAGCGAACGATGCTGCGGGCGCGCGCGCCGGTCGTGTCGGTATGCGGAGTGCGCACCGGCAGCGGGAAGACTCCCGTCGCGCGGCACGTGGTGAAGCTGCTGCGCGGGCTCGGCCGCCGGCCCGTCGTCGTGCGCCACCCCATGGCTTACGGCGACCTGGTCCGCCAGCGCGTCCAGCGTTTCGCCATTCCCGCCGATCTCGAGCGCGAACGCTGCACTCTGGAAGAGCGCGAGGAGTATGAACCTCACTTGGCGGATGGCAGCGTCGTCTACTCCGGCGTCGACTATGCCGCGGTTCTCGCCGAAGCCGAACGGGAAGGCGACTCGATCGTTTGGGACGGTGGCGGCAACGACTTGCCCTTCTTTCGGCCCAATCTGGAAATCGTGGTCGTCGACCCGCACCGCGCCGGTCACGAGCTGCTCTACGCGCCCGGCGAGGCCAATTTCCTCCGCGCGCAGATTGTGGTGATCGCCAAAGCCGATACCGCGCCGCCGGGATCGATCGCCACGGTTCGCCGCCACATCGCCGAACGCAATCCCCAAGCGCAGGTCGTCGAAGCCGATTCCCAGATCCTGGTGCAGCATCCCGAGAAGATTCGCGGCTTGCGAGTGCTTGTGGTCGAGGATGGGCCGACGCTGACGCGGGGTGAGATGCCTTATGGGGCGGGCGTCATTGCCGCGCGCCGGCATTTCGCCGGTCAGCTTGTCGACCCACGCCCCTTTGCGGTCGGCAGCGTTCACGAGACGTATCTCAACTATCGGCATCTTGGGCCGTGCGTGCCGGCGATGGGCTATAGCGTGGCGCAGTTGGCAGACCTGGAAGCGACGATCGCCGCGGTTCCCTGCGACCTCGTCCTCGTGGCCACCCCCGCCGATCTGAAGCGCGCCATTCGTATCGCGCAACCCTGCTTGCGCGTGCACTACGCCATGGAAGAGCGAGGCGAACCCGTCCTCCTGCCCCGGCTGCGCGAGCTGTTCGCGTTGCCCGGCACCGCCCATCCCTCTTCGGCAGCGCGCAGGGCCGGCTAGCCCGCGGGGCTTTGCTCGATCCGGTGCCCCAGCCGCCGTGCCTCGGATGCTTGCCCCGATTTGCGCAGTTTGCACCCCGATGAATTCCATCGGGGCCTGCCCCGATTTTTCTCGTCGGGGCGCCTGAGGTTTGCCCCATTCGGCCCCTCGCGTTTCGTCTCTGAAATTTCAGAATCCCGAGCTTTTCATCCGTAACACGACCGCGAAGCCCGTCGCGGTGAGCCTCTCCTTTAACTATTGGGAGGGCAGCAGCTCGACGGGCCAAGCTGCGGGGCCTTCGCTCCAATTGGAGCCATACGAAACGGCGACGGTCGACGTGGGCGCGCTCCAGGGCGCCAAACTGATTCCAGCAGACGC
>JAJYLB010000001.1 GCA_021788095.1 Acidobacteriota bacterium | reverse complement strand
GAATTCCACAGCCCTGGCGCAAATTTCGTGCGTTGTCCGCAAACGACTTGCGCGAATCTATGAAAAATACAAACTGTGGAAATGCCAGTTGCCACACAGATTCTGAAGCCTGACGTGCTACTACCGCGCTCGCACGGGGCTAGCCAATCGGATCCCGTGACGGCGTCGAAATCCCGCGCGTTGTTTGGGTGCCCCGCCCTTGCGCAGTTCGCAAGGGTGGGCATCTCGGGGCATGGCGCTTTGGCCCGGCCCATCCTTTCGGCAAATCCCGTGTCGAATCCCGTCCCGAATCCCGAACCTTCGGGACGGGATTCGGGACGCCGGAAGGATGGGGCACCGACCAAGAGAATCGGGGCAGGCACCCAAGCTACCCGCGGGATGTGGCGATCTGCTTGACTTTCATGAGTTGTCGCCGCCAACGACCTTGGGCGGCAGGGTGCGAAGGCGGGCGTGGAGACTGGTTCGGCTCGCTCCGCTTGCTCAGGGCAGGCCGCATCCCTGCGGAGGAGCGGCCGCCCCCGGCATGACAGGGGCCCGTGCGCTGCGGTAGCATGGGCGTGCCACGGGGAATCAATGCCGCGAATGTGAACTCGCCATCTGCCAAGGAGGTTTCGCCGTTATGAGTCTTGCCGTTGGCCAACCTGCGCCGGACTTTACACTGAAGAACCAGGACCAGAAAGACGTTCGCCTAGCGGACTACCGGGGCAAGAACGTCGTGCTGGTCTTCTATCCCCTCGATTGGAGCCCGGTCTGCACGAACGAGCATGCGTGTTTCGTGAGCGACATGAAGAAATTCGAAAAGCTCAACGCCCAGGTGCTGGGCATCAGCGTCGATAGCGTGTGGTCGCACAAGGCGTTCGCCGAGAAGCTGGGCATCCGCTATCCGCTCCTGGCCGATTTCCAGCCGCGAGGGTCGGTTGCGGAGAAGTTTGGGATTTACCTGGCCGATAAAGGAATCACCGGCCGGGCCATAGCGATCGTGGATCAGGCGGGAAAACTGGCTTGGTTCAAGCAGTACGAAATTCCGCAGGCCCCGGACGTGGCCGAGGTAGCCGAGGCACTCGCAAAGGTCCGGTAACCCTTATGTAGGGGCGACCCTCGTGGTCGCCCCGGGGCGGGCACAAGGCCCGCCCCTACAGCCCGGCGAGGGATCCCGCTGATCGTCATTTCCCCGTGCCGTGCAGGGCGCGAATCACCGTGATGACGACGATGATCTGCATGGCCACCACGTAGATTCGCAGCGCCCAAAGCAGGCCGCGTTCCCAGCGGGATAGGGGCTTGCGTCCAAACCGGGCGCGCTTGGCAGCAACGGTTTGGTCGGGTTCGAGCAGCTCGGCGGCAAGTTCGGGCTGCCGGTCGAGATCGCCGGCGCCTGGGGGCGCCGTGCCCACATGCGTAGGGGCACGCTGCAGCGTGCCCCTACCGAGGGATGGCGCTGGCGCCTCAACACGCTCCGGGCCCGGGCCGACCTTCTTTCCCTCTTCGTGCTTCTCCTTTGGTGTCATGCCCTACTCCTCCTCCCCCTCGCTTAGCTCGCTAAAGTAGCTACGGCGAAGGCCAAGCCGCAGAGCACCAGAATCGCCGCGACGGCGATCGCGGCGAAGTTCTGCCCGAAGCTGTTGACCTGGTCGCCCATGAGTTCGCGGTCGTTCACCAGCAGAAGCAGAAAAATCAGCGCGGGCGGCATCTCGAGCGCGGCCAGCACGTTGACGATCAGCACGATCGCGACGAGCGGCATGCGCGGAATCAGCACCAGCCCACCCGCGAGTCCGGCCGAGCCGAGCAGAACCAGATAAAACGGCCAGGCCTTGCGCAGCGGCCAGTTGAGGCTATGGCCCACTTGCAGCGCTTCGCCAAAGGCGTAGGCGGACGACGTCGAAATCGTGATCGCGGCGAGCAAGCCCGCTTCGAGCAGGCCCAGGGCGAAGAGCGTCGCTCCGAGATTCCCGATCCAGGGGCGGAGGGCCTGGGCGAAATCGCCGTTCTCGAAGGCGGCGGAATATCGCAGCCCATGAACGAAGAGCGGGGTTGCGGCGAGCGCCGCTCCGAGCCCGCAAACCGCCGCCAAGACCATGCCGAGCATCGTATCCACGCGGCCGACGGCGATGTCGCGTGGCTGTTCGCCTTTGTCGACGACGGCGCTTTGCTGGAAGAAAATCATCCACGGCGTGACCGTCGCTCCCAGGTCGGACACGATCAGAACGATGAGATCCAGCGGGCGGCCATGCGGCAGGGGAGTCCATGTGAGCAGGGCGTGACCCACCTCATGCCAGGGCGGATGGGCCAGCAAGGCGGCTGGAATGAAGAGCAGGTTGAACGCCGCGAGGCCCAGCGCCAGCCGTTCCCAGGTCCAGTAGCGCCCCGTCAGCATCACCGCGAAGAGGATCGCGAGCGCGCACCCGACGGCAACCCCCGGCCGAATCCCGAAGTAGCCGGCGCCCGCGCGAATGCCCACGAATTCGGTGGCCAACGTCAGGAAATTGCCCAGAACCAGATCGGCCATCGCGAAGCCGCCCCAAAAGGTTCCGAAGCGATCGAAAATCAGCTCCGCATGTCCGCGATGGGTTACCGCGCCCAGCCGCATCGCGATTTCCTGAATGACGAAGGCCATCGCGAAGGGCAGCGCAACGACGGGAAGGAAGAAGCCGAGGCCATACCTCGCGCCGGTGGTGGCGTAGGAGAGCATGCTGGGCGCGTCGTTTTCGCCGAGAAAGACGAGCACGCCCGGCCCGACCAACAGCCAGAGGAGCCAGAGCGGGCGCAAGCGCCGCGCAGCCCGCGCCCGGCGGATCGCCAAGCGGTCGGCGGCTCGGTCCAGATCCTCGTGGGTCAGTCCCGAAGCTTCAGGAGACGCGGAGGGCAGGGGCGGCAGGTCGATATCCGCGTCAGCCGGGTTTTCGTCGAGAGGAGTCATGGGTTAACGTCGATGAACTAAGCAAATAAACTATACTTAATCCATTGCGCCGTCAACGCGCGGGAAAAAGCAGGCTCCTTACACCGGGCGCTGAAAGCGGGGGACCCGCCACGGGGTGAATGACTAGGGACTGGCAGGGGCGGGGTCCCGTAACCCCATCCAGGTCGCAAAAGGCGCGTTTCCCCGGCCGGACGTGTCGATGCGAAAGGCGGGCGAGGGGACCTCGCCCCTACCCGCAGCCCATTTGCCAGCGCTTGTAGGGGCGCGTCCCCAAGCTCCGGGATCCGCGGGCTGAAGCCCGCGGCAGCTGTGCTAGGCTGAGACGCGGAGGGAATGATGAGCGAACAACCAGCCCAGCCCCAGTTGCAAATCAAAGCGGATGAGAAGGAGATGCTGGGGCAGTACGCCAACCTCGTGCTGATCCATCACACAGCGGAAGAGTTCACCATGAATTTCATCTACGTCTTTCCCAACGTGCCGCAGGGCAAGCTCGCGAGCAGCATTATCGTGAGTCCCGGCCACGCCAAGCGTTTGATGCAGGCGCTGGGGGAGAATATCGCTCGGTACGAGTCGCAGTTCGGCCGCATCCCGGAAACGCCGGTGCCCGCCGCCCCGCCGACCGTGGGGTTCGTGCAATAGCGGAAGAAGCACAGGCTCCGGAACCTTCGGGCCTTGCCTGTGCGGTCTTTCAGCCGTCGCGAGACGTAACGCGCACAGCCAGGAATGGCTGTGCCACCTTCGGCATCGTGCTACGGCTTCGGCGCCAAGTCGCGGGCTTCCACGATGCTTTGGAAGCCGACCTTGGCGTGGCTGCCGTCGCAAAACGGCTTGTCGTTCGAGTGGCCGCAGCGGCAGAGGGAAACCGCCGTTCGGCCGCCAAGACCGAAGGGCTTGCCCTGCGGATCCACCAGCTCGAAATCGCCTTCGATGCGATAGGGGCCATTCGGCCGGACGGTGATGCGGGTGGCTGCCATCACTTCCTCCTCGGGTTGGAATCCCAGCAAAAGGTCGTTACGCGCGGCACAGCGCGCCTAGTCCTGAGTGGCACATCTCCCAGGCGCATCCCGATGGTTCGGGACGGCGCCTGGGGCACCCGGTTCGAGAGGCGGGTGGCCCACCCGCCGGGGGCTGCGTCGGCGCTCGCCGAAAGCTGGCAGGCGAAAGCCTGCCGCTACGGTCCTGGGTCAGTACTTGGGCACGGAAGGATCGACTTCGTCCGACCACGCCAGGATCCCGCCCTTCAGGTTCCATACGCGGCGGTAGCCGGCTTTGCGCAGGAAATCGACGGCCTGCGCCGAGCGCACGCCGCTGCGGCAGTGGACGATCACGTCGCCGGCCTGATCGATCTCATGGACCCGGCGCGGCAAATCGCCGAGCGGAATCAGTTGCCCGCCGAGATTGCAGATCTGATATTCGTGCGGCTCGCGAACGTCGATCAGCGAGATCGCATCTCCGCGATTGAGGCGCTCGCGCAATTCGCGCGGGGTGACCTCGGGCACGGTGAAGGCGGGCTCGGGCGCTTCCTCACCGCGGACGCCGCAGAACTCATAGTAGTCGATGAGTTGCGCGATCGTGGGCCGCGCGCCACAGACGGGACAATCGGGGTTCTTGCGCAGCTTCACCTCGCGGAACTTCATCCCCAGCGCATCGAAGAGGAGCAAGCGGCCAACGAGGGGGTCGCCCGAGCCCAGAATCAGCTTCAGCACTTCCATCGCCTGAAGCGAGCCGATGATTCCCGGCAGCACGCCCAGCACGCCCCCCTCGGCGCAGGAGGGCACGAGGCCGGGGGGAGGCGGCTCGGGATAGAGGCAGCGATAGCAAGGCCCGCCCGGCGCGCCGAAGACGCTGACCTGACCCTCGAACCGGAAAATCGAGCCGTAGACGTTGGTCTTGCCCAGGATGACGGAAGCGTCGTTGACGAGGTAGCGGGTGGGGAAATTGTCGGTGCCGTCCACCACGATGTCGTAGGGCCGGAGAATCTCGAGCGCGTTCTCGCTGGTGAGCCTCACCTCGTAGCCATCGATCTGGATTTCGGGATTCAGTTCGGAGAGGCGGCGGCGCGCCGCTTCGAGCTTCGGCTGACCCACGTCGGGGGTGCCAAAGAGCACCTGCCGCTGCAAGTTGGTGAAGTCCACGCGATCGAAATCCACCAAGCCCAGCCGGCCGACTCCCGCCGCAGCCAGATAGAGCGCCAGCGGCGCGCCCAGTCCGCCCGAACCGATCAGCAAGACGCGCGCCTGCTTCAGCTTGAGTTGGCCGTCCATGCCCACCTCGGGCATGATCAGGTGGCGGCTGTAGCGCAGAATCTCGTTTTTCGAGAGCGAGGCGGCGGTTGCCGGCTCGGCCGGGGCCCCGGATACGGTGCGGCCGCCGGCGATGGAAGGAACGATCGTGATGGTATCGCCGTCCTGCAAAGGGGTCTGGGCCTTCTCGAGATTGCGGATGTCATCCTCATTGACGTAGACGTTGACAAAACTTCTCAAGCGGCCGCCGTCGGCGTAGAGGTGCCGCCGCAGACCCTCGTAGCGGCCGGTAAGCGCGTCGAGCGCCTCTGCCACCGTCCGGCCGCTGACGTCGATGCTCGCCTGCTTGCCGGCGAAAGGACGGAGCGGCGCCGGAATGATAACCTTCACTGCCATCGGAAATTCTCCTAGAGGATTTCTTCCGCCTCGAACCGGGACCGGTCGTCGGTAAGTCTCCACGACGCCATCCGCTGGGGCTCGGCGGCCTCCACGCTCTGAATCAGGTAGCTATACCAGGGCCAGGCGTGCTCGCGATCGAACTCGCTCGGCTGGGGAGGCGCATCCGGATGAGAATGATACCACCCCACGAGGTCGAGCCCGCGCTCCCGCGCCACCTTCTCCACACGCAGCACGTCTTCGGGCCGCACCAGGAACCTGTTCCGGGGCGAATCCTGCCGGAAATTTTCGAGCGTAACCAGGTCTTGCACTTCCCTGCTCCCGGCGCTGTCTCTGCCCAGGAGCGCGCCGCAGCATTCGTTGGGATAACTCCGCGCGGCATGCGCGCGAATGCGTTGGGCGAGGTCCTCACCGAGATTGAGCATCTTCCCCCTCTTCCCAGAGCCGGTCGCCGAGATACCGGTTGCCGGAGTCCGGGAAAACGGTAACGATCTGCGCAGACTGATCCGGCGGGATGCGCCGGGCGACGGCCAGACACGCGGCCAAAGCCGCTCCCGAACTCAATCCCGTCAGCAAGCCTTCCTCCCGCGCCAGCCGCCGAACATATTCGTAGGCCCGCTCCGTCTCGATCCACAGATTCTCGTTCGCCAGCTCGGGATCGTAAATTTCGGGAACGATCGCCGAAGGCATATGCTTCAGCCCTTCCAGACCGTGAAAGCCGGAATCGGGCTGAAAACTGATCAATTGAATCGACGGATCGAACTCGCGCAGCCGCCGGCCTGTGCCGACGAACGTGCCGCTGGTGCCCAGGCCCGCGACGAAATGGGTGACGCCGCCGCCGGTCTGCCGCCAGATCTCCACCCCGGTGGAGCGGTAGTGCGCCCGCCAGTTGGCGGGATTGGCATACTGGTCCGCATAGAAGTAGCGATCCGGATCGGCAGCGTAGATTTCCCGAGCGCGCCGGATCGCGCCATCGGAACCTTCCTCGGCCGGGGTCCAAACAGTTTCGGCGCCATAGGCCGCCAGAATCCGCTTGCGCTCTTGGGAGGCGCTGGAGGGAACGCACAGCGTGACAGGATATCCCTTCACCGCTCCGATCATGGCGTAGGCGATTCCCGTATTCCCGCTCGTGGCGTCCAAGATCGTCTTGCCCGGCCGTAATCCGCCCGATCGCTCCCCCTCCTCGATCATGCCGAGCGCCGCGCGGTCCTTCACGGAGCCGCCCGGATTGAGCCACTCCGCTTTGGCCAGAACCTGGACGTGAGGAAACTCGCTTGCCACACGGGCCAAGCGAAGGAGCGGCGTCTCTCCTATGCCTTTGAGCAAGGAACTGCGCGTTCCCGTCGCTCGCCTTCCTCGGGTGACTCTGAGGGTCTCGCTCTGTGTTGCGCTCACCGAACCAATCTCTCCGGGGGAAGCCGAAAGTACGACCATTCCGGTCCGATAGCTCCAGCTTATTCTAGATGCGTCGGGCCGCGTGAAGGGTTCAAACCGATTTTCGCGCGCTGGAGAAACAGCTTACCATAAACACCCTATCTACCATAGGGTATTGGGCGGGGCTCTGGGCCTAGCGTGCGCGAGAGAGTTCCAAACGCACTCTGCCGGGGTCGATTCTGTGGCGGGCCACTTCCCTATTTCCCAGGAAGACCACAGGAACGTCGTCGCCGTAGCGATCGCGCAGAGTGTGGTCGGAATCGACATTGATGACGCGCAATAGCGCGCCGAATCTAGTCACCAGCGGTTCGATTTGGCGCAAGGCCTCTTGACACAGGTGGCATCCCGGTCGGGTGAGGAGGGTCATCTCGAGCGGGGCGGCGACCTCGAGCCGGCCAATCTCGGTTCGTTCGTAGAAGCCCTGGACTTGGCGCAGGTGACCGGAAGTCAGGAGTTCGGCCAGGAGAGCTTGTGCGGCAGCGGAATGTTCAGGCGAAGGGAAATCCGCAGCGCGGAGCCGGGTCAAGCCGAGGCGATCGAAGGTTTCGAGGACGCGCCTTGAGGTTTCTTCCATGGGGAGGCTGGGGTCGTTTACGGGCGCGGGGAGTAGTAGTCACGGTAGGCTCCCCTAGGCTGAGAGAGGGTATCCTGGATCATTCTGCCGCCTTCCCGGTCGCCCGCCTTGGGCAGGCCCACGCGGGGCTTGTATCACGACCCGACCCATGATACCAACAAGTCAGGAAGAGAGGGGGTGTGACCGTGAGCTACGTGCTGGCGCTGGTCGACAACCTGTTTTTTCAGGCGCGGATTCAAGCGGTAGCCAAGCAAATCGGCGTCGAAGTGAAGGTGAAGGCTACGGCAGACGAGCTGGCAACGGAAGCGATTGAGAATCCGCCGTCGCTGGTGATCGTTGATTTGAACGCGAAATCGGGTGCTCTCGATGCCATTCGGCGGCTTCGCGCCGCGGAAACGCCCGCCCTGATCCTGGGGTACATGGCGCACACCCAGACCGAGCTTGCCGAGCAAGCCGCCGCTGCCGGCTGCTCGCACGTGATGGCGCAGGGGAAGTTCACGCAAGAACTGCCGATGATTCTGGCGCGCGCCCGGGGAAAACTCGAAAAGAAAGCGACATGATCCTCGTCGCGGTACTGGCAGTTCTGGCGTTTGCGCCGGCGGCGGGAAGGGGGCGCACCGGCCGCGGCGTGCCGCCGGCATCGGGCCCGGAGCAAACCCTCGTCCAAGCGCTCGAAGCCGCCTGCAGCCAAGACCCGCAGCGCTTCTCGCCCTACCTGCTGGCCGATAGCCGCCGCGCCCTCGCCGCCTTGCCGGTAGAAACGCAGAAGACCTTCTTACGGCGTATCACGCTCACCTCGCTTGCCGGCCAGGGGCACGCCCTGTTGGACGTAAACAATCGGCTCGTGGTTCGCTGCGATACGCCCGCGGAATCGGTCACGTTCCGGCTGGGCAAGCCGGAAATCGATGGCAACGTCGCTTTCGTTTCCGTAACCGTCGCGGGAACTCCGCCAACCCGTTTCGGTCTGGTGCGCCAACCGGGCGGCTGGCGGCTCCTTTCGCTGGGCCTGCTCGTGATCGACGTGCCGGCGCTCGCGCAGCAGTGGGCGGAGGCGGAGATGCGTGGGAACGAGCTGGAGGCCGCGGCGGATTTGCGCGCGCTCGAAAAAGCCATCAAGACTTACCACACCGCTTTCGGCCAATGGCCGGAGACTTTGAGCGAACTCGGGCCCGCCCCGCCGAACGAGGTCTCACCCCAGCACGCGCAGCTCATCACCGCGTCCCTGGGGGCGGGCGCGGCGGACGGCTACCTGTTTCGCTACCGCCTGGTCACGGGCGCCGATGGCGCGATCGAGGGCTTCGAGCTCGGCGCCGTTCCCCAGAAATACGCTAAGACGGGCCGGCAGTCTTTCTTTCTTGATGGGGAGGGCAAGTTGCACGCCGCCGACAAGCGCGACGGGCCGGCCACAGCCTCTGACCCGATTTACACGCCGCCACGGCCTGCCGAGCCGTAAACCAGGCGGGCGCGGCCCGCAAGCGGGAGTACGCCCGCGGCCCGGGGGGAAGCCCAAGGCGGAATTTTGCGCCGAAGAGCGCCTGTGTTAGTCTCGGTGCTGGTACGGGGACCGAGCCAGCAAGCCTCCGCCCGAGGCTTCCCAGCCGCGATTCGAAACCGCCGATGACCAAACGCGCAGGCAGTGAAACCGTAGGTATTCGTCTTGCGCATTCGCCCGACGCCGACGACGCGTTCATGTTTTACGCGCTGGCCACGCGTAAAGTGCACGCGCCCGGACTGAAATTCAGCCATTTCCTCTTCGACATCGAGACGCTGAACCAGGAGGCGGAGCGGGAAACGTACGACGTCACGGCCATCAGTTTCTCCGCCTACCCGCGCGTGAAGGAGAAATACCTGCTGCTCGACTGCGGAGCCAGTTTCGGCGACGGCTACGGCCCGCTGGTGGTTGCCGCGAAGCCGCTGGCGGCGGAGGACCTGGGCGCGTACCGCGTCGCCGTGCCCGGGTCCATGACGACTTCGACCTTGGTGCTCAAACTCTTCGCGCCATCCGTCCGGACCGTTACGATGCCGTTCGACAAGATTCTGAACGGAGTGAAAGAGGGCGCGGCGGACGCCGGTCTGATCATTCACGAAGGCCAACTGACCTACGCCCAGTTCGGCTTGCACCGGGTGATCGATTTGGGGGCGTGGTGGCATCAGCAAACGGGCCTGCCGCTTCCGCTGGGCGGGAATGCGATCCGGCGCAGCTTGCCGCGCGCGGTTGCGGTGGGAGCGGCGCAGGCCATCCACGAGAGCATCCAGTACGGGCTGGAGCATCGTGAAGAGGCGCTGCACTACGCCCTGGAATTCGCCCGCGACCTCGATCCCGACCTTGCCGACCGGTTCGTGGGGATGTACGTGAACCAGTGGACGCTCGGCTATGGGGAGAAAGGGCGGCGCGCGGTGCGCGAGTTGTACGAGCGCGGATCCGCCGCCAACCTGCTTCCCGAATCCGCCGAACCCGAATTCCTCGAGGCGGAAACCGCCTCACCCTAGCGCGATACAATAAGCTCCAAGGACCATGCCCTTCAAGAGAGCAAGGCAGCATCCGCTCGAAGAGTTGTTGCGGCGGCGCATCGCGATCCTCGATGGCGCGATGGGCACGATGATTCAGTCGCTGAACCTCTCCGAAGAGGATTACCGGGGCCGGCGATTCGCCAACCATCCGCGAGAGGTTCGCCTGAATAACGATCTGCTGAACCTCACGCAGCCCCACCTGATTCGGCAGATTCACGCTCAATACCTCGAGGCGGGCGCGGACATCCTCGAAACCAACACCTTCAACTCGAACGCCATCTCCATGGCGGAATACGGCCTCGAGCCGCAGGTTTACGACCTCAACGTCGCCGGCGCGCGCAACGCGCGCGAGGCGGTGGAGGAGTTCGAGCGCCAGCATCCGGGCCGGCGCGTTTTCGTCGCGGGCTCGATCGGGCCCACCGGCCGCACCGCGTCCGTTTCCCAGGATGTCGCGAGCCCAGCCGCGCGCGGGGTCACCTTCGACCAGTTGCGCGCGGCCTATTCCGAGCAGGCGCGGGGGCTCGTCGACGGCGGCGCGGACCTGTTGCTCCTGGAAACGATCTTCGACACGCTCAATGCCAAGGCGGCCCTCTTCGCCATCGACGAGATCTTCGAGCGCACGGGAAAGAGCCTGCCCCTCATGATTTCGGTCACCATTGTGGACCAGAGCGGCCGGACGCTTTCCGGGCAGACGGTGGAGGCCTTTTGGATCTCCGTCGCCCACGCTAATCCGCTGAGCGTGGGCATCAACTGTTCCCTGGGGGCCAGGCAGATGCGGCCCTACCTCGAGGAACTCTCGCGGATCGCGCCGGTCTACATCTCTTGTTATCCCAATGCCGGCCTGCCGAACGCATTCGGGGGCTTCGACGAAACGCCGGAACGCATGGCCGGCGATTTGCGCGAGTTCGCGGCCAATGGATGGGTCAACATCGTGGGCGGCTGCTGCGGTTCGACGCCGGCCCATATCCGGGCCATCGCCGAGGCGGCTGGCGGCCTCGAACCGCACGTGCCGGCGACGGTCGAGCCGTACACGCGCTTCAGCGGCCTCGAGCCGCTCGTGATGCGGCCAGATTCCAATTTCGTCAACGTGGGCGAGCGCACCAACGTTACCGGCTCGCCCAAGTTCGCCCGGCTCATCACGGCCGGGAACTACGAGGAAGCGCTGAGCGTGGCCCGGCAGCAGGTGGAGGGCGGCGCGCAAATTCTCGACGTCAACATGGACGAAGCCATGCTCGACGGCGAGCAGGCGATGACGACGTTCCTCCATTTCCTCGGCTCCGAGCCGGACATCGCCCGCGTCCCGATCATGCTGGATAGCTCGAAGTGGAGCGTGATCGAGGCGGGCTTGAAGTGCCTGCAAGGCAAAGGCGTCGTCAATTCGATCAGCTTGAAGGAGGGAGAGCCGGCGTTCCGCGAGCGGGCCCGCGCGGTTCGCCGGTACGGCGCGGGGATGGTGGTGATGGCTTTCGACGAGCGCGGCCAGGCCGACACGGCCGAGCGCAAGGTGGAAATTTGCGCGCGCGCCTACCGTATCCTGACCGAAGAAGAAGGCGTGCCGCCGGAAGATATCGTTTTCGACCCCAACGTCTTCGCGGTAGGCACGGGGATCGAGGAGCATAACGCGTACGCGCTGAGTTTTATCGAGGCCACGCGCGCCATCAAGGCAACGCTGCCCCGCGCCAAGGTAAGCGGCGGCGTGAGCAACATCTCGTTTTCCTTCCGCGGGAACAAGGCGGTCCGGGAGGCCATGCACTCGGCCTTTCTCTACCACGCCATTCGCGCTGGCATGGATATGGGGATCGTGAACGCCGGACAACTCGCCATCTACGAGGAGATTCCCCGGGAACTGCTCGAGCGGGTCGAGGACGTTCTACTCAATCGCCGGCCGGACGCCACCGAGCGGCTGCTCGCCTATGCCAATGCGATGGAGCGCCGGGGCGAAAGCCGGGAGGCCCAAGAGGGGGAATGGCGGAAGGGGAGCGTGGAAGAGCGGCTCAAACACGCCCTGGTGAAAGGCATCGTGGAGTTCATCGATGCCGATACCGACGAGGCGCGGCTCAAGTACGGCCAGCCCTTGCGCGTGATCGAGGGACCGCTCATGGACGGCATGAACGTGGTGGGCGATCTTTTCGGCGCCGGCAAGATGTTTCTGCCGCAGGTGGTGAAGAGCGCGCGCGTGATGAAGAAAGCCGTCGCCTTCCTCCTGCCGTACCTGGAAGCGGAGAAGCAAGCGGGGGCGGACCGGCGGCCCCGGGCGCGCGTGGTGATGGCGACCGTGAAGGGCGACGTTCACGATATCGGGAAGAACATCGTGGGGGTGGTGCTGGGCTGCAACAACTACGAAGTGATCGATCTCGGCGTGATGACGCCGTGCGAGCGAATCCTCGACACCGCCCGCTCCGCCGGGGCGGACATGATCGGTCTGAGCGGCCTGATTACTCCCTCCCTCGAGGAGATGATCCATGTGGCGAAGGAGATGGAGCGGCAAGGCTTCCGGATTCCGTTGCTGATCGGAGGGGCGACGACGAGCAAATTACACACCGGCGTCAAGATCGCGCCCGTCTATAGCCAGCCGGTGGTGCACGTCGCCGACGCTTCGCGCGCGGTCGCCGTGGTGGCCGGCCTGAGCAACCCGGAATCGCGCCCGGCCTTCGTCCGGGATAATGCCGCCGCACAGGAAAAAGTGCGCCGCCTGCACCGGCCGCCCGACCAGAAACTGCTGAGCCTCGAAGAGGCGCGCCGGAACCGGCCGCCTTTCGACTGGGCGCGGACGGAAATCCCGCGCCCCTCCTTCCTGGGCACGCGCGTCTACGATCCCGTGCCCCTCGATGAAATCGTACCGTACATCGATTGGACGCCCCTCTTCCACGCGTGGGGGCTGAAGGGCGCGTACCCGAGAATCTTCGAACGGGAAGGGGTGGGAGACAAGGCGCGGGAACTCTTCGACGACGCGCAACGCCTGCTCGGACGCATCGTGGACCAGAAGCGCCTTACGGCGCGCGCGGTGATGGGATTCTTCCCGGCGAACGCCGTGGGCGACGATATCGAGATCTACGCGGACGAAACGCGAACGAAGCCGGTCGCCTCCTTCCACACCCTGCGCCAGCAGATCGAGAAGGCCCCCGGACACTACAACTACGCCCTGGCGGATTTCATCGCGCCGAAATCGACGGGCATGCCCGATTACCTCGGCGCGTTTGCCGTCACGGCGGGCATCGGGATCGAGAGGCCGATCGAAGAATTCGAGCGGGACCACGACGACTACAGCGCCATCATGACGAAGGCGCTGGCCGACCGCCTGGCGGAAGCGCTGGCCGAGTTGCTCCACAAGCGGGCGCGGGAGGCTTGGGGTTACGGCCGGAGCGAGAACCTCTCTCGCGAAGATCTGATCGAGGAGCGCTATCGCGGAATCCGGCCCGCCCCGGGCTATCCGGCTTGTCCCGACCACACGGAGAAGCGCCTGCTTTTCGATCTGCTGCGTGCCGAAGACCTCGCCGGCATTCACTTGACCGAAAGTTTCGCCATGTTTCCGGCGGCTTCGGTCTGCGGTCTTTACTTTTCCCACCCGGATTCGACCTACTTCGCCGTAGGCAAGATTGGCCGCGATCAGGTGCTCGATTACCAGGGGCGCAAGGGCATGGAGCTTGCCGCCGTCGAGCGATGGCTTGCTCCCGTGCTGGCCTACGAGCCCCAAGAAGCGCCCGCCGCAGTCACGTCTTCCTAATTTGGAACTGATCGTCGCGGATCATCCCCTCTCGAGGGTGGCGGCGGAGCTTAACGAGCAAGGCTTCCAGACGCGCCAGGGCAAACCTTGGAGTCCCGTCGCGGTATTCAACATGCTTCCGCGGCTGATTGAGGCCGGCCCCAGGATCTTCTCCACCGAGGAATGGGAACGCCGCAGGAAACGCCCGGTCTGGGCGGGCTAGTTGCAACAGAACCTGAAACAGGATATCGCGCAGGCGGAAAAGGCCTCTCAGGGCAAGTCGTGTCCCGCCGCTCCCGCCCCGTAAGGGCGCGGAGGGAGTCCAGGCCGGAAACCCCTGACCAATACCACCCGACGTCGTCGCGGAGCGCGGAGAGAAGCGCACAGCCAAGTCCCGAATCCCGAACGTTCGGGAGGGGAGGCTGTGCTACGCAATCGTAAAGGTTTGTTTTTCTGACAAACATCTTGGGCCGACAGGTGGGCACGGCTGGATTCCCGCCCCCCCCACTTTTGCGGAGGGTAAACTTCCGCGGGAATGGCCGGTTACAGGGGCGGTGTCCTCGACAACTTCGGCGCGGGCCGGAGCGCCACTCCCCCAGATGCCGACCCTTGCAAACCGCGCAAGGGTGGGGCACCCAAACTACGCGCGGGATTTCGACTCCGACGCGGGGTTCGACTGGGTAACCACGTGTGATCGCGGCTTTCGACCCTGTGCACGTTGTGCCGTTCAGGAGGCGGATTCGGTCTCGAGAACGACGACCGGGCGATAGATGCGAGGCACGACCGGCTCGGCAATCGCGATGAGTTTCTCCCCGCTGCCAAAGACGCGTATCCGCGCCGGCTTCCACCGGTCCGCGTCGAGCATGGCGGGAGCGGTTTGCGCGGGGGCCGGCGGAGAGGACTGGAGGTCGGAAGACCGCACGGTAAAGCGGGAGCCGTGTCGGATGCGGCGCTCGACGATCGGCAACACCTTCGCACGAGGCAGATCGGCGAGCAGGCCCTCGAGCGGAATCACGCGGTTGGCCAGGCTCGCCGCGGCGCGGGCGGCGGCGGCTTCCTCGAGGGTCATGGCTTGGTCGAGCGTAAATTCGCCGACGGCGGTGCGCGAGATCTCCGAGACGTGGGCGCCAGGGCCGAGGGCGAGGCCCATTTCGTGGGCCAGCGAACGGACGTACGTCCCGGGGCCGCACTCGATCTGAAAGCGCGCGGTGGAACCTTCGATATCGAGCAGCTTCAGCTCATACACATCGACTTCGACCGGCGGAAGCTCCACCGGCTTCTTTTTCCGCGCGAGCTCGTGGGCGGGCCGCCCGTGAATCTTCTTCGCCGAATAGGGCGGAGGAACCTGGCGGATGCTGCCGAGGAAGGGGCGCGCCAGGCGTTCGAGCAACTCCGGGGTGAGCGCGGGAGCGGCGTCGGGACCCAGCGGCTCGCCGGCGGCGTCGTAGGTATCGGTCGCATAGCCAAACCGGAAGGCGCAGAGGTAGCGTTTGCGGCGGGCGGAATAGAACTGGGCCAGGCGCGTGGCGCGGCCGAGCAGGAGGACGAGCACGCCGGTGGCGATGGGATCCAGGGTGCCGAGATGGCCGACGCGCCGGAAACCCACCAGGTGACGCACGGCCTCGACCACGTCGTGCGACGTGCGGCCGGCAGGCTTGTTGATCACCAGGGCGCCTTCGAGGGCGGGGGTGGACTTGGGTTGGGACATGATCAGGGGCCGACAGCCTTCTTCGGCTGCCGCAACAACTCCTCGATGTGGGCTCCGACTTCCCCCGAGCGATCGAGCGCGAATTCCACGCGAGGGCTGCGGCGCAATTGCAGCCGCTCGGTCAGCTCGTGACGAATAAAGCCGGCGGCGGATTCGAGCGCGGCCAGGGCATCGGCGCGTTCGGCCTCGGCGCCTTCGACCGTGACGAACACTCTCACCTGACTCTGGTCAGGCGAAAGGCGAGCTTCGGTAACGAGGATGGAAGGGGCGAGGCGGGGATCCTTCAACTCTCCCGCCAGCATCGTCTCGATTTCCTGGCGGATCTCTTCCACCAGCCTTTCGCGGTGATGTCCGGACATGGCTTTCTCCGCAGGCGGCGGCCACGGCCGGAACGCCGCTCGCCGCGACCCGGCAGTAAGCGCGGGGCGGCCCGGGAACCGGCTGCGAGCCGCAGGGGCACGCCGCAGCGTGCCCCTACCCGAGCAATTCCGTATCGTAGCTCACCAAGCCGCGCCCCAACACCTGCTCGGATTCCTCGAGCGCGGCACGCAGAGCGCCTTCGAGGTAGGCATTATCGGCGGCGATGGCGACGATCCCCACCACGGCCCGCTGCCAACTATCCTGGCCGTCGAGCTCGGCGACGGAGACGTTGAAGCGGTGACGGAGGCGATCCTTGAGGCTGCGAAGCACCTGCCGTTTGTCTTTGAGCGAGTGCGATTCGGGCAGGTGAATTTCCAAGGTCAGGCAACCGATCGGCATGGGGCCCTCGCGCCGGTCAGGTGGTAACCGGGGCCGGCGCCAGCTTTTCGACGGTGAAGCACTCGAGCACGTCGCCCACCTTCACATCGCTGAAATTGGAGACGCCCAGCCCGCATTCAAAACCGGCGCGGACTTCCGCGACGTCTTCCTTGAAGCGGCGGAGCGACTGCACTTTGCCCGTATAGACAACGGCGGCGTCGCGAACCACGCGCACGTCGGCGTCGCGGCGCAGCACGCCATCCTGAACGTAGCAGCCGGCGATCATGCCCACACCCTTGATGCGGAACGTCTCGCGCACGGCGGCGCGGCCGAGCGTCGCCTCCTTGAACACCGGCTCGAGGAGGCCGGCCAGAAGCTTTTTCAGCTCGTCGGTCAGCTCGTAGATGATGGTGTAGGCGCGGATTTCGACGTTTTCGTGCTGAGCCAGCTCGACGGCCTTGCGATCGGGCCGCACACCAAAGGCGACGATCAGCGCGTGCGAAGCCGAAGCCAGGAGCACATCGGTTTCGGTGACGGCGCCCACCGAGGCATGGAGGATGTCGAGCTTGACTCTGTCGGTGGAGAGCTTGGGCAACAGGTCGCCGAGCACTTCCACCGAGCCTTGGACGTCGGCCTTGACGACGATCGGCAACTCCTTCACTTCGCCCGCCTTGAGCTGCTCCTGAAGCTGATCGAGGGTGAGGCGCGCGCCCGTCGTGCGTGCGAGCGAGGCCTCGCGCTCCTTGGACTGGCGATATTCGGCGATATGGCGCGCCTTGGCCTCGTCGGTGACGAGCAAGCGATCCCCCGCCTCCGGCACGCCCTGCAAGCCCAGAACTTCGACCGGGGAAGAGGGCCCGGCGGAAGTCGCGGCGAGGCCGCGATCGTCGAACATCGCGCGCACCTTGCCGTACACGGAGCCGCAGATGAAGGAATCGCCCACGCGGAGCGTGCCATTCTGCACGAGCAAGGTGACCACGGGCCCGCGCCCCTTGTCGATTCGGGATTCGAGAACGATCCCCGAGGCCGGCGCTTCGGGATTCGCCTTGAGTTCCCGCAATTCGCCGACGAGCGCGATCATCTCGACCAGCTTGTCGACGTTCTTGCGGGTCTTGGCGGAAACTTCCACGAAAACCGTATCCCCGCCCCACTCCTCCGGAACCAAGCCGAGGTCAGCGAGCTGGCGCTTCACCCGCTCGGGCTGGGAATCGGGTTTGTCGATCTTGTTGACGGCGACGACGATGGGCACGCCGGCGGCGCGCGCGTGGTCGACCGCTTCGCGGGTTTGGGGCATGACCCCGTCGTCCGCGGCCACCACCAGCACAACGATGTCGGTCACGCCGGCGCCCCGCGCCCGCATCCGCGTGAACGCTTCATGGCCCGGCGTATCGATGAACACCACACGCTTCCCATCCACCTCGACCAGGGAGGCGCCGATGTGCTGGGTGATGCCACCGGCCTCGCCGGCGGCAACATCGGTCTGGCGAATGCCGTCGAGCAGGCTGGTTTTGCCGTGGTCCACGTGTCCCATGACGGTAACCACGGGCGGGCGCAGCTCGCGCTTTTCCGCCCCGGTTTCCTGGACGAGTTCCTCCGCCAATTGCTCTTCGAAAGGCACGGTCTTGACCGTGGCGTTGAATTGCCCGGCGAGTTTGGTTGCCGTCGGCGTATCGAGCACCTGGTTGATGGTGGCGAAAACCCCGCTCTCGACCAGTTCCTTCAGCAAGTCCTTGGCGCGGAGATCGAGCTTCTGCGCCAACTCGCGCACGGTGATGCCTTCCGTGATCGTGATCTCGCGGGGCTCGTAGCGTACGGGCGCGCGCTCGGCGGGAGCCGCGCGGCGGGCGGCTTCCGGCGCGCGCGTCCGCACGGGATGGAGCTTGCGCTCGCCTTCCTCGAACCGCTTTTCCGCCAAGGGGCGGGCGCGATGCTCGGGCTTGCGGACGTAGATCGGTTTCCCCGGTTCGGGTTTGGGAGGTAATTTGCCGGGAGCGCGCGGGGGCACGGGAGCGCCAGGCTGCCGCGCAGGACGCATCCCGGGACGGCCGGCTTCCGGGCCGCGGCCGGGCGTAAAAGGCCTGCCCAGACCGGCAGGGCGCGCGGGAACAGAAGGTGAGAAAGCAGCCGGCCGGGGCGAGAATTGACCGATGCGGCCGGCGGGCGGCGCGCCAGGTCGAGCGACGGGCGCTGCACCGGGTCGAGCAACGGACGGCGCGCCTGGTCGAACGGCGGACGGTGCCGCGGGTCTAGCGGCGGGCGTTGCGGCAGGACGAGCGACCGTCGGCCCCGCGGCGGCGGCAGGGCGCGCGACTACCGGCGCAGCCGGGCGCGGCGCAACAGCCCCTGCTGCCGGCCCCGTCTCGGCCGGGATGCGGTGGACCGTGCCTGGAGGTGGCACGATGGTGCGCGCAGGAGGGGGAGCAGCGCCGGGGGTCGGCGCATGAGTCGCGGGCGGAGCGGCAACGACCGGTCTCGGCTCGTGCGGCGCCGCGGGCAAATGCGGCGCAGCCGGAGGATGCGCCACGGCCGGCCCGCCGTAGGCGGGCGCCGTGGCCGGCGCACTCTCTTGCCCGGGACGGCGAACCGGTGAGGGGGCGGCGGCAGGTGGGGCGGCAACCAAACGCTGCGGAGCGGCAGCGGCTGCGGGAGGCGGAGCGGCAGGAGCGTGCGGTTTTTCTACACGCGGCTTTTCCGGCGGGGCAAGCGCTTCCTGCCTGGCTTGCTCCGCTTCCGCCAATCGGCGAAAGTACTGGCGCACGGTATCCGCGACGGCGGCGTCGATCGAGCTGGAGTGGGTCTTCTTCTCCGTGAAGCCCAGCTTGGGCAACACGTCGACGATAACCTTGGCTTTGACCTCGAGCTCGCGAGCCAATTCGTTGATGCGGATTTGATGGAGCGCTTCAGTCACTCGTTCAGTCTACTCCTGGAGCGTTTCGCCCGGCGCGGAATCCTCCGGCTCTTTCTCCGGCGCAGGGGAAGCGTCGGCCGCGGGCTCCTCCGGCGCGGATTCACCCGGCGCGGCCTCGTCCAGCTCGGTTTCGCCCGATGCGGCTTCCGCTTCGCCGGTTTCTGCCGGTTCGGCAGGGGCAGCCGGAAGCGGCGTCTCGGCTTCGGCTCCGGCGGATTCAGCCGGCGGCTGAGTTTCGGATTCCGTCTCGGTTCCGGCGGCTTCGGCCGGCGCGGCGGGCGCGGTGCCGGCGTCGAGCGTCTCGAAATAGTTTGCGACTGCGGCGCGGATTTTCTCCACAACTTTTTCGCCGATCCCCGGGATCTCCATGAGCTGCTCGGGAGTCATATCCGCCAGCCGCTCGACGGCGGTGATGCCGTGTTCCTGGAGGCGCTCGCGCGTCTTCGGGCCGACGCCCGCGAGTTCCTCGAGAGGGGTGACCGGGGTGGTGAGCGCGGTCATCTGCTCCTCGATCTCCCTCCGCTTCTCTTCTTCGCTCTTGATGTCGATATTCCAGCCCACCAGCTTGCTGGCCAAGCGCACGTTCTGGCCCTTCTTGCCGATGGCGAGGGAGAGCTGGGTGTCTTCGACGATCACTTCCAGCCGCTTCTCCTCCGGATCGACAACCTGGACGCGGGAGACCTTGGCGGGGCTGAGCGCCTTCAGGGCAAACGTCACGATATCCTCGGAAAAGGGGATGATATCGATCTTCTCGCCGCGCAACTCGCGGATGATGGATTGCACCCGCATGCCCTTCATGCCCACGCACGCCCCCACCGGGTCCACGTCCTTGTCGTGGCTTTCGACCGCGATCTTGGTCCGCTCGCCCGCCTCGCGCGCCACCGCCCGGATGCGCACCGTGGCGTCGTAGATTTCCGGCACTTCCATCTCGAACAGACGCTGTACGAGCGTCGGATCGGCCCGCGAAATCACCACCTGGGGACCGCGGCCCGCGCGTTCGACGGCGCGAATCACCACGCGGAGGCGGTCGCCGACGTTGTAGGCTTCGGCGCGGGACTGCTCGCGGCGGGGCATGCGGGCCTCGGTACGGCCCAGCTCGACGATCACCTCCGGCCCCTCGATTCGCTTGACGATGCAGTTCACCAACTCGCCCACGCGGCCGTTGAATTCGTTAAAAATGGTGTCGCGCTCGGCCTCGCGCACTTTCTGGAGAATCACCTGCTTGGCCGTCTGGGCGGCGATGCGGCCGAGCATATCGGTGGACCGGGCCTGGAGCAACTCGCTTCCGATCTGGGCCTGAGGATCGCGCTTGCGCGCCTCCTCGAGCGTCACTTCCCGCAGCGGATCGGTGACCTGCTCGACCACTTGGCGCACGGCAAAGACGTCCACCTGCCCCGATTCGGCGTCGTAACGGCCGCGCAGGTCTTCCTCGGTTTTGTAATACTTCCGGGCGGCGATCACCATCGCATCCTCGATCGCGGCGACGATGACCGCCGGCTCGATATGCTTTTCGCGGCTGATCTGCTCGATCGTCTGGTTCAACAGCGACGCCATCCGCCTCTTCTCCTACCACTCCACAACGAGATTCGCCTTGCGAATCCGGTCCAGGGGCAACAGAACCACGCGCCCCTCGAACTCCAGCCGGACGTTGCCCTCCGCCACGCCCGCCAGCCGCCCTTCAAAGAAGGTGGCGTTCTCGACCGGCTCCGCCAAACTGATACGGGCGAGCCGGCCGGCGAACCGCTCGAATTCCGCCGCGTTCCGCAGCTTGCGGTCCAGGCCCGGCGAACTGATTTCGAGGGTGTAGCGGGGCCCAGGCACCAGATCCTCGACGTCGAGAAGGACCCCTAACTGCTCGCTAACGCGCTGGCAATCGCCGTGGGAGATGCCCGCGGGCTTATCGATGGTCACCCGCAATAGCCGCTGCCGCCCCACCTTCCACTCGACATCGACGATTTCCACGCCTTCCGAGCCGGCTACCCGCTCGGCCGCCGCACGGATTTTCCCGAGGTCCACGCCCCTCACCCGGAGCAAAAAAAAGTGGGCTTTCGCCCACGTTAGGGTTCCGCCAGATTCCTACCGTGTTTAGTATACCCGACGCTACTACCCCTGGCAAGCGAGCACAGGCGCGGAGCTTAGGCGCTGTTCCGCTGGCAAGTGGCACGGACTTCAGTCCGTGGCCTCTGTGCGAGGCAAGGGCCTTTCCCACCCCAGGCGCCCCGTGCAGTCGCGAGCAGTGTGCTTCATGCTGGGGCGCTCGGCCGGATATGGGCGAAGTTTGGCAGGCTGAAGCCCGCCACCACGGCTCCCCTGGCGCGCCCCCCAGGCGCCGTTCTGAGCGTACGCGTGCCACCATAGATGTAAGGGCAGGCGGACGCCGACCTCCAGGGTGAAATCCGGAGGATGCCCCCACCATCGAGAGGGGGCTGGTTCCAGCCGGCGGGATCGGACTATTTCTTGTTCTTGGGCGAGGCAGGCGTCTTGGCCGCCTCGGCAGGATTGGTCTGGTCGTAGAGCTTGACGACAGCGTCGGTAATGTCCACGCCGGTCGAAGCGAACAGAATGGGCATGCTCTGGGCAGAGGTATCGAGAACGAGGCTGTAACCGTGCGAGATAGCGTACTGATTGATCACCTTCTGCATCTTCAAGCTCATGCTATCGACGACGTCGCCTTCCGCATCTTGCTCTTCCTGCTGCAGTTCCTGCTGCTTTCGCTGATACTGGCGCTGATCGAGCTGGTACTCCTGCGCCATTTGGCTCTTGGCCGCGTCGCTCAGCGTGTTGGCGCCATCTTGGGCCTGCTTCTGAATCTGCTGGATCTTGTTCGCAAGGTTCTGCAAATCGGTGGTTTTCGCCGCGAATTTCGCCTGAAGCTGCTGCATGGCCTGCTTACCCTCGGCGCTTTGCGCAATGGCCCCTTGAAAATTGATGACGGCGATTTTCGTCGGCGCGTCGTTCGATGCGCGCGACGTCGCCGGGCGGGTCTGCGCCCACGCGGGCCCGGCCATGAAAAGAGCCAGGGAAATGATAGCTGCGTTCCTTATTTTCATTGCCTCTCCTCGGGCCCACGCGGGGCACCTCATCGGGGGATTATAGTGGCCCTTCCCGCAGCGGGTCAAACAGGCCGGTAGCGTCGAATCAGTGAGGCAGAGGGACGAGGAGGACGCGGTTATTCGCCTGGTCGGCGACGACGGCGATGTTGGTCACCGGATCGATCGCCACCGACTGCTCGGTGGATCCACCCAAGGGCAGGAGGTCGCGAACCTGGCTGCCGTTAGGGTTGACCTCGATGACCGACGCGGTATTGCTGGCGACGTTGATCGTGACGGCCTCGGTGGCCTGGAGGTTGTAGGCGATCGAGGCGGGATTGATACCCGTAGCGATGTTCTGGGTGATTTTGTTGTTTTGGGGATCGATCACCAGGATGCGATTGCCGCCGCTATCGGCCACGAGGAAAAGATCGTTCACCGGATCGAGCGCGATGCCGGTGGGCAAGTTCGCGCCGGTGATGTGGCCGGTGAGCAGAAACGGCGAATAAGTCTCGTTGATGAGGTCGACGGTGGACGGGCTTTGCGTCGCGCACAAGACCCCGGCCATCTTGAGATTCGGATCGACGGCGACCGCCAGAGGGCCTTGATCGACCGTGGTGGACGAGGAGAACTCGCCGTTGGAAGCCGAGACGAAGCTCACGCTATTGCTCAGCTGGTTGGCCACGGCCGCCACGCCGGTATCTTGATTGATGCTGACCGCAATCGGGCCGCTCGCCAGCCCTCCCGATACGGCAAGGGAGATCGTCGTGGCGCTGGGCGGGGAGGTGGTGAGATTGAGGAGGGAGCCGGTATTGTCGCCGTTATTGGCGATGACGGCCGTGCCGAGAAACGGGCTGACGTCGACGGCGACCGGGTCGGCGCCGACGTTGACGGTGGCGGTGACGTTGCCGGTGGTCAAATCAATCAGGGAGACCGTGTTCGAGCCCGAATTGGTGACGATCGCCAGGTTCCGCGTCGGATCGACCGCCACCGCCACCGGGGCCGTGCCCACGGCCACGGCCTGGATCACTTGCACCTCAAAGATGTTCGAAAGGGAGCCGTCGGTATTCTGGACGTCGAGATGGAGCATCCGCGGCCCGGCGAGGAATGACGGAGGGATGGTCACGCCGATTTGACGGCTGTTCGCGAGTTGCACGTCGCCGGAAGGCAATGCCGCGCCGTCGATTCGCACCGAAGCCCCGGACGCGAACCCGCCGCCGATGAGCGTGACCTGTTGCGGCGCGGAGGAAGCGAACAGCCGCGCGGGACCCGCATCGACGATGGCCGGCGATCGCACCGCCCCAAGCGACACCACGGAGACGGTGCCGTCGCCCTGGTTCACCACCACGGCTTCGTCGGTCACCGCGTCAATGGCCACGCTCACGGGGGAAGCGCCTACGGTGAGCGCGCTGCCCAAAAGTTGCGTGGTGGTAAGGTCGACGGCCTGAACCGAATTCGACGCTTGGTTGACGAAGAGACCGACGTTGGTCAGCGGGTTCAAGGCCGCGGCCACGTCCGTGAACCCCGCCGCCGTGATGCCCTTCACCGATTCGTCCAGAAGGCTGAAGACCGACAGCACGCTGCTGTTGGGGTCGGTGAGCAGGATCTGGTCGGTCGTCGGGTTGAGCGCGACTCCGGCGGTGGTGGACGATAGCACGAAGCTGAAAACGACGTTGTAGGTGGGCTGGCCGGCCGTGGTGAACGACGGATGGCCCATGTCCACCGCGGTGATAGCGCCAATGCCGCCCGGGGTGACAATCGCCCAATCCAGGTGCGGCTCGATCGCCACCTGGGGATTCATCCCCGTCCCACCCGCGCGCGTTCCGCCTTGGGTGACGTCCACGGACGTAACCACGGCGGGGCTCTTCGAGAGATCGACTACCGTAACGGTGTTGGTCTCCTGGTTGGCCACCGTCGCATGGCCCGTGAGCGGGTTTTCGCCGATGGCCACGGGGACATAGCCGGCAGGCAGGGCGATCGTCGAGGTGACTTGGCCGCCCAAGAGGTTCACCAGCGAGAGCGTGTTGTCCGCCTGGTTCACGACAATCGCGATGTCGCGCAACGGATCCACGGCAACGCCGGTGGGCCGTTTCCCCACCGCTACCGCGCTCTCCGGACACGACCCGCCGGAACAGGCTGTCAGGTTGATGAGGGAGATTGTGTTGCTGCCGGTGTTGGCAACCACGGCAACTCCCGTGGCGCGATCGATGGCCACGGCGGCGGGACTCGTTCCCACGGTGGCCGTGGCCACGATGGAGGGAGGAGTAGCGGAAAGGTCGGGCGCCACGGCCACGTTGACGGCGGATTCGCCCGGCGAGGCGCCGGGATTGGTCAGCGTCAATTGGTACAGACCGGCCGCCTGCAGGGAGGACCCGGGCAGCGACACGGCGATCCGGTTCGCGCCGTTCAGGGTAGCGCCTACCGTCTGGCCGTTAAACTGGACCAGCGTGGAGGGCGACAGATAGCCTCCATCGAGAGTAATCGAGGCAGGGCCGCAGGAGCCCGAAGGACACTCGGGCACGCTCACCGGCGAGTACGAGATCACGTCGGGCCGTACGGGCACTACTTGCAAGGCCACCGAATTGGAGACGCTGCCATCCTGCTCCTCGACGGCGATCTGGACCGGGCCGGCCGCCTGCAGGAACGCCGTGGGGACCTCGCCGCGAAGCAAGGAAGTGCTGATAAAAGTGGTTGGCACGGGTTGGCCGTTGGCCAAGATGGTACTCGTCGAAAAGAAATTCGAAGGCGATTCCGCGGAGAGATAGACGCTCTGGACGACCGCGCCCTGCGCGGCAGACGAGGGCGAAAGCGCGGCGACGACCGGGCTGACCGCCGCCAGCACGGTGAACGTGACGCTGCCCCTGCGTGAGGTATCGGCCACCGAAGTGGCGGTGATGGTAATTTGCGAAGTGGGGTGGGCGGCGGGCGCCGCGTAGTAGACGGTGTCCACAGGCGTGGCCGGCGGTTGGCACGGACTCGACCCTATCGTGCAGATCAGGCCTCCGGTGCTGTCGCCATTCACCGTGCCGTTGACGTCCCAAGTCACGCCCGTATTGCTCGTCCCCGTCACCGTAGCGGTCAATTGGAGCGTTTCGTTCGTGCCGAGCGTGGCGGAAGCAGGAGCGACGGTCACCTGCACGCCGGTTTCGATGGTGACCTGCGCCGTGGCCGAAGCCTTCGTATCGGCTTGGCTGGTGGCCGTAACGGAGACGGTGCTGGGATTCGGCAGAGCGGAAGGAGCGGTGTAGAGGCCGGTGGAGTCGATGGTGCCGCAGGCACTGCCGCTGCAGCCGGTGCCGGTGATGCTCCAGGTAACCGCGGTGTTGCTCGGCCCGCTGACCGAGGCGGAGAACTGCTGCGTGCCGTCCAGAACAACCGTGGCGGCGCTGGGCGCAATGGTTACCCCTGTCGCCACGTGGCTGCCGCCGCCGCATGCCGCCAGCAGGCCGGCGAGCAGGCCGACGCCCAGGGCGGCGAAGTAGTGTCCGCGTCTCATGCGCATTTCTCCGCTGTGGATTCTCGAGCGGCGGCAGGCGCCCATCCTACCAAATCCGTCCCGAACCCGAAATCGGGGCGCCCCATCCCGAAGCTTCGGGACGGTACCACCCGCGCCCCGGACCCGGCGCAGCCGTTCCCGTCTTCGAGCCTTAGCCGGGACGCAGCCCGGCGGGGCTTCCTCGGTCGGATCGGCGCTGGCATTGGTTCCTCCCATGGTGCGTCAGAACGTACGGCTAACGGTGAAGCGGATGGTGTGCGACGGCTCGAATAAGAACGAAGGATAATGGCCGGGCTCGGTGGTGATAAAGGTATGGAGTTGGGGGATGATCTGCGTCTGCAGCACCTCGGGAGGCAAGCCGGCCTTCAGGGCCGGGCTGAGGAAGTAGGCGCCGGTCGGCTCGACGATCGTATTGGTCAAGCGGTTGGGGTTCCAGGCGTAGTACACGCGGAAAGGGGCCTGGATGATCGGAAGCTGAACGACGAATTCGATTCCCGTCGAATCGTGCAGAGCGAAATTGGTTCCCGGAGCGAGCGGCACGATGGACGGGATGCGGATGTGGGGAAACGCCGCATTGGGGAAATCCTGCCTCATGGCGGTCAGCGTGGTGGGATTCATCAACAACTGGCTGCTGCGGAGGTCGCCGGAGAGGCCGGCGTCGAAGAAGGCGTCCATCTGCAGGTAGTTGCCCACGATGGGGATGCGGTACTCGAAATTGCCGACGGCCATGGTGTCGCCGCCAGGCCGCGTGGCCACGAAATGGAGCACGGGAACGGCGAGCGTTTGCAGGGTGGGCTGGCCCTGGGAGTTGAGGATGGTCGGATTGAAAAAGCTCACGCTGGACGTTTCCAGCGTCGGGACGAAGCCCCACGGAGAGATGGTGTAGAAGTCGTAGCCGCGGACGCTGTCCTCGCCGCCCGTGTAGAAGCGATTGAACGGGGGAGTGACCTGGTTGCCGTACCCGGTGGCGAAGCTGGTGAGCAGATGGAAAGCCAGCACGTTCCGATGGTGGTTGATCGGATGATAGTATCTGAGCTCAAAGTTGGGAGACACCAGGTTGACGTTGCCGCCCAAGCCCTCGTAGTTCAGCCCCGCCGAGAAATATTTGCCCGCCGTCGGATTGTAGAAGTTGTTGACGGTGCTGTAGGTCAGGGTAGGAGTGAAACTGCTGGCCACGATCCCCTGCAGCTGGGAGGGCCCCGCCAGACTGCGGAACTGCAATGCGGTGAAGAGCGCGGTGGAGGCGGCGCTGTAGGCGGTGATGGTGCTTCGCGAGTACTGGTAGGTGAGGCCGAGCCGGGCGAAGGAGAACTGCCGAATGGGCGCGCTGGCGAACAGGCTGAACCCTTTGCTGGTGATGTTGTAGTTCTCGGCGATGTTGCCCGGTATGTTCACCTGCTGACCCAGGAGGATGGAAGTCTCGCGGGCCTGGTCGTAGGCGAAATACGTGGAAAAGACGGAGAAGCCGGTGGCGATGGGCCGGTCGAGCAGGTACGGCTCCTGGAAGCTGAAGGTGAAGTTGCGCTGGATGGTGCCCGTGTCCGCTTCCACGGTGAGGGTTTCGCCCAGGCCGAGGAAATTGTTCGTCTGGTAGTTGAGTCCGATGAAGGTGCCCGCCAAGCCGCTGACGCCACCGGTGAGCCCAATCGACTGCTTCCCCTTCTCCTTCACGGGCAGAGTGATATCCACCGTGCCGTTCCCCGTGTCGCGGTTGATGGTGGCGTCGGTATCCTTGATGGTATTGAAATAGCCCAGCTGATTCAGCCGCAAGATGCTGAGGTCCCAGAGGTGCTTATTGAAGATGTCGCCCTCGTTCAGCATTAGCGCGCGCCGGATCACCTTGTCGCGGGTGGTGGAATTGCCGGTGAAGTCGATGCGGCGGACGTAGTACTGCTTCCCCGGGTCGAAGCTGAGCGTGAGGTTGATGATGTGGGTCTTCGGGTCGGCGTCGGTGTTCGGCTGCACGGTGAAATCGACAAAGCCCAGGGTCCCGTACAAATCGGTGTAGGTCTTATCCGTGTCGCGCGCCTTGCCGGCGTCGAAGATCTGCCCCTTCTTGACGGGAAACAGGCTTTCGAGGAACTGCGTCTTGAAGTACAGGCCTTTCTCCGGGTTGGCGTTGACGATGTGCAGCACGCCCATGCGGTAGACCGCTCCCTCCTCGATAGGGATGGTGATGTTCGTGGCCTTGCCGTGCTCGGCCCCGATCCACGGCAGCGGAAGCCACGGGATGCCGGCGCGGTGGACGTCGACGGTCTTGGTGATGGGCGTCTCGACGAGGGCGCGCTCGTAGCCGTGGTCCTGATAGAGGGCTTCGACCCCGGTGGCCAGATCGTGATCCAACTTGTCTTCGTCGTAGGTCTTGCTCATCACCGGGATGCCGAACCAGTAGAGCGGGATTTCGTAGGGCCGGGTGTTTTTCATCGTGCGAATGATGCGGTAGTTGGTGAACGCATGATTGCCCTGGAGGATGATCTTGCCCACCTTGACCTTGGGACCTTCGTTCACGTTGAAATCCAGGATGACGGCGGGGGTGGCGGGTATCCGGGTGTAGGTGGGCTTCACGACGGCGAACTGGCGGCCATGTTCGGCGAGCAGCGCCTTGATGACCTGGACCTCCTTCATGATGTTCGTCGGATCGAACCGATCCTCTTCCTCCATGTGCACCTTGGCCTGCTTGTTGGCCTGGAGGACGTCGGACTTCGTCACGGTCTTCAAGCCCGGGAAATTGATCTCGCGAATGACGGGCCGGTCCTCGAGGTAGAAGATGACGATCCGGCCGAGCTTGTCGTGGGGATCCTGCTGGACGATGAGTTCGACGTTTTGGAAGTAGGCGGTATTCCAGAGGGCGTGGAAGTCGCGCCGGAGCAGATCGGCATCGTAGGGATCGCCCTTGCGGCTGTAGATGCGCGCCAGGAGCGTGTCCCGGGGATACGTGCGGCTTCCGATGAATTCGATCTGGGAGATGAAGGGCTTGGTATGCGTCTGGGTGGGAGCGGCTTGGATGCCCTCGAGCGGGCGTTGCTGCTGTTGCTGGGCCTTAGCGGAGACAGCCGGCATCCAGCCCCACGCGCACACGATCAACGCGGGCCACAGGAACCGGACAAAGAAACCTTTCTTCTTTGCGGCCGCCGCAAGCCTCAAGGCCGCTGCCCCCTCTGCTGTGCGAGTCTTGGCCGGACGCCCGGGGATCCGGCCTGGTGCCGTAGGATTCTCAGCGCACGACCGGAGTTGCTTCGACCACCGGGCGGAACGCGAGTTCCTCGCCGGCTACGTAGACTTCGATCGTCGCCGGCGGCTGGACGCTTCCCTGAATGAGAGTTTCCGAAAGCGGATCCTCGATGTGCCGCTGCAGGGCCCGGCGCAAAGGCCGGGCGCCGTAGCTGCGATCCGCGCAGGTCTTTTCGAGGATCCACCGCCGCGCCTCGGGCGTGAGCGTAATCTGCACTTGGCGGTGCGCCAGCGTCTCGTTGATTTGCGCCACGAGGAGGTCGACGATCTTCAGGAGGTCTTCGTCTCCGAGCGGCCCAAAGAGAATGACTTCGTCCAAACGATTCAGGAATTCCGGATTGAACACCCGCTTCACTTCGCTCATGACCAGATCGTCCATGCTGCGCTGGCCGAGATCGCGCGCGGCCGACTGAAACCCCAGCGTCTGGCCTTTCTGGAGGAAGCGGGCGCCGATGTTCGAGGTCATGATGAGGATCGTATTCCGGAAATCGACGGTATTGCCCAGGCTGTCGGTCAACTGCCCGTCTTCGAACACCTGGAGCAGAATGTTGTAAACGTCCGAGTGCGCCTTCTCGATCTCGTCGAGCAGGATCACGGAATACGGGGCGCGGCGAACGCGCTCGGTCAACTGCCCGCCTTCCTCGTACCCGACGTAGCCCGGGGGCGCGCCAATCAGCTTGGAAACCGAGTGCTTCTCCATGTATTCGGACATGTCGAAGCGGATCAGGGAGCGCTCGCTCCCGAACAGGAACTCCGCCAGCCGGCGCCCTACCTCGGTCTTGCCCACGCCGGTGGGGCCGAGGAAAAGGAAACAGCCGACCGGGCGCGCGGGCGACTTCAGCCCGGCGCGGCTGCGCCGGATGGCGCGGGAGAGCGCGGCGAGCGCCACATCCTGGCTGACGATGCGCTTGTGCAGCTCGGCTTCCATGCGCAGCAGTTTCTGCTGCTCGTCCTCCTTGATGGCGGTGACGGCGATGCCGGTCCAGCGGGCGACGACTTCCTCGATGTCTTCCTTGCCGACGCGGCCCGTGGCGGAATCGTCGAGCTTGTACTTTTCCCGGAGCTGGCGCAGGTGTTCCTTCTCCTTGCGCTCCTCCTCGCTGTAGTAGCGGGCCTTCTCGAACTCGTGGTTGGCGATGGCCGTTTCCATGCGGTGGTTGATGAACTTGATCCGGCGCTGCACTTCGGCGACGTCTTCGGGGAGCATGGCCTGGCGCAGCTTGACGCGGGCGCCAGCCTCGTCGATCAGGTCGATGGCCTTGTCGGGGAGGAAGCGGTCGGGGATGTAGCGGCTGGAGAGATAGACCGCCTGCCTCATCGACTCGTCTTCGTAGCCCACGGCGTGGAATTTCTCGTACCGGTCGCGCACGCCCAGAAGCACCTGCACGGCCTCTTCTTCGCTGGGCGGAGCCACCTTGACGGCCTGGAAGCGGCGCTCGAGGGAGCGGTCGCGCTCGACGGTCTTGCGGTATTCGCCGGGAGTGGTGGCGCCAATGCACTGGATCTCGCCGCGGCTGAGCGCGGGCTTGAGGATATTGGCGGCGTCGAGGGAGCCTTCGGCGGAGCCGGCTCCCACCAGCGTGTGCAGCTCGTCGATGAAGATGATGGCGCTCTGGCTCTCCATCAGCTCCTTCATGATGGTTTTGAGCCGCTCCTCGAACTGGCCGCGATACTTCGTGCCGGCGACGATCAGGGAGAGATCGAGGGAGAGAATGCGCTTATCCGCGAGGAACGCGGGCACGTTGCCGTCCGCGATGCGCTGGGCCAGGCCCTCGACGATCGCCGTCTTGCCCACGCCCGGCTCGCCGATGAGGACGGGGTTGTTCTTGGTCCGGCGGCAGAGAATCTGGACGACGCGCTCCAGCTCGCGCTCCCGCCCCACCAGAGGATCGAGCTGGCCTTCCATCGCCGCCTGCGTCAGATCCCGGCTGAATTCCGTCAGCAGACTCGTTTCTTTGGCTCGGCTCACGGGCACCTTCTCGGTCGAGCTACGCGCCACTTCGTCGCGCAGGGTTGACAAGCGCAGGCCGCGCTCCTCGAGGAGTTCGGCCCCAAAGGACTTCTCTTCCCGCAAAATGCCCAGCAGCAGATGCTCGGTTCCGATGTGCTTGTGGTTGAGGCGTTCGGCTTCTTCGGCGGCGAAATTGAGGACGCGCTTGCATTCGGCGCTGAGAGGCACTTCGACGGACGTCGAGATGCGGTCGCGAATGGTGATGCGGGATTCGATCTCCTTGCGAATGGATTCCACCACGCCGTGGGTGCGCAGAAACCGGCTGGCGAGCGCCTTGTCCTCCCGGAGCAAGCCGAGCAGGAGATGCTCGCTCTCGATGTACGGACTGCCATACTGCGTCGCTTCGTAGCGGGCGAAGAAGATGACGCGGCGGGCTTTCTCCGTATAGCGCTCGAACACGGCTCAGATTTGCTCCTTTCCCCCAGCTTCGGCGGCGCCATCCCGTTCGGCTCCGGCGGCGGGCCCGGCCCCGGCCGCGGCCTCGCCGGCGGGTACCAGGAATCCGCGCTCGAGGACGAGAACCCGGGGGGAGCGGCGCGCTAACGCCGCGTTATGAGTGGCCAGGATCGTGGTCAGCCCCCGAGACTCGTGCAACTGCTCCATCAAGCGAAAAACCGCCTCCGCATTCCGCTCGTCCAATTCCCCCGTAGGTTCATCGGCCAGCAGAAGCTCGGGACGGTTTGCCAACGCTCGCGCAATCGCCACGCGCTGCCTCTCGCCCCCGGACAATTCCGAGGCGCGTTGCCCGGCGCCGCCGCCCAAGCCTACCTGCTCGAGCAATTCGACCGCTCGGCGGAGCGCTTCCCCGCGGGAAACGCCGTCGAGGAGCAGGGGTGCGGCGACGTTTTCCGCCGCCGTGAAATCAGCCAGCAAATGGTGCCGTTGCCAGACGAAACCCACCGAGTGTCGGCGAAATTCAGCGCGCTGCTCCTCGCTGAGCGAATGAAGCACGTGAGACGCGAAGTATACTCGACCGCTCGACGGCGTGTCTAGGGCGGCCAAAAGCTGCAACAACGTGCTCTTCCCCGCTCCCGACGCGCCGACAATCGCAACCCAATCCCCGCGGCGAACTTCCAGGTCGATGCCCGCCAAAACCACTCGCTGGGAAGTGCCGTTGCCGTAAACTTTGGTGAGCGCTTCGGCGCGCACGAGCGGCAAGCTCGCACCAGTCGGGGTGACGGCGCGATTACGCCCCGCGGCGGCCTCGGCGACTTCGGGCACGTTCGACGCTCCCTCTCGACTCATTCTAACACGATGTGAAATTGCTTTTCGGGCGCCGAGTGTCAGGTTTCCTCGCGCGTCATCTTGTTCGATGCACGTAGGAGACCAAACGCGGAGTCCGCAAGAAACGCGGCAGCCGATGGCCTTGACTGATTCGATGACCGGAGTCATTCGGACTGGAGCAGCGCGGCAGCCCCCAGGCGCATCCCGAAGGTTCGGGACGGCGCCTGGGGCGCCCGTCTCACGATTGGGGTGCCCCACCCGCCGGTGTCGCGGGCAGGGCCGCCGAATCGCGAGGGTACTAGGGAGTTTCTACTCGTAGCGCAGAATTTCCACAGGCTGCAGCCGCGCCGCGGACCACGCGGGATACACCGTGGCCGCTACGCTCACCGCGAGCGCCAAACCCGCCACCCACACCGCATCAAGGACGCTCGTATGGAAGGGGACGTAGGAGACGGAGTAGAACTCGGCATTGAGAGGAATCAGCCGCCAGCGGTTCGCCGACCACGCCAAGCCGTAGCCCACGACCAACCCGATCGCCGTGCCAATGACCCCGACTGCAAGACCTTGCAGCACGAAAATCGAGCCCACCTGCCGCCGCCGGCCGCCCATGGCCATCAGGACGGCGATGTCGCCGGCGTGATCGACTACCGTGAGGGCGAGAGCGACGAGGATGTTCAACCCCGCGACAAACGTGATGAGCCCGATGAGGATGCCGGTTCCCAATTTTTCGAGGCTGAGAGCGCGGAAGAGGGCGCGATTCTGGTTCATCCAGGTGCTGGCCTGGAAGCGGGGTCCGGCTTCCCGCACGAGTTCTCCCGCGAGTTGCGGCGCGCGATTGGGATCGTCGAGACGCACTTCGACGTAGCTGACCCCATGGTCGACCCCCTCGAGGCTGCGGGCGGCGCCGAGCGTGACGAACGCCCAGTCCGCGTCGTAGTCGTAGAAGCCGGAATCGAAAATCCCCGCGACGCGGAACTGCTGCGACTGAAGGCTGAGTCCGAAAGGGGTGAGGCTCCCCTCCGGACTGATGACGGTCAGCGCGCCGCCCACATGGAGGTCGAGCGCGCGGGCCAGGACGTAGCCGACAACGATCGCGGGAACGCCATTCGGATCGGGAGAGAAGTTGGCCGCGCCCGAGACGATGCGCTGCAAGGCGCGGTCGGAGGCGATCTCGAGTTTCGGATCCACGCCTTTGAGCGTGGCGCCCTGGGCCTGGTGGTTGGCCGAGAGCAGCACCGTGATGTAAATCGCCGGCGCCACCGACTTCACGCCGGGCGTTTTCCCCAGGTGCGCCGCCAGCCCGCGCCAGTCCGAAATGGCTTCCCCGTCCCTTGGAACCAGAGTGACGTGGGCGGTGGCTTCGAGCAAGCTGCTGGCCAGGGTGCGGCGGAAACCGCTCTCCATCGAGAGCGCCACCACGAGCGCGATCACCCCGGCCGCGACGCCCGCGACCGAAAGCCAGGTCACCAGGCGAAGCAAGGCGGGCTTGTGCGGCGAGCGCAGGTAGCGCAGCGCCACCCACCCTTCGAACTTCATGATGGGTCTGCTTTCGGCTTGCCCGATGCGGGCTCGCCCGGTTCGGGCCCGGCTGGCGGATGACGCGCCTCCGGGCGAAGCAAGGGAAAGAGAATGACTTCGCGAATGGCGTGGGAATCGGTAACGAGCATCACCAAGCGGTCGATGCCGATGCCCTCGCCGGCAGTCGGCGGCAAACCATGGCAAAGCGCGCGGAGGTAATCCCAATCCACTTCCTTGGGCGCGTCCGCTCCGCCCCGCTCGACCTGCGCGCGAAACCGGCGCTCCTGGTCCTCCGGATCGTTCAACTCCGAGAAACCGTTGGCCAGCTCCATCCCGGCCACGAACAACTCGAACCGCTCGGCAGTCGAGGGATCGTCGGCGCGGCACTTAGCGAGCGGCGAGATCTCCGCGGGGAAGTCGTAAATAAAGGTTGGCTGCACCAAGTGCGGCTCGGCCACAGCCTCGAACAAGCCCGCGAGCGCCTGTCCCGGTCCGATAATCCCTCTCGTCAATTCCTCACGAATCTCGCCGAACGTCGCCGCCAGCACTCGCAGGCGTTGGCGTCCCTCGAGATCGGACGGCGGGACCGCATCATGACGCGCGCCCGCGGCTTCGCCAGCCCCGCGCAGGAAGCTGTCGAGAGCGTCTCTTGTGCCAAGGTCTTCCGCGCTCGGGGCCGCCCCGGCGTCCGCCGCGGGCCAGAATTTGAGCACGGCCTCTCGCATCGTGAAGCGATCGAACGGCCGGCCGAAATCGATATACACGCCGCCGTAATGGACGCCGGACGCCTCGCAGCACTCGGTGACGACCTCCCGGAAAAGGGTTTCCGTCAAGTCCATCAGCTCGCGGTAGTCGCTATAAGCCTGATAGAACTCGAGCATGGTGAATTCGGGCTGATGCGTCGAGTCGATGCCTTCGTTGCGAAAGTTCCGGTTGACTTCATAGACGCGGTCGAACCCGCCCACCACCAGCCGCTTCAGATAAAGTTCAGGGGCGATGCGGAGGTAGAGATCGGTGTCGAAGGCGTTATGGTGGGTGATGAACGGCCGCGCGGCGGCGCCGCCGAGGATGGGATGCATCATCGGCGTCTCGACCTCCAGATAGCCGCGGCCATCGAAAAACCGGCGCAAGGCGCGAAGGACCCGCGTGCGGCGCACGAAGATTTCGCGCGTGGGCTGGCCCGATTCGCGTTCGCCGGCGATCAGGTCCAGGTACCGGCGGCGGTAGCGCAGATCGACGTCGGCAAGCCCATGCCATTTCTCCGGCAACGGGAGCAGGGCCTTGGCCAACAGCTCCAGCTCCTCCACTCGTACCGTCAACTCACCCGTCCGCGTGCGGAAAAGGTGACCCGTGACGCCGACGATGTCCCCGAGATCGAGCAGGCGGAACAGTTGGTAGGCGCGCTCGCCCACCGAGTCGAGTTTCACGTAGATCTGCAGGCGCCGGCCCTGGCCGCCGAGATGGGCGAAGCCGGCCTTGCCGTGCAAGCGCAGGGCCAGAACGCGCCCCGCTACCCGGACGCCGACGCTCTCGGTTTCCAGCTCCTCGGCCGCTCGCGTGCCGAATCCATCGAGGATTTCGGCCACGGTATGCGTCGCGGGAAAGCGGTGAGGGTAAGGATCGAAGCCAAGCGCCTGAATCTGGTCGAGTTTCTTGCGTCTTTCGAGGTATTGATCGAGAGGGTCGAAAGGCAAGCGCGTTTCTCCGGAAGTTTCGGGACCGCCAAGAAATGAAGAGGTTGGCAGTATAGCGACGCCTCTCGCGAAGCGTCAAGGAAGCCGGCGATTTGGAAGCCGGTAACTCTCATTGGGCGGGCCAAGCGGGGAGAAGACCCGGCGTCCAAGGGGCGCCGGCGGCCTGCATGGCCTTCTGCAAGTTCACAAGATCCACCTGCACGAGGGTCTTCAAAGCGGCGAGCTGCGCGGTGAATTCCTGCGAGGCCACCTGATAGCTTTGCTTGTCCGTGCCGCTGGGCAACGAGCTGGACATGCGCTCGTCACCGAGGATGGTTTCGACCCGCTCCATGATGGATTCGGAAGTGCTGGCATTGAGGCGGCGCAAGACCACATCGCCGCGGAGGGCGCGGAGAATGGAGTTGTTCTTCTGGCGAATGGCGTCGGCCTGAGCGATGAGCTGCGGATAGGCTCCGGGAGCTTCGCCGAGGGCGCGAGTCACAAGCTCGAGGCGCTGATTCAAATCGTTGGCGGTCTGCAACGCGCCGTAGACCGCGCTATAGAGATGAGCGACCTGGACTTGGAATTGGGTCAAGGCAGCCTGATCCTGCGGCTTCATGGCCGTCGCGCCAAGGGCGTAGATCTGGAAGGTTTGCGGGCCGGCCATTGGCTTGACGACTCCATCCACTTGCTCGGAAAGCGTGACCGAGTAAGTTCCGGGCATGACCAGCGGCCCTTGATACATCCCGCGACCGAACAAGGCCGCCAGGCCGGTCGGCGCTTGCTGAGGTACGGCCATGGCGGAATAGCGCAAGTCCCAGGTGGTGCGGTGAACGCCGGGCCCGTTGACTGCGGGAATTTGGCGAATGGCTTTGCCGGAGGAATCGGTCACGGTGAAGAAAATCGAGGGCGCGGGCGCTTCGGCTTCGGCGCGCAATTCGGCATCCGTCGGATAGGGGAACGGCTTTCCGGCTTTTTCGGCGGCCTTTTCGGCTTTCTGGCGCTGTTCTTTTTCCGTGAGCAGCTTCTCTTTCAGATAGTAGGTGAAGGTCGCGCCAAAGGGGGGATTGGGCGCGGTAAAAAACGAGGCGCCATTGGACGCCTTCCCGAAGCCGCCGAGAGGATTGGACTGGATATAGAGCGGAGTCTTACGCACGGGGAAAAGAAACGCGCTCCGGTCGAAATCTTCTGGCTTCAGAACGCGGAGAGGCGTGATGTCGTCGAGGATGTAAAAGCCGCGGCCGAATGTGGCGACGACGAGATCGCCTTCGCGCTGCTGAATTTTGAGGTCGTGAACGGAGATGGTAGGGAGGTTCCCCTTGAGCTGCACCCATCTCTTTCCGCCGTCCATGGTGAAGAAGAGGCCGGATTCCGTGCCGGCGAAGAGCAGCTGGGGATTCACGGGATCTTCGGCGAAAGCCAGCACGGGACCGTTTTCGGGCAAATTGCCGGCGATCGAGGTCCAAGCGTCGCCTCGGTTGTTGCTTTTCAGCAAGTAGGGATGAAAATCGTTGTCCTTATGATTGTCGAAGGCGGCGTAGACGGTATTGACGTCGTGGCTCGACGCGACGACGCGGCTGACGAAGGCGCGGTCGGGCACGCCCGGAAAAGTGTCGTGCTTGATCCACGTCTTGCCGCCGTCGGGCGTCGCCTGGATCAGTCCGTCGTCCGTTCCCACGTAAAGCAGCCCCTCTTGGATGGGAGACTCGGAGATGGCCACGATTTCGCCGTAAAGAGAGGTGGAGGCGCTTTTCTCAACGGCATCGGGGCCCCAGATTTTGCCCATCACGGGAAGTGTGTTGCGGTCCGTCTGGCGCGAGAGATCGGGGCTGATCGCTTGCCAATTGTCGCCGCGATCGTCGCTGCGGAAGAGGAATTGCGAGCCGAAATAAAGGCGGGTGTGGGAGTGAGGGCTGATGAGAAGAGGCGAATCCCACCACCAGCGCAAAGGGGGTCCGCCGGCGGCCTGCTGAGGCTGAATGCCATTTCTTTGGCCGGTGCGGCGATCGTAACGCGCGAGGTCGCCGTATTGCGTCTCGGCGTAAATCGTATCGGGGTCGTCGGGGTCCACCACCGAGTGGAAGCCGTCGCCGCCGGTGGTGAAAAACCAATCGCCGTTGGTGATTCCCGAGATGCTGCGCGTGCGGGAAGGGCCTCCGACGGAAGAGTTGTCTTGCGTGCCGCCGTAGACGTAGTAGAAGGGCGAGGTATTGTCCACGTCCACATCGTAGAATTGCGCCAGAGGGAGATTGGCTTTCCAAATCCAGTTCTTGCCGCGGTCGTAGGTTTCATAGAGGCCGCCATCGCAACCGACGAGGATGTAATCGGAATCGTGCGGGTCGATCCACAGGGCGTGATTGTCTACGTGCTTCCACTGGGTCGACAGGGGATGGACGGTTTTCCCGCCATCCTCGGAAACCATGATGATGACGTCCATGATGTAAATGCGGTCGGGATTCCGGGGGTCTATGGTGATCTGGCCGTAGTACATGTTGGCTGCGTTCACCGGATTGCGAAGCTCCCAAGTGGCGCCCATGTCCGTCGAGCGGAAGAGGCCGCCTTTGCCGTCGGCAGCTTCGATTCCGGCGTAAACGATGTTGCGATTGGAGGGAGCAATGGAAAGAGCGATGCGGCCCATATCCACTTTGGGCAGGCCCATCGTCAATTTCCTCCAGGTCTTGCCGGCGTCGGTGGATTTGTAAATGGCGCTTTCCGGGCCGCCATCGATCAGCGTCCACTGCTTTCTCTCGCGCTGCCATGCGGCGGCGTAAAGGATGTTCGGATTCGTGGGATCCATGGCGACATCGTCCACGCCCGTGTATTTGCTGATGGTCAGAATCGGCTTCCAGGTCTTGCCGCCATCGGTGGTTTCGTAAAGGCCGCGATCTCCACCGGAGCCCCAGAGCGGCCCTTCCGCGGCGACGTACACCGTATTGGTGTCCCGCGGATCGATAACGATGCGTCCGATGTGCTGCGAACTTTTTAGGCCGACATTGGTCCAGGTTTTGCCGCTGTCGTCGGAGCGATAAACGCCGTCGCCATAGGCGACGCTGCGCTGACTATTGGGTTCGCCGGTGCCGATCCAAACCACCGAGGGATTGCCGGGGTCAATGGCGATGGCGCCAACCGAGTAGGAGCCTTCGTGGTCGAAGACGGGCGTCCACGTGGCGCCGTCGTTTCTCGTTTCCCAAGCGCCGCCCGAGGCTGCGCCAATGTAATAGTGAGCGCGGTCGTCGGGATCCACGGCGATGGCGTCGATGCGGCCGGAAATTATGGCCGGGCCAATCGAACGGAGCGCCAAGCCGGCGAATGTGGCGGAGTTCATGGGGCTCGCCGGCTTCGCCTCCTTCTTGAGGCTGGCTTTCTGATTCGGCGAGACTTCACGCTCCGGTTTTTTGGCGCGCTTTTGCGCGGCAAAGAAAATTTGCGGTGCACCGAGACACACCAGGATCGCCATGGCCAGGTTCCGACGAAAAGTCACCGTTTCGCTCCTCTCGGGAAAGGCTACGAAGACGCGTATGTATACTCCATTTCCGAGGGAAACAGAAGGGTGAACTGGGCCAAAGCGCCTCCCGGGGCAGGCCCCACGCCTGTGGGTCAAGAGATGGGAGACTGGGTCCGAAACGACAGGAGAATGGCTCTTGGGTAACGGGTCGGTTTGAATCCCGGGTGGTTGTGCCGCGGTCAGGAAATTCACACTGACCCCCTGCCAGGAAACCGCAGCCTAGCCAATCACCTAATGCTCGGCGCCAGCGGCCAGCAAGTCGTTGCAGAAATCGATTAGGTATCATTCTGCCATCCCGCCAGGAGGAAGCAGGAGGGTCGCGCACGTGACTCTGCTATTATGGTTATTTGGCTTCGGGAGGTTCTTTGCCATCGGACCGCAGCACGGACCCCAGCGCCGAACGGTCGGTGCGCGAGGAATGGCTTGCGGGACTGCCCGAAGATAGGCAACACGCCTTCCAGAATGCCGTCGCGCCGCTCGAATCGGGCTACGCGATGTTCAGCATCGCGGTGAATGAGTCGGTGTCGCTGCGCCGCTCCGGCTCGCTGGTGCGGGCGCGCGAGCAGGTGGGCACGACGGCCGGCGTGATGCACCTCTTCACCGATCAGCTCTCGCACCTGCTGGATGCCATGGCGGAACAAGCTCGCGAATCTTCTCATCCGCCCCGCGTGGCGCCTCTGAATCCGGTCTTCTTCCGCTGGCCCATCATCCGCCGCCTGGCCTCTTGGGAGAGCGCTCTCGATTTCGTGCTGCCGACTCGCTCGCTCCGGTTTCGGCGCAAATTGAACGCGCTGCTGCGGTCTGTAAACCACCTGGCCGGCGAGTTCCACCACGCGGCGCGGGAGATTTCCGAGGGCTCGTCAGTGCACCCGGAAACCCACTGGGAAGCCCTCGACGCCTTGCATTACGATCTGAACACCTGCTTGCGGGAAACCGTCGTGGTCTTGAAGTCGTTCCTCCTGGGCCTCTCCCCGGAGGAGTTCGACGCCTTCTGCCGCCGCCTCGGTATCGCGCCCACCTCCCGCCCCGGCGAAGGGGCAGGCTTGTCCCAAATTTCGGCATAGACGTACCGGCGCGCTTCCCCGCAAAATAGGGGTGGGCCCCTAGGCACCCCGCAGGGACCTGGCGGCACTTGGCTTGCTAGTAAGTAGGCTCTTTGGAGAGAACGGCCTCCTCCGGGTAGGAGGGGGAGGCTCGGAGCCCCTTCGACCGCACGCAGGGGTGGTTCCGGTGGGTGGCCTGGCAAGGCACTTTGGTGCCTGGGGTTAAGCAGTTGGCGGACAACCGCTAGAAGGAGTAGGGGCATCGCATGAGTTAGCGGTGCGGCCCGAACGGGTAGAGTGGCCCGAGCGAAGCGGACCGAGACCGGGGAGTTGACCGAGGCGGATGCCATTCGGTTGGCGCAAAAGGGCGACGCAGATGCGTTCGAGCGCCTTTACCGAATGCACGGCCGGCGGGTCTACTCGCTTTGCCTGCGTATGGTGAGCAACCCGGCTTCGGCGGAGGATCTGGCTCAAGAGGCTTTTCTCCAGCTCTTCCGAAAGATTCAAACCTTCCGCGGCGAGTCAGCCTTCTCCACCTGGTTGCACCGGCTGACGGTGAATGTCGTGCTGATGCGGTTGCGTCGCAAAAACGTGATCGAAACATCACTCGATGAGCTCGCCGAGCAAGACGAAGAAACGGGAGGGCCGCCGAGGGAGGTCGGCGCGGCGGACCTAAAGCTCTCCGGGTCGGTCGATCGCGTCAATTTAGAGCGGGCGGTGGGGCAGCTACCACCCGGGTACCGAGCTATCTTTCTCTTGCATGATGTGGAGGGGTACGAGCACAACGAGATTGCCGATATGCTGGGGTGTTCGATCGGCAACTCGAAATCCCAATTGCACAAAGCGCGCACGCGTTTGCGCGAATTGCTGCAGGAAGCTGCACGCGATCGCGCCCGGGAAGAGCGGCAGGAGGCCAAGCGAGACCTGGACCTGCCGCCGGAAACCGAATCCCGGCCAGCGCGGCTAGGCTCGTAGGGTAGGTAACGATGAACTGCGAAGAGTTTCGACTTCGAATCGATCGATGGATGGAAGGCGTACGCGAGCCGGAAGCCCGCGAACACGCCTTGGCGTGCGAGCGGTGCCGGGGGCTCGTCGAAGACCTCGACGCCATCCGCTTGGCGGCCCCGCAATTGGCGGAAGCCGTGGCTCCGCCCGAGCGGCTGTGGGTCGCGCTGCGCGCCCAACTCGAGAGCGAAGGACTGATTCGGCGGCCCCGTTGGACCGACCAACTGGCCCGCTGGACCCGCCGGGCGGTGCATCCGGTGACCGCGACGGCGGCGGCGACCGCGCTGGCCGCGGCGCTCGTCCTTCTCTCCCTCGGCCTGCGCACGCGTCCCAAGTCACCCTCGCCGGGCCGGCAGTGGCTTTCGAGCGACCAGCAGGAACTCGTCAAGGTGGATACCCAGCTCGATCATCTCGAGCGGAAAACCATGCGCTCTTTCCAGACGCCCGATCCTGCGGTGAAGGAAGCCCTGCAGGAGAACCTGATGATCATCAACCGGCAGATCGCCCGGTGCGAGAAGACGCTCGAGCAGGTTCCCTCCGATGAAAACACGAAAGAGTATCTCTACGATGCGTACCGGCAGAAAGCTCAGTTGCTCAATATGATGGCCGAGCGAAGCACCGCCGCCGCGGAGGAGTAACCTGCGTACGGAGATGAAGACGGCAGGGATGAGCGCGACAGCGGTCGCCGCCATCGGATTCGCCCTGGCGGGAACGCCGGCTTTTGCCCGCAGGCTTCAAGAGCGCTTCCCGGTGGCTTCCCATCCCGTGGTGACCCTGCACAACGCCAGCGGCACCGTGACGATCCGCACCTGGCTGAAGCCGGAAGTGGACGTGACGGCGGAACACCAGAGCCAGAAAGTGGAAGTCAGCGCCTCCAAGAAAGGCAACATGGTTCTGGTGGCCACCCACATTCTGACCGACGACGTTACGCCCACCGACCTCGAAACCGATTACGTCATCACCGTGCCCCAGGAAAGCGCGCTCTCCATCCAGAACGATTCGGGGAAAGTGGAAGTCGAAGGAGTTCTGCTGGGCAACACGAGCGTCGAGACGGTAAGCGCCGACGTGGATCTCCGCAACGTCACCGGCGACATCAACGTCGGCACCGTGGGCGGCTCGTTCACCTGCAACGAGTGCTCGGGCCAGATCGAAGCCAACTCCATCAGCGGCGGCATCAACGTCATCGGGTCGGAATCGGGCAACGTGCGGGCGCGCACCTCCACCGGGAACATCCTGCTCGATAGCGACTTGCTGCCGAACGGGCTCTACCGCCTCCGCAACTACAGCGGCCGGATCGACGTGCTATTTTCGCCGGCGGATTCCTTCGACGTTTCCGCCATCTCGCTGCGAGGCAAGGTGGAGAACAACGCCAGCCTCAAGACCCCGGCGCAGCCCACGCAGCATCTGCCGCCGTTTGCCCGCTCGCTCTTCGGCGCCTATAACGAAGGACGCGCGCGCCTGGTGCTGAATTCCTTCAGTGGTACAATCGCGATCCGCCAGCGGTAGCTGCGCTGCCGGGTTCCCGATGACCCTTTCCCTTTCCCGCAAACTTCTGGCGCTCGCCGGCTTCATGGGCTGCGGCAAGACGACCGTCGGCCGGCTGCTGGCCGAGCGCCTGGGCTGGCATTTCGTCGATCTCGATACGCGCATCGTCGAGCGAGCTGGCGCGACCATCGTCGAGATCTTCCGCCAGCGCGGCGAGCCGGCCTTTCGCGAAGTGGAAGCGGAGGCGCTCGAGCGGGCGCTGGGAGAGACGATCGAAGGAAACCGCTCGACGGTTCTGGCGCTGGGCGGCGGCACGCTCACGCGCGAGGAGAACCTGGAGCGGCTGCGCGGGGCGGGAGCGGCGCTGGTCTGGCTGGACTGCCCGATCGAAGAATTGCTCGAGCGGTGCGCCGGCGTGACCGATCGGCCGCTCTTCCGTGACGAAGCGAGTTTCCGCCGGCTCTACGACGAGCGCCTGGCCTCCTATCGCCAAGCCGATTACCGCGTGGACGCCTCGCTCGCTCCCGCCGAAGTGGTCGAACGCATCCTGGCCCTGGTCCGCCTTACCGCCGTCGAAGCCTAAAAGCTATTTCGAAACCCCGGTGTTCGGGGGGGCACTGCTTTAGCCGTGCCGTAAGAGTGGGCCAAAACCATGGGCTTCAGCCCCTGAAGGGGCCCGGCGGGACGTTTCGAAATAGGTTCCAGCGTCTCTGATGTAGACTGTCCCTCTTCCATGAACCTGTCACTCGGGTCGGAGGTGAAATATCTCCGGGGCGTCGGCCCCCAGCGCGCGGAGGCGCTGGCCCGGCGCGTTATCCTCACCGTCGAGGACCTGCTGTACTACCTCCCTTTCCGCTACGAAGACCGCATTCGCTTCACTCCCCTTGCCGATCTCCGCCCCGGAAACGTCTACACGCTTCAGGCGGAAGTGGCCGATGGCAGCCTGCTGCGTTTCCGCGGCCGGCGCGACGCGATCTACCACCTGCTCCTCCGCGACGCTACCGGCGCGCTCTACGTGAAGTTCTTTCACGGCGCCTACCTCGATGGCCGGTTCCGACCCGGCCAGCAGATCGTCTTGCACGGCAAGGCGGAAATCGACCGGCTGCGCCCGGCCAGGCTCGAGATGGTGAATCCCGAGTTCGAGTTGCTGGGCGCCGCGGGCGGCGATTCGCTCGAAGTGGGCCGCATCGTTCCCATCTACGAGGCCATCGGCCCGCTCACTACCCGCGTGCTTCGCCGCCTGCTCCACGCCGCCCTCGAAGCCCTCGGCGAGAACATCCCCGATCCCCTCCCCGCCGGCCTGCTCGAGCGGCACGGCCTGCCGGCTCGCGGCCCGGCGCTCCGCGCGGCTCATTTCCCTCCCCCGACCGAGAATCTCGACCAGCTCAACGCGTTCCAGACTCCGGCGCAGCGGCGGCTGATTTTCGAAGAGTTCTTCTTTTTCCAGCTCGGCTTGGCCTTGCGCCGCCGCCAGCAGCAAGCCGAGCCGGGAATCGCGTTCCGGGTGCGGGACGAGCGGATACGCGAGGCGCTGAAACGCATTCTGCCTTTCAAACCCACCGCGGCGCAGAAGCGCGTGCTCGCCGAGATCGCCGCCGACCTCGGCCGGCCCACGCCCATGAATCGCCTGCTGCAAGGGGAGGTAGGCAGCGGGAAAACGATCGTCGCCCTCGAAGCCGCCGTCATCGCCATCGAGAACGGGTACCAGGCCGCGCTCATGGCGCCCACCGAGATCCTCGCCGTGCAGCACTACCTGGCCGCGCGGCGCGTGCTCGGGCGGGGCGGCTACCGCGTCGAGCTGCTGGTGAGCGGAATGAAACCCGCCGCGCGGCGGCAGGCGCTCGAGCGAGTGGCGAGCGGCGAAGCGCAGCTCGTTGCCGGCACGCACGCGTTGATCGAGGAGCCAGTGGCTTTCCACAAGCTCGGACTCGCCATCATCGACGAGCAACACCGTTTCGGCGTGCTCCAGCGCAAGCGCTTGCGCGAAAAAGGCGCCGCGCCCGACGCGCTCGTGATGACCGCGACGCCAATCCCTCGCACGCTCGCCCTCACCCTCTACGGCGATCTCGACCTGTCGGTGATCGACCAGATGCCGCCCGGCCGCGGCCCGCTCGTCACGGTACGGCGCTCGGATGAGGATCTCGCCCGCGTGTGGGAATTCGTTCGGGGCGAGCTGGGCCGGGGCCGGCAAGCGTACGTGGTCTATCCTGTGGTGGAGGAATCGAAGCAGGAGCTGAAAGCCGCCATCGCCCAGTACGAGCGGCTATCGCGCGCGGTCTTCCCCGAATGCCGGCTGGGTCTGCTCCACGGGCGGCTCGCGAACGACGAGAAAGACCGCGTGATGGAAGCGTTCCGCGCCGGCGAGCTTCAGATGCTCGTCTCGACCACGGTGATCGAAGTGGGCGTCGACGTCCCGAACGCCACGGTGATGGTGATCGAGCATGCCGAACGCTTCGGGCTCGCTCAGCTCCATCAGTTGCGCGGGCGCATCGGCCGCGGTCGCGAAAAATCGTATTGCATCCTGATCGCGCCGCGCGACCTCGGAGGCGAGGGCCGGGAACGCATCGAAACGCTGGTCCGCACGACGAACGGCGCCGAAATCGCCGACGCGGATTTGCGGCTGCGCGGGCCGGGGGAATTCTTCGGCACCGCGCAGCACGGCGCTCCGGCCTTGCGCGTGGCCAGCCTCTTGCGCGATCGCGAGCTGCTCGAGTTGGCGCGGCGGGAAGCCTTCGCGCTGGCCGAGGAGCCGGGCCGCGCCGACGAACTCGAGCGGCTGCTCGCTTCCCTCGATCCGCACTGGCAGCGCCGGTACGAGCTGGCAAAGGTGGGGTGAACCCGATCCCGAGCGTGCCACACTCTTTGTAGGGCACGTCCCGAATCCCCTCCCGAATCCCGAACCTTCGGGACGGGATCAGCCGTGCCGTAAGGGTGGCCAGGACCGAGGGGCTTTAGCCCCTGAAGGGACCCGAGGGGGTAAACGGATGCGCATCGTCGCGGGCAAGTACGGCAGCCGCCACCTGAAAAGTCCGGGCTCGCTGCGCCTGCGGCCGACGAGCGATCGGCTGCGGGAGACGCTCTTCGACATTCTGGGGCCGGCCGTTGCCGGCTCCCTCTTCGTCGATGCCTACGCCGGGACGGGAGCGGTGGGAATCGAAGCGCTCAGCCGCGGAGCGCGGCGCGTCATCTTCATCGAAATCGCGCGCGGAGCCGTTCTCCTGATTCGGCGAAACCTGGAAGCGTTGGGAGCCGCCGATGGCGCCGAGATCGTGCACGACGACGCGCGGCGCGCGCTCGCGCGGCTCGAAGCTCGCGGCGAGTGCGCCGATCTCCTTTTCCTCGATCCGCCGTATGAAGACGAGGAGGAGTATCGCCGCGCGCTCGAACTGCTGAGCCATTCGGCTCCGCTCGCGCGCACCGGCGCCATCGTCTTCGAGCATCGCGCCACGCTTCCCTTGCCCGATTTCCTCGGCCAGCTCGAATCCTTCCGCCGCGTTCGCCAAGGCGACGCCTGCTTGACCTTCTTCCGCCTTATTCCGGGCCGATGATCTTCGCCCCACCGACCGGCCATGGCGGATCGACGGTTTCGTGGTGCGGGCGCCTGCCCCAATTCCTTCAGTCGGGGTCTCGCCCGCAGCCTTTCCCTCTCGCTCGCCTCGCACCGCCACGTGGTTGCGATGGGCTACTGGCGCACGCCTCGTGGGGGTGCGCCCATTCTTGACTGTGACTTAGGGCCGCTGTCGCGCGAAACCTTGTGAATGCCGTCTGAGTACCCCAGGCGCCGTACTTGCGCCTGGGGACTGGGCTTTCGACCTTGTGCCCTGGTGGTGATGAGCCCGGACAACGACTTCGCGGCCGTGGTATGCCCTTCCCTCCCCGGCGCTATAATTTGCTTTTCCCCATGAACCCGGCTCCCAGGCTCGCTCCCCGCGCCTTCGATTCCTCTCGCCTTGCTGTGCGCTGGCAGAGCCGTTCGGCGAATTTCGCACAGAGCTTCCGCGCGGCGGTTTGGGGACCGCGAGCGGCGCGCCGGCTCGACGCTTCCGCGCTTTTCTTCCGGCCGAGTGTCGCTTCGGCAAGCCTGCGCGGGCGGGGAATCGCCGGCTCGCTCCTCGGTCACGCACTCCTGCTGATCGCCGTGATACCTCTCGGCCGGCTGGCAGCGCCGGAAACGTCGCTGCCGCTTCCGCAAATCGACATTACCTGGTACGGCCCGGCAACGGACATCGCTCCCCCGCCCGCACCGAAGCCCGCGCCGGCACCGGAGGAGCCGAAATCCGAGCCGCGGACGCAGCCAAAACCGCAACCGGAAGTCGTCACGCGCGCATACAATCCCAACATCACTGTGGTTTTCCAGCCGCCGCACGCAACCAGCACGCGGCAAATGCTCGTTCAGCCCGATGCTCCTCCCGATGCACCAACCCCGCTGCCCGCCATGCCGAATGTGATTCGCTGGGCGGCGGAGTCGCCAGTTGAGCCGGAGATGGAAGTCAATCCTGCGGAACTCGTCGCGCGCCGCCGCACCGCTTCGGCCGAGAAGGCTCTTCGCGCTCCGCAAGTCACCGCGTCTCCGCTGCCGGCCGGGCCGCTCGACATTCTGCCCAATCCAAACGCCCGCATCGCGCCGCCAGTGGCCATCGAGCCGAGCGCGATTCGCGGCGTGCATTCCAAGTCGGAAGCTGCCGCCGCGGCGCCGCCGTCCTTGGCGAGCGCCCCACAGACTCCCCGTCGCGGCCGGCTCGCGCTCCGCTCGACGGCTAACGTTCCGCCGCTTCCCCCAACGGCTAGCGCCATTCACGCTGCCCGAGCGGCGAATCCCCAAGCCTCGGCCGCTCGCGGCGCCGTCGCGCCGAGTCTTCGCCCCACAGGCCGGCGTCTGGTCGCACTTTCGCTTTCGCCGGGCGTCGCGGTTCCTCCACCCGGCAACGCCTACGCTCCCATGAGCATCGGCCCGCATGTTGCAAGAAAGGGCGCTGCAGCCACATCGAGTGTCGCGGGAAACGCTGCGTCTGCCGGCGCAGCTCCCGGCGTGGGCATGGCGAGCGCGGCAGCAACGGGTCCCGCGGGCTTGCTAATCCTGCACAACAACAATGCGCCCGTGGCGCCGCCACCGCCGCCCAAGCCCGCCGCCGCGCCAACCAAAATCGCGCCGCCATCTCTCGCCGCGGCCACGGCGCCGCACGCCGCCAGAGGATTGGTTCCGGTCCGTCAGTCCCTGGCGCAGCGCCTGCTGGGGGCTTGGCGCATTCACACGCTGCTCATGGTTGCGCCCAATCTGACGAGTTCCAGCGGAAGCTGGACACTCAATTTCGCCGATCCGATGCCCTTGATGATGCGGAAAGAAACGGCGCAAATTATCGCGCCGCTTCCGCTCCACTCTGTCGATCCCGCCTATCCCCCGGCCCTGCAGCAGGAGGGTATCGAAGGCAAGGTGGTTCTGTACGCGGTGATCGACGCCACAGGCAAAGTCACCGAAGTTCGCGTAGTCGGGAGCCTCGATCCCACGCTCGACCAAAACGCCGCCAGCGCATTTTCCGAGTGGAAATTCGCCCCGGCTCTGCTCCACGACCAACCCATTGCCCTCAAAGTCGTCGTCACCGTTCCCTTCCATTACGCCCCGACCCCGCAGTAAGGCGCGAATAACCCGTCACACAACGTCAGGTCAATATAGGAGGAGGTCTTTTGCGCTCAATAGGAGGATTTTTGCGAAGCGTCGCAAACTCGACGTTGGCCGCCCACACCCAATGGGCCAAACGGGCCCTCACCGGGTAGGCACGGCACCTCAGGCCATAAGTGGCGCGGGCATTCCTGCTCGCGCGCCGTTCTGGCCTTAGGTGCAGCGCCCCCAGCTTGTGCCGCCCTCCCGGCTACGCCCCAGCCACCGAAGCGAACAGCGTAATCCAGGCAAGAAGCAATTTCTCCTTCCACCGCCTGATCCTGGCCATGTCTCTCCTCCTCCGCGTGGCTCAATCGCTTGAGCCGAGCACTCTGAGGATGTGGACCTCAACTGCTCGGCCCGGATGAGGCAGTCAATACTCCTGGCCGAACACCGAGGGGCGCACCGCCGCACCCGCGAGTTTCGACAGGGCCCGGAGGGCGCGGTCCTTGCCCGCGCGGTGTATGAGGGTGTCCACATCCCGGGCGCTCTCACCCCGAGCGTAAACGTACACGTCCATGGCGTCCGTTCCGTGCAGCCAGGAGCCCCGCAGAATCTGTAGCTCCAGCGTATCAAACAGGTCGGGCAGGGTGGTTCCCGAGCTCAAAAGGCTGACCACGCTCTCGGCCTCATCGCGCGCCGCGAACTTGCCCAAAGCGGAGCGGACCCAGACCTCCGGTCCCTCCGGCCCAGAATACTCGCCGCCGCGATATACCACGCCCTCAACCGATGCGCTCAGTCCGGCCACAGGTGGAGGCGAGCCAGGATACTGCTCAGCGAAGTTACTCGTGGCCTCGTACTGCCGGGGCGTTACGTTAAACAGGGGTGAGATCAGTCTTATGCTTCCGACCGGGAGGGCCGTGTTTGGGCCCTGGTCAAGCGGTCGCAGAACGTAATATTTCTCCAGGACACCCGTGTCCCCGTGCTCGTAGGAGATGTCCCACCGGACGGCATAAGCAACCGCTGGAAGCGTTGTCTCGTTGCGGATCAACAGCAGGTACGGGCGCAGGCTCTCGAAATTAGGCATGCCCGAGACCCCCGGGAAGTACGCGTTGAGGAGGGCGTTGAACGCGCCGGCGCTCGGGCTCACCACCGTTAGCGAGGAACCCACCTGATTCGCAGCCGGAGCCCGCAGTACCAGGGAACGGGCTCCGCTCGACGACTCCGGCGCGCCACCTGTCCCGGCACCGCTAGCCGCGGCGGGACCGGAACCAGGACCCTTGACGTAGCGCGTGATGAAACCTCGCACGACGGGGTCCTTCTCCTCTGGGATGTGGTTCCGTAGGGCCCGGATCGCCGCAGAGGTGCCAATGCTCAGGAGAATCAGCGCGGCGCGCCATCTCGCTTGCTTGTTTCCCTGCCCCAAAACCTCCGAAACGGCGGGCACGCAAGAGTCCCCTATCTCGACCAGGGCCTTGCCCGCGGGGTCGTTGTCGAATCGCATGGTGGCCCCAAAGTCCGTGGGCCCAGCCAAGCTGAAATAGCGCAGGAAGCTCGCCAAGACCGGAACCGCCGCCTTGATCTTAATGTCGCCAGCAAGCTTCATGGCGTTCTCTCTAACCTTGCCCTCAGAATCCTTGATCGCGCCAGGCAGGTGCTCAGATATGTATTCTCTGGCCACGCCCTCCTTGCGTCCTATCACGGTCAATTTGCGGGCGGCCTCGGCCGATGTCGCAGGATCTCGCAGACCGGCAAACAGCGTTTCGACGCTTCGCGACGGTGCCGGTCGCAGTTGTGCACCTGAGTTACAAACGCAGCAAGCGACAAAAACAATCAAGGTTAGCGCGCGCATCGCCGTATCCTCAGAAGTTTGTCGACGCGGACCCATATGCAGCGAGGGAATTTGCCGTGTCGACCGCACCATTGCTTATCACCAGCTTATTGTCCCAATTAACAGACGAACAGTCGCCCTGCACGGCCGTGCTGCAGAAGGTTGTCGTAAAGTCTTGCACCTGGGTCATAGTTTGGATTGGGGTGGCCGGCGGGGGCACAACGTAATTCTTGACAGAACCCGGATCGTCAATGTAGTACGCCACCGTTTGCCCCGAGGGTTGCTGGGTAGGCACGAGAAGCCTCGTGTTGTCCTTTCCGGCTCGGCGCCGCAGCCGTTCATTGATGGCAGGCAGTTGGTGCGAGTGCTCCGCGACTCGCGTGGCAACGACTTTCTTCAAATCGTGTGGCCCTCTTCCTACGTAATAGTGCGGTCGCCTGCTTCCGCCGCGACGCCCCAGCTCGACAGGAAGCTTGCTCCGCACACGCCGTAAACAAATCCAAGCTGGCCAGGTGCCGGGAGGCGAGCCCCATCCCGTGCCGCTGCCCGGACCAACTTCGCCACGGCCACGGTTCACGGCCCACGAGTCACGGCTGGGGGCTTGAGCACGCTCCGCAGGCGCGCGAGGTCGATCAGTTCGAGTTGCTCCGAGCCGAAGTTAGTCAGCAAGAGGGTTTTGCCGTCCAAAGTGGTATGTAGCTCGCGAGGGAATGAGCCGGCAGGAATGGTTCCCTCGATCTTGGCCTGTCCGCTGCGAATCCCCGAAACGTCCACGACAGTCAGGTCCTGGCCGCCGCGGCCGCCGAACCGGCTCGAATGCGCCACAACCACTTTTCGTCCGCCATCGACCACCGCCAACCCCACGGGCGCCGTTCCCACCGGCACGGTGGCGATGAGGGCGTGGCTGGAATCGGTGACGAGCTTCGCCGTATCGAAAGCCAAGAGCGCGTTGCTGCCGCGCGCGGTGACGTATAGCGTTTTCCCGTCGGGCAAGACTTCGTCGCGAACCGGGCTGCAACCGGCCGGCACACTGTTGATAACCGGGTTTGCCACGCCTCCCTCTGCTTGCGCCATACTCACAACCGGAATGGCGCCTTCCGGCCAGCGTATCCGCTGCCGGTTAGACGCCACTCTCTGCATTTCGGGGTGGCAAGTCATTGGCCACGAATTTTGCTTCGTTCCTCCCGCGCTTTGGGCGGGTGGCCCTGCCGTCCGCGCTGCGGAAGGAAGGCGAATGGGCTCGCCCCAGAGTTCGCTGGTGACGAAGAGGTAGCGGTTATCGTTGGAGAAGGCCAGGCCGACCGGGGCGTTGCCCACGGGGATGGCGCCGATGCGAATGCGAGCCTGCTGTGCGAAATGCGAACGGCGGATTTCGGCGAAATCGATCACACTCACTTGCTGCATGCCTTCGTCGCTGACGAACACAAAACGGTCGTGCGCACTCACGTTGTCGTAGATGCTTCCAGGGTGCGGGCCGTCCCGAACGAACCCGAGCACCGGCTTTCCCTTCCCCGTTTCCATGCGTTGAATGTCCAGGAACGCCACCATTGGCCCCGAGGTGGCAATCAGCGTTTTGCCGTCGTGAGTCAGCACGATCCCTGCGGCGGCGGTTCCCTGCGGGTCGAGCTGTACGACTCGCTTGACGATAACCTTGCCACCGTCGCGTCGAAGGACGGCAATCCCGCCCGGGCGGAAGAAATGGCCTTGGCCCGGCGCTCCCAGCACACTGGGCATAAACGACGCGAAAATCCAGCAACCGTCCGCGCTGGCCAGGGCTTCGAATGGCCTCCCCGGGAGGCCGACTTTCACGATTGGCTTCGCGGCAGGCTGGTTACAACGCGAGGGCTTCGCAAGCGTAGATGACGCGCCGGCTAGCGCCCAGGCCAGAGCCGCGACTCCTGCGCTCCAGCGGAATCTGCGAAGCCGGAAACTCGTAGCTCCCTCCCGAAGTTTGGGATCCGGATGGTTTGTCATCGTGCTCCCCCCGGCCGGGATGTGGGAAGAGCGTGACCCCATCCTCCGGAGAAGTCAATCGGTTCCCCGGAATTCACCACGGAGACCACGGAGTTTCACGGAGACAACGGGGAGAAGCACGGCGTTGAAACAACTGGATTCCCGCTTCCGCGGGAATGACCAGGTATGGAGAGATGCGATTGAGAAGTTCGGCGCGCTCGCGAGCTGCACGCCAGGAGATAACAACGCACCTCCGTGGTTCTCCGTGAGCCTCCGTGGTAGTCTTTGCGCGGCTATCCCGTCTCCGTGGCTCTCCGTGGACCTCCGTGGTAGTGTCTGCTCCGCCGGAAAAGGGCGTGTCATGAAAAGAGCGATGCGTTATCCTTTCGCCAGGTGGTGAGAGCGCCGAGCGGTTTCGGCGATGCGCGCGCCACCCTCCGTGTCCCATGAAGCTGAAAAATTCAATAGGTGGGAAGACAACGACATCTATGGCGAAGGCTTCCTCGCGGAAGGCTCTTCCCTTTGGCGGCGAAGAACCGCGCATGCCCGAGGAGCTGACGCCAGACCGCAACCTGGCGATCGATCTGGTGCGCGTAACGGAAGCGGCGGCGCTGGCGGCCTCGCGGCTGATGGGCCGCGGCGACGAGAAAGCCGCGGACCAGGCCGCGGTCGATGCCATGCGTTTCGCCCTCAACACCCTGGACATTCGCGGCACGGTCGTCATCGGCGAAGGCGAACGCGATGTCGCGCCCATGCTTTACATCGGCGAGAAAGTCGGCTCCGGTGAGGGGCCCGAGCTGGATATCGCCCTCGATCCCCTCGAAGGCACCACGATCACCGCGAAGGGCGGACCGAACGCCCTGGCCGTCGTGGCTATGGCGGAGAAAGGCGGCTTCCTGAACGCTCCAGACGTCTATATGAACAAGATCGCCGTCGGACCCGGCATCGGCCAGGACGTAATCGATGTCGACGAAACGCCGCAGAAAAACCTGAAGGAACTGGCGAAGAAGAAAAAGACGGAGGTATCAAACCTCGTTGCCTGCATCCTCGATCGCCCGGGCCACGAGGAACTCATCGCCAAGGTGCGCGAGGCGGGAGCGCGGATCGTGCTCATCCCCGATGGCGACGTTTCCGCCGTCATCGCAACGGCGCAGCCCGAAAGCGGCATCGATGTCTACCTGGGCATCGGCGGCGCGCCGGAAGGCGTGCTGGCCGCGGCGGCGTTGCGCTCGGTCGGCGGATTCATGCAGGGCCGGCTCATCTTCCGTAGCGACGACGAAAAACAGCGCGCCGCGCGCTGGGGCGTCAAGGATCTCAATCGCAAATACGGCCTGCCCGATCTCGCGCATGGCGAAGTGATGTTCGCCGCGACGGGCGTCACCGACGGCGCGATGCTCCAGGGCGTTCGGCGCTTCGCCGGCGGAGCCTACACGCATTCCGTCATCATGCGCTCGAAAACCGGCACCATCCGCCGCATCGAAGCCACCCACAACTTCCTGCACAATTTGTAGGGGCGACCCTTGCGGTCGCCCCTCCTTCGCCCGATCGGCACCGCCGCGTCTTGCGGAATTCCATTGGTTTTTGTAGGGGCAGGCCTTGTGCCTGCCCTGTCTCCCCCCAGGTCCGCCGGCCCTCGAAGCCCTACGAAAGCAGCCTGGTAGCACAGCCTCCCGTCCCGAAGGCTCGGGATTCGGGACGGGATTCGGGACCTGGCTGTGCGTTTTTTGCCCCGGCCGCCCTAAAACCGCACAGGCAGGAGTGCCTGTGCTACTTTGCAACCGCCAAGCTACCTCACCACGGTCACGGCGATCGTGTTGGACCTGGCCAGCCCGTTCGGGACATCGGGCCCACGATAGATGACCTCGCCGACCCAGATTGTATATCTTCCCGGCCGGCCCAGGTCGTAGAGGTCCGTGACGTTGACGGAGTCCTTGAGGCACTCCTCAGGCTTAAGATAGCGGCTCCGGGCGCTGCCCGTGCGAACCAAGTAGCCCTTCCCGCTGGGCGGGGGCGGAAGGGACCGGAGGGGAAGCGCTCGGCCTAGCTGGTCGCGGACGTGGACGAATATGCCCGGCACGTAGGCGCTGCTGATTACGGCGACGTAAAATGCGCGGTCCGAAGTGTTCCGCGTAGTCAGGCGCAGAACGAGCGGCTTCCCCGCCTTCAGCGGCCGACTTGGTGCCTCGAGGTGCAGGCTGATCGGCGGCTTCTGCCGGGGGGAGCGGCCCGCCAGCGACGACGCCAGCGCTGCCAGCGTGAGGATGGAAACGAGAAACCGCGCGATCGGTTTCACGGTCATCCCACGGCGTCCTTGCTTTCACTTCGTTACGGTGATAGTCAGAACGTTGGATTTCAGGACGCCGCCTCCGAACCTCTCGGGCAGCCCGCGGAAAACCTGAATTCGGTACTCGCCCACCCTGTCAAACTTGTATGTCCATAGGAGTTCGTAAGCCTGCTCGGTGAATTCTTGCCCGGGGGGCAGCCTGCGAATTACCAGAGTGCAGCCCGTGTACACTTCCCCCGGTGAGAGGCGATGATAAGACCCGGGAAGAACTTGTTTCCCCGCTGGGTCAGTAATACGGAGGAGGAAGGACGTATCCAGCGGCGCACCCTCACACCAAGACGCGGAAGCGTCGAGACGCTCCTTCGAGCAGTTCACCAGCCTCACCGCAACCTGCGGAGCGGTGCCTTTCCTCACCTTCGGCGTTTTGGTGCTCAGGACGATGGCGTACGATTTGCCTCGGGGCAGCTTGGCGCAGTCGGTCGGACGCACCTGGACTGGCGGCGTCGGCAGGGCCAGCGCACCGAAGAGAGCGAGGTACGTTAGCAACGTCCCTCCCGCTCCTCCACGGCGGAGAGCCCGTACCCGGGTCAACAGGAACACATGGACAATCTACTCCCTTCTTTAGCGTGTGGGTCAAGAGGAATGTTCCGGTCGTGGCAGGCCGGCCTGGCGGTGGCGCGGGCACTCTTGCCCGCGCGCCTTTTCAGATCAGCCGCTTATCAGATACCCATCCCCACCGGTATACACGGGCCACGGGTCACGAATCACGGGTCACGGCTTTAGAAGTGCTTGCGGAGGTCGCGGAAGCTGGTGAGCAGCAGCATGCGGCCCGTGCCGCAAGCGAGTTCGGCGTGCTCGAGTTCCCAGGTCATGGGGTGGGGAATGAAGACGACGTTCAAACCCGCTTCGAGCGCGGGATTCACGTCGCTGCGCGGGCTGTTGCCCACCATCCAGGCGTTTTGCTTCACGATCTTGTGCCGGCGCACCACGTGCTCGTAGCTCACACGGTCCTTTTCCGGAGCGATTTCGACGGCTTCGAAATAGTTGACCAGGCCCGACCGCTCGATCTTCGGGGCCTGCTCGGCCGGCTCGCCTTTGGTGAAAAGGATGAGCCGGTGCCGGCGCGCGAGGAACGCGAGGGTTTCGGGCACGCCTTCGAGCACGTGCGGCGGTGTCATTTCCAGCTCGCGCGCGCGATCGCGAATCCAAGCCCACTCATCGCTGCGCGCCAGCTCGCCTGCCAGGCGGCGATAGGTCTCCTCGACGGAGCGGCGGAAGCTGGCCACGCCGTAGCCGTGCTGGCGGATATTGCGCTTCTCGACTTCGTTCAGGATGCGCCGAACGTACGCGGCGCTGTAGCCGAGCGGCTCCATCCGCGAGACGAATTCGGCGATGGCCTTTTCGAAAAAAACGTTGTTTTCCCAGAGCGTATCGTCGGCGTCGATGAGGAACGTCTGCCGCTTCATGTTTTCAGGAAGCTTTCGGCGCCTGGGTGGCCAGCCGTTCGAGGATTTCGCGCGCCAGCCGCTCCGTCTCGCCGTAGCGGGTGAGGTAGTTTTGGAAATCGCGATTGAGTTCGAGGGCGGTTTCGGCGTCGAGTCGCACGCGCAGAATCATGTCGCGCAGCCGCACCGGATGCGGCAACAGCGCCTCTTCCCGCAATTCCTCGAGCGCCTGCCTCGCGTCGTAGCGATCCATGGCTCCTCCCCCCACGCCGGATGATGGCCTCCATTGTACTCCCGCGGCAGCCAGAGCCGGCGGAGCAGGTCGCGCGGGGATCTGCCTGTAGCACAGCCTCCCGAACTTTCGGGACTTGGCTGTGCGCTTTTGGCCCGCCAGCATTCCAGAACGCGCGGGCAAGTCCCGGATCCCGAACGTTCGGGACGGGAGCCCGCACCACCAACGGGCAGATGTGATGGTAGAATGTATCACATGAAGCGAGCGAGCGTGCGCGACCTGCGCTACCGGTTCCCGGAAGTCGAGCGGCTGCTGCGCGAGGGGAAAGAGATCGAAATCACCAAGCGCAACCGCGTGATTGCGCGCCTGGCTCCAGCCAACCGGCGAGGCGACACGCGGCCTGAATGGCCCGACTTCATGGGCCGCATGAGGAAGATCTACGGTAAGAGGAAGCTGAAACCTTCCGGCGCCGAACTTATCGCTCGAGACCGAGACCGATATTGAGGATCTATCCCGATACGAGTTTTCTCGTCTCGCTCTACCTACAGGACGACAACACTGACCGGGCGGTGCTTGCGACGACGCGGAATCCGCCGCCGTTCCTGATTACCGCGCTCCACAGGGCCGAATTTGCGAACGCGGTCTCCTTGCGGGTTTTCCGCTGGGAAATCAGCCGGCGAGCCGCTCGCCTGGCCAAGGCGCAGTTCCGGCAGGACGCCTCAGTCGGCCGGTTCGAGCTGCTGTCGCTGCCGTCGTCCCTGTACGCCGAGGCCGAGTCCCTCTCTTCGCGTCGAACGCCCCGGCTCGGCGCCCGCACGCTCGACGTGCTCCACGTCGCCTCCGCGCGGTTGCTCGACGCCGAAGCCTTTCTTACCTTCGATAAGCGGCAAGCCCGGCTGGCACGGGCAGAGGGGCTGAAAACTCCTTGAGCACCACCAGCAGCTTACGGCAGAAAGCGCGGAGACCACACGGCCCGGCATTTCTCCGCGCCTCCGCGGTGAGTCCGGAGGCCTGAGGGTCCGGGTACTTGCGCCACTCGTGGCAGCGCGGTTTGCGGCTGCGGAAAGCGGCTGATAAAATCGCACTTCCACGATAGGGCTGCGCCCCGAGCGAACGCCCCAGCCTCGTCTGCCTCGCACCCGGACCAGCCTCGAGAGGGAGGATACACTTGCCGAAATACGATCTGGCGATCCTTGGGAGCGGCCCGGGCGGCTACGTCGCCGCCATCCGCGCGGGGCAGTGGGGCCTGAAAACCGTAGTGATCGAGAAGGACCCCTTCCTCGGCGGCACGTGCCTGCACGTCGGCTGCATTCCCACCAAGGTTTTGCTCCATCACGCCGAGCTGTACGAGAACTTCCTCAACGCCAAGGAGTTCGGATTCGAAGTGAAGGGCGTCAGCGTGAATTGGGGAGCGATGCTCGACCGGAAAAACAAGATCGTCAATAAACATGCCAAGGGCATCGAGTACCTGTTCCGCAAGAACAAAGTCGAGAGCCTCCAGGGCTGGGGCACCCTCGCGGGGCCGGGCCGCGTGAACGTCGAGAAGGACGGCAAGACGCAGACGGTCGAGGCGCGCTACGTGATGGTGGCCACCGGCTCGGGGGCGCGCACGCTCGAGGGAGTGGCTTTCGACGGCAAGCGAATCGTCTCGAACCGCGAAATCCTCGATCTCGCCGAGATTCCGAAATCGCTGGTGGTGGTGGGCGCGGGCGCGGTGGGCGTGGAATTCGCTTCGATCTACCGGTCGTTCGGCGCCGACGTGACGATCCTCGAGATGCTGCCGCGCGCCGTGCCGCTCGAAGACGCCGAAATCTCCGCCGAACTCGAAAAAGCGTTTCGCAAGCGCGGGATCAAAATGCAGACGCAGGCGGTGGTCGAGTCGGTGAAGAAAGACTCGAAAGGCGCCAGCGTGACCTTCCGGGACAAGAACGGAAAATCGGATACGCTCGCCGCCGATTGCGTGCTGGTCGCGGTGGGCCGGAAGCCAATGACCGAGAAGATCGGGCTCGAAAAGACGCGCGCGAAGCTCGAGCGCGGCTTCGTCCATACGAACGGCTTTATGGAAACCTCCGAGCCGGGCCTCTACGCCATCGGCGACATCGTGGCCGGCATGCCGCAACTCGCGCATGCCGCCTCGATGGAGGGCATCATCGCCGTCGGCAAGATGGCGGGGAAGGACGTGCCGGAATTCGATCGGCGGCGGGTGCCCAACTGCACCTACTGCGAGCCGCAAATCGGCTCGATCGGCTGGACCGAGCAGCAAGCCCGGGACGCCGGCTACGCGGTGAAAACAGGCAAGTTCCCCTTTTCGGCCAACAGCAAGGCCTCGATCCTCGGCCATCACGAAGGCTTCATCAAGGTCGTGGCCGAGGAAAAGTATGGCGAAGTACTGGGCGTACACGCGATCGGTCCCCTGGCCACTGAAATCCTCTCCGAGGCTGTGGCCGCCACCGGACTCGAAGCGACGCTCGACGATATGATGTTCACCGTTCACGCCCATCCCACCGTGTCGGAAGCGATGGGCGACGCATTCAATTCGGTGCGCGGTCTGGCCATCAATTTCTGATGCCGATGAAATCGTGCTGGGTGGTTGATCTCGGCCTGATCCCCTACGGCCGCGCCTACGAGCTGCAGCGGCGCGTGGTGGAAGCGCGGAAAGCCGGCGCGGCGCCCGATGTGCTGCTGCTCTGCCAGCATCCGCACGTCGTGACGCTCGGGCGGAACGGGCGCCGGGAGCATCTGCGCGTCGCCGAGCCGCGGCTCGCGCGCCTGGGCGTCGAACTCCACTCGACCGACCGCGGTGGCGACATCACCTACCACGGCCCCGGCCAACTCGTCGGCTACCCTATTTTGAACGTGAGCGAGCTGCGGCGCGACGTCGTTTGGTACGTGCGCCAGATCGAGGAGGTCCTGATTCGCTCGAGCGCCGATTTCGGCATTGCGGCGCGGCGCGAACCCGGCCTCACGGGCGTCTGGGTCGACCGCCCCGGAGGCCAACCGGAAAAACTGGCGGCAATTGGCGTGCATTTCAGCCGCTGGGTCAGCTCGCACGGGTTCGCTTTCAACGTTTCCACCGATCTCCGCTATTTCGATCTGATCGTGCCGTGCGGGATTTCGGATAAAGGCGTTACCTCGCTCGAACGGCTGCTCGGGCGCCCGGTGGAACCCGCGGAACTCGCGCCGCGGCTCATTCGCCGCTTTGGCGACGTTTTCGGGTTCCGGATGGAAACCAGCTCACCTGAAGACCTCGAAGCACGCCTCGCGGGATTCGCGCCAGCCGAGTCGGCCGCCGGAGGGTGACCGGGAGGGATGCCCTTTAACGCCACTGTCGGCTTGTTTGTTTGCGGCCCGCGAAGAAAAGCAGGTCCTTCGGCCGCGTTACTGCGGGGTGAATCACCAGCCGGGGCGTTTGGCCTCAGGATGACAGGCCTTTTTTGCCGGTTGCCCCGCCAGGCGGGCGCAAGCCCGTTCGGCCAAGAGAACGGGGAACGAACATGACCTTACCGGAAATGAAGTATCCGCTCAGCCGCGACCAGCTTCTCCAGCTCTACTACTACATGAAGCTCACGCGCGAGCTGGACGAACAACTCGTCCGGCTCTTCCGCCAGAACAAGGTGGTGGGCGGGCTCTATTCGAGCATCGGCCAGGAAGCCAGCGCCGTCGGCACGGCCTACGCGCTCGAGCCGAAAGACTGGATCGCGCCGATGATCCGCAACGTGGGGGGGCTGCTCGTCAAGGGCTATCGCCCGCGCGACATCCTGATGCAGTACATGGCGCGCTCGGGGTCGCCCACGGGCGGCAAAGACGGCACGAGCCACTTCGGCGATCTGAAGGAGCGGCACGTCGTCTCGCCCATCTCCATGCTGGGCGATTTGGTGCCCGTGATGACCGGCGTGGCCATGGGCGGGCGCTACCTCGGCCAGAAAGTGGTCACCATGACGTGGATTGGCGACGGCGGCACATCGACCGGGGCGTTCCACGAAGGGATGAATCTGGCGGCGTCGCAGCGCGCTCCCTTCGTCTGCGTCGTCGAAAACAATCAGTGGGCGTATTCGACGCCCGTAGCGCGGCAAGTGCGGCTGCGCGACCTGGCCGACCGCGCCCGCGCCTATGGCGTCCCCGGCTACGCGGTCGACGGGAACGACGTCGTCGCCGTTTACCAAACGACCAAAACCGCCGTCGAGCAGGCGCGGCGAGGCGAAGGACCCGTCCTGGTCGAATCGAAAACGATGCGCATGCGCGGCCACGCCCAACACGATCCCGCGGCCTACGTTCCCCCGGCGATGTTCGAGTACTGGAAAGCGCGCGACCCGATCGCCCGCTACGAAGCTTGGCTGACCGAACATGCGGTGTGGAACAAGAAAGTCAAGGCGGAACTCGATTCGCGCATCGAGCGCGAGCTGAAGGAAGAGACCGCGGTTGCCGAGGCCTCGCCGCTGCCCCAGCCCGAAGTCGCCGAGCAGGGCGTTTACTGCGACGGCTGCCACGTTATCCAAGCGCAGTGGGAACGGCCGGTGGACGAAGTCCAGCCGCCCCAAGCAAGCGTCGAGGCCGTTTGGACGGTCGCCGACTTCGGCGGATCGAATGGCCAGCCCCAAGCGCCCGCGCGCGCCGCGGCTGCGGCTGCAGGTGAGCCGCCTTCCTCCGCTTCCCGAAAGTTCGGGACGGACCACGGCAAGCCAGGCGGGTCGGCGACGCTCGCTCGTTCGAAAGCGCGGGCGAAACCGGTTCCGGCCGCTCGGCGCCGCGCTCCAAGCGGGCGGCCGAAAGGGAGGCGATGACTGTGGCCGAAGTGACGATGGTCGAAGCGATACGCGCGGCGCTCGACGAAGAGATGCAGCGCGATCCTACGGTGGTGCTGATTGGCGAGGATATCGGCGTCTACGGCGGCGCGTTCAAAGCCACCGAAGGCCTGCTCGCCAAGTACGGCTGGGAGCGCGTGATCGATACCCCCATCAGCGAAACCGGTATCCTCGGCGCCGCCGTGGGCATGAGCTATCAGGGCTTGCGCCCGGTGGCGGAAATGCAGTTTATCGATTTCATCGCCTGCGGATTCAATCAGATGGTGAATTTCGTGGCCAAGAGCCACTACCGCTGGGGCGGCCCCGTGCCAATCGTCGTGCGCGGGCCGTGCGGCGGCGGCGTCCACGGCGGACCCTTCCATTCGCAGAATCCCGAGATGTGGTTCGTGCACACGCCGGGACTGAAAGTCGTTTACCCTTCGACCCCCTACGATGCGAAAGGGCTGCTGAAGAGCGCGATCCGCGACAACAATCCCGTGCTCTCGCTCGAACACAAATTCCTCTATCGCCGCGTGAAAGAGGAGCTGCCCGCCGAAGACTTCACCGTGCCGCTCGGCAAGCTGGCGGTGCGGCGCCCGGGGCGCGATCTGACCATCGCCACCTACGGCGCAACGACGCTCGCCTCGCTCGACGCCGCCGGGGAGCTGGCCAAGGAAGGCATCGAAGTGGAAGTGCTCGATTTGCGCACGCTCGCTCCACTTGACCGCCAAGGCATCCTCGAATCGGTGCGCAAGACGAGCAAACTCCTGGTGGTCCATGAAGACGTGCGCACGGGCGGCCTGGCCGGCGAAATCGCCGCCACGGTCAACGAACAAGCCTTCGAGGACCTCGATGGACCCGTCTTGCGGGTCACGGCGATCGATACCCCGGTTCCGTTCTCGCCTCCCCTCGAAGAACGGTTCCTGCCGCAGGTGGCTGGTATCGTCCGCGCCGCGCGGGAGCTGGCCCGGTATTAGCCGGGTGCCCCAGGCGGCGTCTCGAACCTTCGGGATGCGCCTGGGAGCCGCGGACGTGGTGCCCCACCCGCGAAGCCGGTGGGTGGGGCACCCGGATCCTCGGCATCTGCCGAGGGCAACGCTGGCGCCGACTTGGTAGACTGTGAGTGAGATTTCGGAGGAAAACATGCCGGTTGACGTAGTGATGCCCCAGATGGGCGAAAGCATCTTCGAAGGCACCATCACCAAGTGGCTGAAGAAGCCGGGCGACAAAGTTGAACGCGACGAGCCGCTGTTTGAAATCTCCACCGACAAGGTGGACGCCGAAATACCGGCGCCGGCTTCCGGCACGCTTCAGGAGATCAAAGTCAACGAAGGGCAGACGGTGCCGATCAAAACCGTGGTCGCGTTGATTGCCGATGGCGGCGGCGCTGCTGCCGTTGCTGCCGCACCCGCGCCTCCTCCGGCTCCCGAGAAGAAGACTGCGCCGGCCGCGGCGGCCCCGCCACCACCGCCGCCTCAGCCCAAGCCCGCCGCCGCGCCCGCGCCCCCACAGCCTGCCGCAGCGGGCCCGCTCGCCGCCGGCGAACGCGTTCGCAGCTCGCCGCTGGTACGCAAAATCGCTCGCGAGCACAACGTCGATCTGTCCCGGCTTAGCGGCACCGGCGCCGGCGGCCGCATCAGCAAGCGCGATATCGAAACCTACCTGGCTTCGGGAGTTGCCGCGCCTGGCGCCCCGCCCCGAACCCTCGGGGCCGTTCCTCCCGCCGGTCCTGCCGCAGCCGCCGTGCCCGGCACGGCCGTGTCGGTGGCGTTCGAAACGGCCGTGCCGCGGGAAAAGATCTATTTCGGCCGGTACGAAGTCCAGCCAATGAGCCTGATGCGGCAGCGCATCGCCGAGCACATGCTCGCTTCCAAGCGCGTCTCGCCTCACGTCTATTCGGTGGATGAAGTCGATGTGACGAAGATCGTCGCGCTGCGTGGCAAGCTGAAGGACGCCTTCGAGGCGCAAACGGGCGTCAAGCTCACCTACATGCCGTTCTTCATTCGCGCCGCCGTCGAGGGCCTGCGCGCCTTCCCCACGGTGAATGCTTCCTTGGACGGAACGAGTGTCGTGCTCCATCGCGACATCAATGTCGGCGTCGCCGTCGCGCTCGATTGGGGCTTGATCGTTCCCGTGGTCAAGGCTGCCGACGAAAAGAATTTCCTCGGCTTGCAGCGCGCCCTCAACGATCTGGCCGAACGCGCACGCACGAAGCGCCTCAAGCCGGAAGAGGTGCAAGAAGGCACGTTCTCGATCACCAATCCCGGCGTCTTCGGCGGCCTGATGGGTTTGCCGGTCATCAGCCAGCCCAACGTCGCCATTCTGGGGCTGGGCTCTATCGCGAAGCGGCCGGTGGTGATCGACGACGCCATTGCCATTCGCTCGATGGTCTACCTCACGCTCAGCTACGACCACCGCGTCGTCGACGGCGCCACCGCCCACCAGTTCCTGCAACACCTCAAGAAAACCCTGGAAGGCTGGGCCGAGCCGATCCTCTAGCAACCCTCGCCTGGAAGCCGCGCTACCGGGAATGACAAACTAGGAGACTGCCTAGGCGCGCGTGAATAGCGGGACCATGCAGCCCGTGGCCACAAGCGCCACTAGCCACTCGTCACTAGCCACTGTTTTCTTGGGAAGAGTCCGGCACAGATACCCACTGTAGGGACTGCGGTCGATTCCGAGGAACCGCAGCCAGGGGAGTTATTGGGGAAGTGAATGACGGTACCTGTGCCGGACGGTGAGTACAAACACAACTGGGCGAATGTCGCGTTTCGGGATAGACGTGGCCATTTGCCCATATTTGTTCGGGAACTGGTGCATGTCTGGTTCCGAAACAGATGCTTTTCCACAAGAAAATAACTCATTCATGGCCTAGGAATTACGGAATCGTTCCTCGAGGTTTGGTCAGATTGCGCCAATCCAGAGCCGAAATATCCCCCAGACTGCGCGAAATTACGCAACCGGTACTACCCTGGCAGCGCCAGATAACCCAATGCGAGGCCCCTGTGTCCCATAGTGGAGCACGCCTGAAAGTCCTGGTTAGCCCCGGGCGGCCCCTCGAGCCCCATACCAGCGTCGAGATTCCCGGCGTTATGTGGCCTGGCCGCCATCCCGAGGCTTCGGGATTGCCGTTCGTTGCGCGGCGGCGGGATCACGGCCCTGCCCCGCTCAGGTGGGAAGAAGGGTAGCCCGCCGGATGCGGGCCGGTTGCCTGTCGCTTAGCCTGTTGCCTATTGCCTGTTGCCTATCTTGCCTAGCTTCGCCTCCGAACTCTTTCCTGCTGTTCTAGGGAGTCTTTCCCTCCCCTCTCCGTTCTCTCCCGATTTCGGAATTTTGTGCAGGCTCGTATGGTGAAGGTGGAAGAGAAAGGAGAACGGCGATGAAACGCACAGGCGGAAGCGAGGCCAAAGGCGGCTTCTACTGGAAGCAGGGCGAATGGGAAATTGTTACGGTGGAGGGGAAGCAGGGCACGCTACCGGGCTCAAACGCGGCCCGCTACATCCGAATCCCCGGGCTTCTGCTGCTGCCCCTGGCGCTGGTGGTCAGCATCGGTTACGTGATCTTCTTGCCGGTGGTGGGATTCGCGATGCTCATCCAAGCGCTTTTCGTCAAGCTCAGCCGCGCCTTGGCGCACCAACCAGCGCCGCTACCCGTGAAAGAAGAGGCCCGCCCGGAGCGCCAGTAGCGGGCGCGGAGACCGCGCCCCTACAAACCTCCACGCAAGACTGCGGGCGAGCCCCCGACTGAAGGAATCGGGGCAGGCGCCCGCAGCACTCATGGCTGAAACCCTGCTAAAGTTCCCGGGGACGGTGGGCTCCTGAGGGAAAGGCTCGGAAGTCTCGCGCCAGAGCCACCCGAGAGGAGCCACGCGCCAACGTCGAAATCCCGCGTGTTGTTTGGGTGCCCCACCCTTGCGCGGTTCGCAAGGGTGGGGATCCCTGATCAGAGCCAGTCGAGCGCGCCTTGCCCCAGAAGAGCCGCCAGCGCAGCCCGAGGAAAGGAACTAAGGAACGTAACCGCATGCCCACCAACCTCGCGCGATGCTCAGCGCAAAGACGAAGACCCTCACGCTAAGGCGCCAAGACGCAAAGCCCGCCAAGGGCCCGACCGTCAGACGGGGCGCCCCGATCCCACCTGAGCCGCCCGCGCCCGGCAAGCTTATCTTTCGCGCGTTGCGATGGAGCTGGTTCTCGACGTTCTGCCTTGACTGCTTTGCGCCTTTGCGTGAAACGTGCCTCTTGTCGTCACCCGAGCTTCTGCCTCCTGACCCTACCGCGTCCCCAGCGGGGAAGAATACGGCGCCAGGGCACGGATCGGAGCGCCGGGGATCCCTGGCGCGGGAAACACGTGGCCCGTGCCGGCGTCGGAAATCGAGATGTTATGAGCCTGAAGCGTGCGGCCGAGCGCTTCGTTGAGGCTCACCACGGCTTCGAGAAGCGCGGCCTTCGCCGAAATCTCGGAGCTTTCGGCCTGAGCCAAGAGCGTCTGGTCCTGGGTAACTTCGAACTGGGAGGACTGGCCGAGTTGGTATTTCTCCTGCTCGTGGGTGAGCGTCTGCTGGGCGAACTGGGTGTGTTCGACCGCCGCCTGCACGTTCGCCACCCCCGTCGAGACGGCGATCTGGTCGTTGCGCACTTCCATCGCGATCTGATTCTTCCACCACTGAATGTTCTCCTGCTGCGCCCGCTCGGCGAGCAAGGCATTCGCTTCGGCGGCCTGCGCCGCGCGATTGTGCAGCGGGAGGGTCAGATTGAGGCCCACGGTGTAAGTGGGATTATTCTGGTTCCACAGGATGTTCCAGGAATCCAGCAAGCCTGCTTGTATCCGCTGGGTTTGCGTCGTGAGTGTCGTTACGCTCGGGTAGACGGGCTGGCCGTTGATGAGGACCGGGTTCCCATTCGCATCCACGATCGGCGCGGTCGTATTCGCCACGATCCCGGTAGGCGTGAAGGTGGTGAAATTCGTCGTGCCTGCCAAGCCTTGCGACTGATACTGCGCCGAAAGGCTGAGGTCCGGCAACAGAAAGCTTCGATTTGCCTTGACCGAGATATCGTTGTTCTTCAGCGTGAGTTCCTGCGCCAGGAAATCCGGCCGCTCGCGGAAGGCCTCGTCGAGAGCCTGGCGATAGGGAATGATATCGATTTTCGGAGGCGTGTTGATGTTATCGGTAGGCACGATGCTGATACGTTCCAGGCCGGCGACCGTCTGGTTCTTGACGATCATGTTCAGCAGCGTGACCTCCGCCTGCTGCTCGAAGGCTTGCGCCGCAATCAACGATTGCTGCAAGCCTGAGAGCGAGGCCTGCGCGGTAATCACCTCGAGTTGCGCGTACGTGCCGATCTTCACTCCCTCCTTCGCCGCTTTGAGGTTCTTATCGGCTGCATCGACGTTGGCTTGGTTCGCCTGAACGCTGCCGATGTCGGCGGCCAGGTTCCAGTAAGCGTCTTCCACGTTCGCGACGACGAGGATGGCCTCCTTTTCGAGGTTGTACCGGGCGATCTGGGAGTTGTTCCTGGCTTCGATGATGTTGTATTCGTTGGGGAGGAACCCGAATCCCCTGAGCAGCGGCTGACTCAACCCGAAGCTGAGGCTCGAAAAAAGGGAGGGATTGACGAAAGTCGCCGGGCTGCTGGTGGTGGAACGGCTATTGTCGAAGACGAGCTGGAAAGAGGTGCCCGAATAGAAACCCTGCGTGTAGGTGAAATTCGCGTCCGCATTCTTGTTGGTGAGGGAGGCGATCGTCGAGACGCCCGTACCGGAAGTGTACGGGTTGCTGATCTGGCTCGTCTGCTGATACCAACCCAAGCTCGATCTGACTTGAGGATCGAAGGGCGCGCCACCCACGTTCGTCCCCCCGCGAGCCGCGAGCACGTTCGTATCCGCGATCCAGGTGGTGTAGCGCTGCATGTCGAGACTCAAATTGTTTTCAATCGCCAAACGGATCGCGTCATCGAGACTCAGTTCCAGCTTCCCGTTGTGAATCATCTGCTCGAGCGTGGGCGAATTCACCAACACGGGCTCGGGTATCCGCGAGGGGAGGTAAGGCGAAACCGATATCGGGAAAAAGCTCCGATCCCTTTGGAACTGGGTGCCGACGGGAATCTCGAGCGGCTTGGCGCTGGGCGCCTGCTCGGCCGCAGGCTTGGCTTGCGCCGGACCCTGTTGCGCACCGAGCCCCGCCGCCGCGCCCAGAGCCAGCGGCAGCCAAAGAACGACGGCAAGCGTGACATGAAGTCGGTTCTTCCTCATTTACCTCTCCCAGGTGGATTTTTTCCTGCGGGCTTCCCTACTCGCCTCCACCGCATCATCTCGCACGCGGCCAGCCAATCCAATAGAGTTTCAAGCCCCTTGTGCTCATAGGCTTAGGCGCTGCGCCGCGCCGTTTTCGCTGTGCTTCTGTCCGCTTTCAGGATTCGAGCGTCCGGAAACGGACAGCAAAACTCCCACCGCAGAGGCGCAGAGGACGCAGAGGAACGGCAGCACAGGCGCTCTGCACCACGCAGTCTTGAACTTTCGTTGCTTCGGCAGAGGCTTCGTGCGCCGCGCCGGTCGGGCTCGGGTGGCGCAGCCCCGCCGTCCCGGGCTGTGGCCTTGCTTCTCCAACCGGAAGGGACAAAGCCTGTGCCAGCGGGCTGCCGCACGGGGTGGCCTCGGCCTCGGCGGTCTCTGCGTCTCCGCGGTGGTAATTGGTCACTTCTGCCGTTTGGCCGTCCAGGGCTCATACTTGTCCATGTTCATGAAGCTCTGGAGCCCCGTGAATCCCTTTCCTATCACCTCGACCGTCCCCGTCATCGTGTCTCCGCTTATTTGGGCGCTGAACTTCTCTACGATGCTCTTGCCGCCCGGCGGTGGCGTGGGCGTGGCGAAAGCGACCTTGTCGCCGTCCACTGTGCCCGTGATGGGCGTTCCTCCCTTGGCGTCCTTACCCATGGTGCCCTTGAGGCTCGCGCCGTTCTGCGTAAAGACGAGCGTCAGGGGCCGGCTGGCCATGCCGGCGAGGATCAACTGCCAAGTCCCGGCAACATTCACCGGCTTCCGCGGCGCAGCAAGCGCCGTCAAAACAGAAAACAAGGCGAGCGCACAAGCGCCCGCGAGAGCTACGAGTCTTCTCTTCATTGCAGGGCTCCTTTCCAACTCATGCCCCACGCATCCCTGAAGCTCGGTAGCACAGCCTCCCGAAGCTTCGGGACCTGGCTGTGCGCTTTTCTTCCCGCGCCGCTTCCAAACCTGCACAGGCAGGAATGCCTGTGCTACCAACCGCCCTCGAAGGCGTCGGGTCAACCTACCTCGTGCTACCCGCGGAGGCTGGACCATTGCCAGTCCTCCGGCCGCGCGACCAGCCCTGCTTTTACTGGATTGCACTCGATGTAGTTTCGAACTCGCTCGAACTGCGCCGCACTGCGAACCCAGTGGTCGAAAGACTCGTCTTGCCAGAACGGCCTTCCCGTCCGCCGCAGCAGCCGATTTGCCTCGCGCGCGGACGCTCCCTTGATGCCGTTGGTGATTCCAGCCAGCGACGCCAAGGGATCCAGCAAGACGTGGACGTGGTTGGGCATGACCACAAATGCGTGCAGCACAAATCTCCCCATCTCCGCTCCTCTCCGGATGGCCGCCACAACGCATAGGGCAATTTCTGGCTTTGCGAGCCACCGCGGGCCCGTTGCGCAAGCATCCAGCTTGCGGTCGGCAGCCAGAAACTGCTTTCCCGGGATCTTTGCCAGGGTTTCCAGCTTGCGCAGAAATCCAGCCGGCAGGGAACCGCGCAGTCGCCATGTAACGAAAACCGTCCGCCCCTCAGGAATCCAATGCGGAAGATTGCGCTCGTAGTAACTCATGGTCTCGGTAGCACAGCCATTCCTGGCTGTGCGCCTTTCTTTACCGCGCCGCTTCCAAATCTGCACAGACGGGTCCCGATGGTTCGGGAGCCTGTGCTACTTTCCATGGGGACCGGCCGTTAGCCACCAGCCACTGTCTTTTAGCCACTGCCCTTCCTACTCGGAGCGCAGCGCGGCCATCGGATCGATCCTCGCGGCGCGGCGAGCTGCGAAGTAGCTGGCCAGAACCGCGACAGCCATGAGCAGCAGCGCCACGCCGAAATACGTCGAGAGATCCCCGAAGCCGATCCCAAACAAGAAGTGCATGAGAATCTTTCCCAGCGCGAGCGCAACCAGCAGACCGAAGCCGACGCCGTAGAGGCTTAGCCGGACGCCTTCTCGCATCGCGCCGAAAAGGATCTCCGCCGGCCGCGCGCCCAGCGCCACGCGCACGCCGATCTCGTGCGTCCGCTGGGTAACTGCATAGGCCGTCACGGCGAACACACCCACCGTCGCCAGCAGCAATGCCATCAGGCCAAAGAAGGCGAGGACGAGCTGGACGTTTTCCGCCGGCTTGCTCGTTTGCGCCAGCACCTGCTCCATCGTCATCGGCGCGGAAACCTGAACGCCTGGGCCCGCGCCGGCCGCCAAGTCGTGAACGAGCGCCAGCGCGCCTTTCGCCTCGCCCTTGGTCTGAACCTCCAACCCCATTCCAGACGACAGATCCGGCACGTAGGCCTGCGGGATGGAGAACGCCGCAGCCGCCCCGGTGGCTTCGTTCGCCGCCACGCCAATCACCTCGAGCGGTTCCGCGGGATAGGTACTCGTGATGTGCTTGCCGATGGGATCTTGGTGGGGCCACAGATCGTCCGCGAGCACTTGGCTGACCATGGCGACGGCCGGCTTCTCGGAGTAGTCCGACCAAGTGAACGCGCGGCCGCGTAGGAGCCGATGGGTGTGGAAGTAGCCGGGCGAGACGTAGAGAGTGATCGTTTGGGGACCGGCCTTGAAGGCGAGAGCGGTGAGAGGCTTATCGGCGGCAGCGACGATCCCGATCGTGACCGTGGTCGCCAGGCCCGCCGATTCGACCAAGGGCGACCGCTCGACCCCCGCCAGCATTTGCCGGTACGCGTTTTCGCGGCTGGCGAAGGAGGGATAGGTCGCCGGCGCGAGCGCGACATCCATCCGCATCATGCGTTTGGGATTGTAGCCGGCGGCGGCGCGAAGGACTCCTCGAACGTTTCCGATCAGAAGACCGCACACGATGAGCAAGGCGAAGGCGAGCGTGACTTCGCAAACCACGAACCCGTTGCGGAGCCAGCCCGACCGCGCACCCGCGCCGCCCCCGTGCGCCGCTTCCTTGAGCAGTTCGGCGGAGGGGATCAGGGAGAGCTGCAGGGCAGGAATCACGCCGAAGAGAATTGCCGCGGCGACCGAAACGGCGAGCGCAAACGCCAGAACCGGCCAGTTGATCTCGGGAGGAGCGATGAGCGGGAGTGCACGCGCCGGAATGCGGGAGACGAGCCCATTCTCCATCCAGAACGCAACTTCGATCCCGCAGGCGCCGCCGGCCAGCGCCAGGAGCAAGCTCTCCGAGAAAAGCTGTCCGACGATCCTTCCGCGCGTTGCCCCGACGGCGTGACGAATGGCGAGTTCGTGCTGGCGCCGCGCGCCTTGCGTCAGGGTCAGGACCGCGATATTGACGCAGGCGAGCAGGAGCAAGAATCCCACGGCCGCAAGCAGAAGCTTCAAAACCACTCCGGGAACCTGGCCCACTTGCGATTTCATCGACTTGACTTGGACGGTGACGCCGGCGTCCAGCGCCGGATTCGCTTTGGCGAGCCCGGCCGCCACGGTCGTCATTTCCGCTTGCGCTTGCGCGATGCCTGCGTTCGGCTTCAACCGCCCGATTGCCGTGAACGTGTAGGGCATGGCTCGGCCGGGAGGAGCGGCCTTCTCGAGCTGAGCGATGGGAATAGGCAGGAAGACATCCGGCTGGGAAAACATCAACGGTTCGGAGGCATTCGCCACGCGATAGGAGGGCGGCAGGCTGCCAATCACGGCGTATTCCTGCTTGTTCAGCGTGAGCGTTCCGCCAACTTCTATCGCGCTCGTCCACGAGCCGCGTTGCGCGAAACCCGGCCCGAGCACGACCACATGATCCTGCCCTGGCTGATCGTCGCCCGCATTGAGGAGCCGGCCGGCTGCCGCCTTGCCATCCAACACTTTGAAGAAATCGGGTGTGACTTCGTATCCCTCGATCTGCGCTTTCTGCCCGCCAGCTTCCACTTCGCCCCCGAACCACTCCGCAGCAGCGAGCGCCGAGAAGACGTCACTCTGCTTCTGCCACTGCAGAAAATCAGGACCGGAGACCATCGGCGAGGGCAAGGCGCCTACAGTTGGTCTTCCCTGGAAAGTCCCTGTGACCGATTCGGATCTCAAGAGCACGACGAGCCGATCGGGATTCTTGTAGGGCAGCGGGCTGTAACTCGCAGCGTAGAGAACGCTGAAGATGGCGGTGCACGCGCCGATGCCTAGCGCCAGAATCAGGATGGAGACTGCTGCGAAACGCCGATTGTGCGCCAGCAGGCGCGCGCCGAAACGCAGGTCTTGCCACAGGGTCCCGAGGCTCCTCATCGCGGACATGGCTGCACCTCTCAAGCAACCCGCATCCGCGCGAGCCGGAGGTGGCACTCGCGTCCCTTGCCCGTATAATCTCGCACGTCGCCAGCCAATCCAGCGGGGATACAAGTCTCCTGCATTGTTAGGCTTAGGAGCTGCGTCGTGCGGTTCCCCACTTTTATCTGTCCGCTTTCAGGATTCGAGCGTCCGGAAACGGACAGCCGGCCCGCCAGGGACACAGGGCGGCAAGCAAGCAGGGCGGGCACAAGGCCCGCCCCTACCGCGGCCCTCCTCAATCGCAAGCGCTGGGTGGCGCGGCGCCTGTTCGCCCTCAACGTTCGGTCGTAGGGGCGACCCTTGTGGTCGCCCGATCCCGGGTATTTCGCGACGGCCGAGGTCACCGCCCCGCCGAAACGCGCGCATGCGCCGGGACCCTTATCAGTTGCAAGGCGCCGCGACGGGTCGAGGCCCAAAACGTCTCTGAGTCTAAGGGGCCCCGTTCGGCGTCAGCCCGAGGCCCGCAGCAGCGCACACGCGCCTACGCGCTCGGCACGAAGGAACTGCCAATGGCGGCCAGGCCGAGGTGGGCGAGCACGAAAACGGCCCAGACTACCAGCACGACGGCCAACGCGCTGCCAAAACGGGCTTTCTTCGCCGAAGCAGCCGCATAGCCCACGGCCAGAAGTCCCAGCATCCAGAAGGTGAAGAGGTCGATATGCCCGGCAAGGATCGTCAGCGTCGGCGAGGCGTGTGCCGGAAGGTAGCCAGCCAGGCTGGAAAATGACAGGTTCCGCATGACGTTGGCGCTCGAGGGAGGCCGCGCCCAGATCACCGCCAAGTTGAGAAGCCCCTTCAGTATCGACGGCACGGCAGCGTAGGCGGTAACCGCAAACGACTGCGCGAACTTGATCCCCGCGCCAAACGAAACGCGGAACGCGCCGAGAAAAACCACCGCGATGATGAGCAGTGCGATCGGGGTGACGATGATCGGCATGGCAATGGCCGAGACGTGCGCGAACCGCATTCCCAAGGCAACATCCTGCTTGCGCTGCTCGGGAGTTAATCCGGCGAACGCCGGGTTTGCTTCCATCTGCTTCTCCGCGGAGACCCTCAGGTAGCCGGTGCGAAAGGTGCTGTACCCCACGGCCGCGTTCACGACAATAAGCAGCAAAACGGGCAACAGCCACCCGGGCTTGCGCGCGATCGATTCGAACGTCGCTCGCGGACTTACGATCGCCCCAACGAGCCGGCTGCACGCACCGTCTCGGGCCGATGTTTGTACGGCTTGCGCTTCACTCGCCATCGTTCCTCTCCTCTTTTGTCTTCATTGCAGGGCTCCTTTACAGAACCCGCCCCGCTCCTTCCTAAAGCTCACCAGCCACCAGCCACTGCCTTTCTCACTCGCACCGCAGCGCGTTCATCGGATCGACCCTCGCGGCGCGGCGCGCGGCGAAGTAGCAGGCCAGCACCGCGACGGCCAGAAGCAGCGCCGCCACCTCGAAATAGGTGGCGAGCGAGCCGAAGGTGATGCCACGGTAGAAGTGCATCAGCACTTTTCCGAGGCCCAGCGCCACCAGCAGACCGATGCCGACGCCGTAGAGGCTCAAGCGCACGCCTTCCCCCATTACGTCCCGAAGAATCTGTGCTGGCCGCGCGCCCAGCGCCATGCGCACGCAGATTTCGTGGGTGCGCTGGGTGACGGAATAGGCCGTGACGGCGGAGACGCCAATCGTTCCCAAAAGAAGGGCCATCAGCCCGAAGGAAGCCAGAACCAACAGAAGGTAGCGCAGAGGCGTGCTTTCCTGAGTTTCGAGTTGCTCCATCGTCGTCGGAGCTTGAATCTCGACGCCGGGAGCGGCGCCCGCAGCCAAATCATGAATCGCAGCCAGCGCCGATTTTGCGGGTCCCACCGTGCGAACCTTCAGAAGGGCTCCAGCCGGCAATTCAGGGAGGTAGATTTGAGGCGTGTTGCCCATCGCGTTCATTTGCGACGCGGCGTTCTGGATCACGCCGACCACTTCGAGCGGCTGGGCGGGAAACTCGGTGGTGACGTGTTTGCCCAAGGGATTCCCGTTCGCCCAGAACGCTTGGGCTAGGGCTTGGTTGACGATGGCGACCGAAGGTTTCTCGGCGTAATCCGCCCAGGCGAACGTCCTGCCGCGAAGCAGGGATAGGTGCATCGCGCGGAAGTAGTCTGGACTGACCGACGTAACGGCCGCGAGGGGGCCCGTCTTGACCTGGAGCGCGGTGACGGGCTGGTCGGCGCGGGCGACTGTGCCGCCCATCGAAGCCGCTTCCAGTGTTGCGGAAGCCACCAGGGAGGAGGAAGCCACCCGGGAAAGGATTTGGCGGTACGCGTTTTCCCGCGTGGCGAAGGACGGAAACGTCGCGGGCTTCAGGTTCACGCTCATTTGCAACATCGTATTGGGATCGTAACCGGTGATCGAAACCACCATGCCCCGCAGTCCCTGGATCAGGAGCCCGCAGACGATGAGCAAGGCGAAGGCCAGCGTCATCTCGCAAACCACAAACCCGTTGCGCAGCCAGCCCGACCGCACGCCCCCGCTTCCCCCGCGCGCCGCTTCCTTGAGCAGCTCGGCCGAGGGGACCAGCGAGAGCTGGAGCGCCGGAATCACGCCGAAGAGCACGGCCGCCGCAAACGAAACGCCGACCGCGAAGAGCAGGACCGGCCAACTGATCGTGATGGGAACGGTGAACGGGAGGGAGGCTTCCGGCAAGCGAGAGAGCAAGGCCTCTTTCAGCCAGAAGGAGAGCAAGACGCCAAAAACGCCGCCAACGAAAGCGAGGAAAAGGCTTTCGGAAAATAGCTGGCCCACGATTCTGACCCGGGAGGCACCGACGGCATGCCGAATCGCGAGTTCGTGCTGGCGTCGCGCGCCTTGCGTCAGAATCAGAACCGCGATGTTGATGCAAGCGATCAGCAGCACGAACCCCACGGCCATCAACAGCATTTTTAAGAGCATCCCGGGCACCTGGCCGACCTGGGACTTCATCGATTTGACTTGGACGCCAACGCCAGCATCGAGAGCCGGGTTCGACTTGGCCAAGCCCGCGGCGATGGTCGTCATCTCCGTTTGCGCCTGCGCGATAGTCGCGCCGGGCTTGAGCCGGCCGATCGCCGTGAGCGTGCTCGTGAGGAACGCGTTCGTTTCCGGCGCCTTCTGGAGTTCGGCGATGGGGATGGGAATGAAGAGATCGGGGTCAGCCTGAAACCAGAAGAGCGAGGCGTTGGCCACGCGGAAGGAAGACGGCAGGCGGCCAATCACGGAGTAGGGCTCCTTGTTCAGGGTGAGCGTGCCACCGACCTGAATCTTGCTGGTCCACGTGCCGTTGCTGGAAAAGTTCGGGCCCAGGACGACCACGTGATCCCGTCCCGCCTGCTCGTCGTCGGCGGTGAAAAGCCGGCCGGCTGCCGGCTTGATGTCCAGCACCTTAAAAAAGTCCGGAGTCACCTCGTATCCGCGCAGAACCACTTTCTGGCCGGCGGAATCGGTAGCGGCGCCATACGGCTCGCCCACGGCCAGCGCCGAGAAGACGTCGCCGAGCTTGGCATAACTGAGGAAGTCGGGCCCGGAAACCATCGGCAGGGGCGCGGTGCTCGAAACCGTGCTCCCTTGGTAAGCCTGCGTGATCACTTGGACTCTGAGGAGGACGACGAGCCGATCGGGATTCTTGTAAGGCAGCGGGCTGAAAAGGACCGCGTAGAGTATGCTGAAGATGGCGGTGCACGTGCCGATGCCGAGCGCCAGAACGATGACGGAGACCGTCGTGACGACGGGCGCGCGCTTGGCAAATCGCAGACTATTTCGCAGGCTCTCGCGCAGTGCGCCCATGGCTTCCAGCCCACCCCTGCCGAGCAGCCCCCACCCGTTTCGGCGGGCAGTTTCGCAATGAGATATACTCCTTGCCAGACCCAAATACAATCACGAAAAAAGCGTTCTCACGCCAAGACGCAAAGGCGCCAAGCTCGCAAAGGATTCACGAGAAAGCTCCCTTCAGCACTTTGCGATAGACCTCGAACGCGGAGCGGCCGCGACGAGTAAGGCGGACGAGCGTTTGTGGGATCTTGCCACGGTACGTCTTCTCGATCTCCACGTAACCCGACTCTTCCAGTCGCGTGAGATGGCTCGATAGATTGCCTTTCGTCATCCCGGTCTCGTTCAAGAGGAAAAGGAAATCGCATTCCTTCACTCCCGAGAGCAAGGCTAGGATCATGAGCCGCCCCGGCTCGTGGATGACCCGGTCCAGCTCCGCAATCCCCTGGAGTTGCTCATTCATTCCGCCCCCGCCGCGGAAGGTTGCGTGTGCCGAATGTAGGAAACGAGGGTGCCCACAGCGGAGGCGAGCCAGGCAAGGCCGAGAAACAGCCACATCTGCCAGCCCGCACGGGGGAGATCACCGTGAGCGGGTAGCTCGATGACAAGGAGGCCCACCACCATCAAGAGAAAGATCAGCCACTTCCAGCGATGTTCTCTGGTCGTGGCGTAACTCCACATGGCGTAGGTCCCCGCGAAAAGCACCACGGCTCCGATCGCCACCAAACTCATTTCATGAGACTGCCTTGCCAGTATGACCATTCGCGCCAAGACGACAGCCGCGAAGCCCCCTATGAATGTGGCTGCCGCCATTGCGGTTAGCGATCTCTTGTCCGTACAGTGGTAGGCAACGTACCCAGTGCGGCGCCAGGTCCAGCGCTTCTTGATGTAATTCCGCAAGGGCCAGCCTGCCCCAACCGCCAGTAGGATAACGGGAAGGGCGAACGCGTGTTCCCACCTCGGCGCGTTGGCCGGCAGGAGCGCCTCCAGTCGATCGGCCAGGGCGGTACCCAGGAGCGCCAGGGCGACAAACAGGTCACCCGTGCCGTCGACGTAGTCGTATCGTTTGGGTCGTCTCACGACTTCTTCGAGATTGTCCACCGCAGTTTCTCCTAGCCTCGGCGAGCGTACGCCGGGCAGCCTATGCCCGCCGGATCCGCGTTCATTCCTCCACGGGAGCCTTGGTGTGGCGAATGTAGAGCCAAAAACTCACGCCGCCTGAAACCACTAGCAAAGCGCTGAAAAGGATCTCGTTAAGGAAGAGCGCCCCAATGAATTCGGCGGGAGACCGCGCAGTTTCCGGCGGGAAATTCGCCAGGGCGAGGGCAAAATGCGCAGGAACGTGCGCCGGGAGGAGGGCGATCACGAGCGTGCCGAGCGTCATGGCGGCCACAACGGCCCACTTCCACGGAACTGGCCTGGCGATCCAGATCGCATAGCTGGCGGCAAGAAGCAGGCCGACGACGAGGCCGGGCGCGGCGCCCCAGTGCGAACGAGCGGCGACGATTAGGGCGGCCATCATGGGAATACCCAGGACGAGCGCGAGGACCGCTGGGCGCACAACGGTACGTTGGAATCCGTAGGCCACGAACCCGGTGCGGGGGTAGGTGACGCGTTCCTTGATCGCTTTGACCCCGAAGTAGAGGCCCAGCAAGAACAAGGCATTGAGAGTGCCAAAAACGAGCGGCGATCGGTGCCAGATCGAACTTCTGGGCGCACGCTCCAGCAGCCAGAGAATCGGCAGGAGCCCCAGAACCATGATTCCCATGGTCAGTTCCTTCGTGCCATCAACGTTGTCGTACTTCTTGGACCGGTTCACTAACTGTTGCAGGTTGTTCACCGCAGTGCCTCCTTTACCCGGCGAGCCCGCGCCGGTAGGCCCTGCGTCCTTGCCCCTATGCAAACCAGTTTGCACTACAAACCTGAAGATGTCAAGAAGAAGTTTCACTCACCCGGGCAGGGCGACCGCACGTCGTCCCCACAAACGGCGTCGAAGAAGTCATTGGTAGGGGCGGGGTCCCCCCGCCCGGCCTTGGCTCCGGCACCGGAACGACCGGGCGCGGATCCCGAAGCTTCGGGACGCGCCCCTACAAGCCTCGACTCGCGACGCAAGACCTCGATCAGACGCGCCGGCCCCGAGCCCGCGATTTCGAGGTGCACCCCTACCCCTCGACGCGGATCACGCCTTTCTTGATGGCGAACTTGATCAAGTCCGTGCGGTTGCGCAGGCCGAGCTTTTCCATCAAGTGCTCGCGGTGGGACATGGCGGTTTTGACGCTGATGCCGAGCTCGACGGCGACTTCCTTGTTGCTCCGGCCGAGCGCGACGAGCCGCAGCACCTGCTTTTCGCGATCGGTGAGCAGCTCGTAGAGGTCCTCGGATGCCGCGCCGCGCTCTTCGGGCGCCGGTTGGATCGCCTCGGCGGCCACCTGGGGATCGAGCACGAGCCCGCCGCGCGCCGCCGAGCGAATCGCCGACGCCAGCTCGGAGCCGAACATGCGCTTGAGGACGTAGCCGGCGATGCCGATCTTGAGGAAGCGGCGGACGTACTCGACGTCGTCGTATTGCGTCAAGACGAGGATGCGCGATGGCGATCCCTCGCGCCTGAGTTCGAGCGCGGCTTCCAGGCCGCCGAGCCCGGGCATGGCGATGTCCATGAGAATGACATCGGGCTTGAGTTTCCGCGCCTGCTCGATCGCCTCGCGGCCGTCGCCGGCTTCGCCCACCACCTCGATGTCTTCCGTCAAGCCGAGCAGGGACTTGACGCCATCGCGAACCAGGGCGTGATCGTCGGCGATAAGCACGCGGATTTTGGAGGCCATATCAACCTCCTAACGAATGGCACTTCAGGGGCCGAAGCCCCGGATTCTGAGCGCCCCTTTGTCGGAGCTGAAGCTCCGACCCCCGAGGAATCTTAGCCACGATCGCCTCCCAGGGGCACGGTGAACAAGACGCGGGTGCCGTGGCCCGGCGAAGACTCGATGCGCGCCGTTCCGCCGAGCAACTCGACTCGTTCGCGCAAGCCCGCGAGTCCCAGGCCGCGGCCGCTCGTCGCGCTCGTCGAGATGGATTCGGGCTCGAACCCGCAGCCGTCGTCTTCGATCTCGATGGCGACGGCGCGGGCATCGATCGCGCCCTGAATGAGCACGGATTCGGCCCGGGCGTGCCGGACGATGTTCGAGATGGCTTCCTGCACCGCGCGAAATAGCGCCGTCTCGACGTCGGCAGGCAAGCGAACGTCTTCCCCTTCGAACTCGCAGCGGACCGAAACGCCGCGGCGCTTGAGGTCGCGATCGGCGTACCAGGCGATGGCGCGGAAGAGGCCGAGATCGTCGAGGGCGGACGGCCGCAAATCGAAGCTGAGCCGGTGGACGCCGTCGAGGATGCGGACGGCGAGGCCCTTGGCTTCTTGGAGGTGCGTGGTGGGGACGTCCTCGGGGAGCCTGGCGATGGCAGTGTCGAGAGCGAGAACGAGCGCGCCGAGTTCCTGGCTGGTCTGGTCGTGCAGCTCGCGCGCGATGCGCCGCCGCTCCTCCTCCTGCGCGCCAATCAGTTTTTCGAGCAGCCGCGCGCGGAGCCGGTCGCGCTGTTGCACTTCCTGGTACAACCGCCGGGTTTCCGCGGTGCGCTCGACCACGCGAGCTTCGAGCAACTCGCGGCCGCGAACGACGTCGTCCTGGGACTCGCGTAAGGCCACGCGCATTCGCTCGAACGCGGCTCCGAGTCGGCCCACCTCGTCGCTCCCGAGCGGGGGCACCGGCGTTTCGAGCTGCCCGGCGGCGATTCCGCCTGCCGTTTTCTCGAGCTGGGCGATGGGTCCGGCGAGGCTGGTGGCCATGCCGCAGGCAAAGAGCACGGCCAGAACCGCCAATCCCGCGGCCCAGCCCAGAATCTTCCAGCGCAACGCTTGCGCCTGGCCGAAAGCCTGCTTTGCCGGCTGGCGGATATCCACGCCCCAGGAGGGGCGCGAAGGCAGCGGCGCGAAAGCCATGACGTCGTTCACGCGCGTGGGGGCCGAGCCGTCCTGGTGACAGCTATGGCAGGTGCCCACAGCCGGCTTCTGCGCGGCGATGAGTCCGGCGAGGAAGTGCTGGTGATCGGCTTCGGAGTAGAGCCGGTCGGGGACCGTGCTGGCGATGACCACACCCTGCCGATCGACGAGGTCTGCCGTCTCGCCAGGATCGAGCGGAGCGAGGTCGAGGAGGTGGCGAAGCCGCCTGCCTTGCGGATCGATCGCGCCCGCGACGGCGCCGACAACCTTGCCCTGCCCGTCGCGCAAGCCGACGAAGAGGAACAGACGGCGCTGGCCCTCCGGTCCTGTCCACAAAGACGAAATCGCCAGCGTTCCGCCCCGGAGCACCGCGCGGATTTCGGGAACATCCAGGCTGTCTCCCAGCGACGGAAGGCCGCCGGCGGGCTCGCTCTCGACCACTTTGCCAGCGGCATCCAGCACCAACACACCGGAAAAGAGCTGGGAGTGAACGTAGTCCTCGCGCAGAACCTCGGGCGGCACCTCGTATTTTCCCGGCGCGCCCGCGGCGAGTTGAGGGGTAACCGGCGCGAGCAACTGGAACTGGGAATTGAGTACGGTATCGAGGTGCGTGGCGATGCTTTCCGCCAGATGCTGACGCTCGGCCAGAATGCGCGATTGGAGCGTTTGGACGCTCGAGAGGCTCTGCCAGCCCAGAATGGCAATCGGGATCAGGGTTCCGGCCAGGGTCAACAGGATCAGCCGGCCCCGAAGGCTCCGTGCCGTTCCCCGTTTGGGGCTACTTGCTCCCATCGAAAGTACGCCCTCCGTCATCCTGAGCGCAGCGAAGGATCCCGAGCCACGTTTCCGACGGATGGACGGGATGCTTCGTTTCGCTCAGCATGACAACTCCGCCTTCTCCTGCACCCTGCTAGGACGCAGGCTCCTCGGGGCCGCCCTCAGGCGCGCTCCCACCGACGTGCTCTCGAGAAACTTTCTCGCCAGGCTCGCCGGCGTTCCCTTCCCCAGAGGCAACCGGGACCGGCTCGGCCGGCTTGGGTTCTGCCTCGGGCTTCTGAGCGGCGAGCCAGCGGGCGTATTCGAGCGGGTGTTCCTTCTCCATGCGCTCGCGCGTGGTGTTCCCGGTGAAGATGCTCTTGTCGAAGGGGAAAGACTCGAGCGAGAGGTGCGCGTTATACAGGTGCCAAGTGATGACGATCAGGAAAGCGAGCAGCGCTTCCTTGCCATGCATGAGGAGGGCCGCGGGAATCACTTGGCCGGGCAGGAAGCGCGTCGTCTCGACCGGGAAACAGAGCATGAAGCCGGTCACGATCATGATCAGGGAACCCATCACCAGACCCCAGTATTCGAATTTCTGCCGGTAATCGAAGCGATCGAACCGGGGCGGCTGGTCCGCGAGCCGCAGGTAGTACCGCATCATGGCGATGGCGTCGAGAAAGTCCTTCCGCGTGGGCACCATCGACGCCGGCACTTTGCGGCGGCCCACCTGAAGCAAGGCCGTTAGCAGGTGCCAGGCGACGAGCGCGGCGAAGACGATCCCCGTGTAGACGTGAACCCAGCGCACCCGCTCGATCCCGCCCATCGCCAGAATCGCCCACCGGGCCCAAGCTTGTTCGAAGAATTCCTGGGGAAGGCCGGTCGCGGCCAACACGATAAACAAGGTCATGCCGGCGGCGTGCTCGATCCGCTGCCGAAGCGAAAAGCGGCGAATGTACTCGCTCATCGGTTCACCACCACGCGCCAGAAATGCAGCAGGATTTGCAAGATCAAGCCGAGCGAGACGAACGGGATGAAAAACAGGTAGAAGACCTTGACCGCGTAGACGAGCGGAGCGTGCGCCGGACTGGGTTCGTAATGGCCGATCCAGGCCGACGGGAAGTTCGCCGTCGCCCCCGGATGGCACTGGCGGCAGACGTTGAGCAGGTGCGCCTTGACGGCGGCCGTGCCACGGTGGTTGACGGGCTGGATATCGTGCACGCCATGGCAATCGGTGCAAGTCGCGGTGAACTCGCTCGGGTTCACGCGTTCGGAGCGTTCGAGGGAAGCGGTCAGCCCGTGGAAACTGTTCAGGTAGGTGCTGAGCACGTCGGTGGAGATGCCGTACTTGCCCATGATGGCCGAATTGGAGTGGCAGTGGGCGCAGAGCTGGGGAATGCCCAGCCGCCACCGGGCGGTGTTCGCAGAGGAGATGTCGTGGGCGTGGTGGCAATCGGTGCAGACGGGAACGTCGGGATTGCTGTGCTCGACGAGCGCCTGCCCGTGCACGCTCTTGGCGTACGCGGCGGCGATGCTCACGTGGCAACGGCCGCAGGTGAGCGAGATGCGCGAGCGCGGCTGGCTGGGCGGCGTGATGGAATGCGCGCCATGGCAGTCGACGCAGGTGGGAGCATCCTGGTTCCCCTGGCTCAGGGCTTTGAAGTGGATTCCATCCACCAGGCGCGTGTACTCGTCGAAATGGCATTGGCGGCACAGCTCGTAATAGGCGATGGAAACGGCGTGGCGGCTGGGGAACGATTTCGCCGGGTGAGGCACGGAGGTGATGTCGCTGTGGCAATCGGTGCAGGCCAGACCCGCGTGGACGGAATGGGCCAGCGATTTCGAGTCGACGTAGAGCGGGAGCGTCTCGCCGTCCTTAACCGGGATCGAAAAGGAGGAATTTCCGTGGCAGCTAAGGCAAACGGCGTTGGAGATGCCGCCAGCAGAAGCCGGCGCGCCGGATTGCGCCCTCGCTCCGGGGAGAAGCAGCAGGGCGGCAGCCACCGTAAGGAAATACCGCAACCTCTTGGCGAGCAGGGTTTCCCCTATCCCCGGTCGCAGTGCGCGTCCGTCTAAACCCTTCCAGCGCATGTTCGGTACCATGGGGCGCGCTTTGAGGGTATCCGTAAGAGGAAGAAGGGATGAGACTTAGCCGCGCCGGGGACGCCGCGCCGCCGCTCGCTGCCCCCAAAGAGCGTGTTTTCACAAGCTTCGGGTGCGCCGGTTGCCGCAAGTGGCGCGGGCTCCCGTCCCGAACGTTCGGGATTCGGGACTTGCCCGCGCAAACCTTAACACGGAGGGAGAGGCAGTTGGCAGTTGGCAGTTGGCAGTTGGCAGTTGGCAGTTGGCAGTTGGCAGTTGGCAGTTGGCAGCCCGCTCCGCGGAACTCCGTGCCCTCCGTGGTGAATCCCGGCTGCGCAAACCCTACCACGGAGGTCCACGGAGAATCACGGAGGCAGAAGTGCCGCACCAAGCGAGTCAAACTGAAGCTTCACTTGCTCTTTCTCCTCCGCGGAATTCCGTGCCCTCCGCGGTGAATCCCGGCCGCGCATTGCTTTTGCGAGGCGGTCCGTTGTATGTTCGCCGACGGCCTGAAATCAGACATTCCTTGCCGATCGGGTAATCGGTGACCTCAACCAGTTCGACTGTTGCTGCCACTGCGGATAAAGCCAGGACTTCCCTCCGCTGGCGCATTGCCCTGCTGGCGAGCGCCGCCATCGTCCTGAGTTACCTCGATCGGCAGACGCTGCCTTGGACGCTCAGCCGGATTCACGCCCAATATCCCTTCTCCGATCAAGTCAAAGCTAGTTTCGATTCCGCCTTCCTGGTTGCCTACGGGCTGATGTATCTGGGTGGCGGGTGGCTGATGGACCGGCTGGGTACCCGGCGCGGGTTCCTGCTGATCATGATTTTCTGGTCTTTGGCGGTCGCCAGCCAGGGCCTTGCCAGGAACTACGGTCTGCCGCCGGTGGCTGGCTTGGCGTTCGCTCTGGTCATGTTGATGGCGAGCCAGTTCCTGCTGGGCGTGGGCGAGGGCGGCGGATTCCCGGCGGCCACGCGCGTGGTGGCCGAATGGTTTCCCGTCAACGAGCGATCGACGGCGATGGGAATCATCAACGGGGGCACGGCGGTGGGAGCGATCGCCGCTCCGTGGCTCATTTTCGTGGTGATCAATCACACCGGCTGGTTTGGCATTGCGCCGTGGCGCTGGGTGTTTTTCGTTTCGGGAGTGCTCGGCCTGCTGTGGACCCTGTGGTGGGCGCTCGATTACCGGCCGCCCGAACAGCATCCGGGCCTTTCCGAAGCCGAGCGCGGGAAAATCCTTTCCGGCCAGCGGGAACTCGAGCAAGGCCCCGCCGGCGCGATTTCGATGGCCGAGTTGCTCTCGCACCGCGAGGTATGGGCGGTGGTGGGAGCGAAATTCATGACCGACGCGGCCTGGTATTTTTATATCTTCTGGCTGCCGAAGTTTCTGCTCGAATCCTTTCACATCCAGCTCAACGCGGCGACGCGCGTGGGCTGGATTCCCTACGCGGCCTCGGGCGTGGGCTGTCTGGTGGGCGGCGGGCTCTCGAGCCGGCTGCTGAAACGCGGGATGTCGGTGAATGCTTCGCGCAAATGGGCGCTGGGAGCGAGCGCGGCGCTGATGCCGTGGGTCATGCTCGCCACCGGGCTGCATTCGCTCGGCTGGGCGGTGTTCCTGTTCAGCCTCGCGTTCTTCGGCCAGCAATCGTGGTCCACGCTGGTAATGATTTTACCGACGGACATGATCCCGAAACGCGCGGTCGGCACCTTCGCCGGCATGGTCGGATGCGCCGGCGCGATAGGCGGGGCGCTGCTCGGCCAGTTGGTCGCCTGGCTGCGCGATCGCGGCCACAGTTACACGCCGGCGCTGGTGATTTCCGGCTCGCTGCACGTGGCCGCGTTCCTATTGCTTTGTCTCGCCGTGCCCAAGATCCGGCCGCTCGCCCTGCGAATCAGGAAAGGCTAAGATGAAAATCACACGAATCCGCACGCGCGCCGTCCGCTGGAAGGGCAAAACCGCCGCGCTCCCGGCCCATTTCTGCACGAACCCCATGGATGCCGTCGCTCCCGCGCTGTCGAAGGAAACGATGGGGACCTTCACCTTCCACGGATGGCTGGTCGTCGAGATCTTCACCGATAACGGCCTCGTGGGGCTCGGCGACGCGGCGCTGGCGCCCTGGGTCGCCAAGCAGATCATCGACCTCTACCTTCAGCCGGCGCTCGTCGGCGCCGACCCGTGGGACACGGAACTCCTCTGGCAGCACATGTATCGGAAGACGATCGCCTTTGGCCGCAAAGGGGTTGTGCTCGCGGCCATCAGCGCGGTGGATATCGCCTTGTGGGATCTGCTGGGCAAGTCGGCGAAGCAGCCGGTGTATCGCCTGCTCGGCGGGCGAACGAAGCCGCGGATTCCCGTCTACGCGAGCCGGCTCTACGCAGGGCCGCTCGACGCGCTCGCTCGGGAAGCCGAAACCTACAAGAAGCAGGGTTATCAGGCCGTGAAGCTGCGATTCGGCTGGGGGCCGAACGACGGCGCGGCGGGAATGCGGAAAAACGCGGCGCTGGTGCGCACGGTGCGCCAGGCGGTTGGCGACGATATCGACGTCATGGCCGATGCGTACATGGGGTGGGACCTCGATTACGCCAAGCGGATGATTCCCCTGCTCGAGCCCTACCGCCTGCGCTGGCTCGAGGAACCGCTGCTTCCCGATGACGTCTCGGGTTACGCCGAGTTGCGGCGCCTGGGCCGCATCCCCATCGCCGGCGGCGAGCATGAATTCACGCTCTACGGATTCCGCCAGCTCCTCGAAGCCCGCGCCGTGGACGTCATCCAATTCGACACCAACCGCGTGGGCGGCCTCTCGCAAGCGCGCAAGATCGCCGCGCTGGCCGAAGCGCATTCGATTCCCGTCATCCCCCACGCGGGCCAGATGCACAACTACCATCTCGTCATGGCCAGCCCGAACGCGCCCATGGCGGAGTTCTTCCCGCCCGTCGACGTCGAGGTCGGCAACGAGCTGTTCTGGTATATTTTCAAGGGCGAGCCGAAACCCACTCGCGGGTTCCTGGATCTCGATGAGCGCACGCCCGGCCTCGGCCTCACGGTGGACGAAAAAGCGCTCGAGCGATTCCACGTCACGGAATGACTCGTCTGGTTCAATTGCAAAAGGATTCCATTCGCCGCGTAGCGGTGGTCGAAGAGCCGCGGCTGCGGCTGCTCCGAAGCGCGGCGAGCGTTTACGAATTGGCGCAAGAAACGGCGGCGGGCGGCGGTTCCCTCGTCGAGCGGATCGCCGGACTCGCGGCGGATGAGGAACTGGACTACGACGCGGTCTACGCCGGCCGGTCCCAGTGGCGTCTGCTGCCGCCCATCAGCCATCCGAGGGAGCCGGCTCGATGCCTGGTTTCCGGCACGGGACTCACCCATCTCGGCAGCGCCAAGAACCGCCAGGCCATGCACGAACGTAGCGAAGCCGAGATGAACGACAGCATGAGGATGTTCCAGTGGGGCACGCGGGGCGGCAAGCCCGCGCCGGGAACGATCGGCATCGCTCCCGAATGGTTTTACAAAGGCCAGGGAACCTCGCTGCGGGCGCATGGCGAACCGCTCGACGTGCCGGGTTACGCCGAGGATGGCGGAGAAGAGGCCGAAATCGCCGGCATTTATCTCATTGGCGCGGATGGCGCTCCCTATCGCATCGGTATGGCCATCGGAAACGAATTCGCCGATCACAAACTCGAGAAGAGGAACTACCTCCATCTCGCCGCCTCGAAGCTGCGCGCCTGCTCCCTGGGGCCGGAACTCGTGCTCGATCCGGGTTTCGATTCCATTCCGGGCGCCGTGACGCTCTGGCGCGACGGGCGAATCCTGTGGTCGGAAGAGATTCTCACCGGGGAAAACGAGATGTGCCATAGCCTGGCCAACCTCGAGCATCACCATTTCAAATTTGAGGCGCACCGGCGGCCAGGCGACGTGCACGTGCACTATTTTGGGGCCTGCTGTTTGAGCTTTGGCGCGGGAGTCGAGCTGGCCGATGGCGACGTCATGGAGATTTCCTTCGCCGGGTTCGGCCGGCCGCTGCGCAATCCGTTGCGAGTCGTCCGCGACGGAAACCCATTCATCGCCGTACGGAGCTTGTGCTAAATGGCGGACTCACCCCGAATCGGTTTTCTCGGCTTGGGCATTATGGGCTCGCGGATGGCCGCACGGCTGGTGGCCGCCGGATTCCCCGTCTCCGTCTTCAATCGCGACCCCGCGAAGTGCGCGCCGCTCGTGGCCGCGGGAGCGCAAGCGGCTCGCACGCCGCGCGAGGCGGCGCTCGATGCGAAGGTGATCCTCGCCGTGGTGGCCGACGACCGCGCTTCCCGCGCGGTATGGCTGGGCGATGACGGCGCTCTCGCCTCGGCAGGAGGCGCGGTGTGCATCGAGTCGAGCACGATCACCGCAGCTTGGGCCCGGGAACTCGCCGCGGCAGCGGCGGCGAAGAACTGCGAATTTCTCGATGCGCCGGTGACGGGCAGCAAGACGCAAGCGGGCTCCGGCGAGCTGAACTTCCTAGTCGGCGGCGACGCCGGCGCGCTGGAGAAGGTCCGGCCGGTGCTCGCAGCCATGGGCAAGCGGATCTTTTCCGTGGGCCCGGTGGGCAGCGGAGCGCTGCTGAAACTCGTCAACAATTTCCTTTGCGGAGTCCAAATCGCCTCGCTGGCGGAGGCGATGGCGCTCCTCGACCGCAGCGGCGTGGACCACGCCAAAGCCATGGAAATCCTCACGGGTGGCGCGCCAGCGAGCCCGCTGGTCAAGACCATTTCGAACCGCGTGGCCGCGGGCGATTACACGCCGAATTTCGCCCTGGCCCTTATGGGCAAGGACCTGCGCTACGCCATTGCGGAAGCAGGCGAGCGGTCCCTGGAACTTCCCACCGCGCTCGCTGCGCTTGGCGAGTTTCAAAAAGCCGTGGCAGCCGGCTACGGCGAGAAGGACATCGCCGCCCTTGTCGAATGGCTGCTCGCGGTCGCGCGGGGGCGTTTGTAGGGGCGACCCTCGTGGTCGCCCGCCTTTGCCGTGCGCCCACCGGCCGCAAGCGAGGACGAACGATGGCAGTCGAACCCGTTTTGATCGGCGGCGAATGGCGTGCCGCGAACGCCTCCGCAACGTTTCACGCCGACGATCCGGCCACCGGCGAAGCCTTGCCGGAAGAGTTTCCCGTCAGCTCCTGGACGGATTGCGACGCCACCCTCGACGCCGCGACCCATGCCGCGAAGTCCCTGCGAACGGCGTCGCCGGAATCCCTGGCCGAGTTCCTGACGCGCTACGCCGCCCGCATCGAAGCTCGCGCGGGAGACCTGGTGGAGGCGGCGCATCGCGAGACCGCGCTCCCGAAATCGCCCCGGCTTGCCGGAGTCGAATTGCCGCGAACCACCGATCAATTGCGCCAAGCGGCTGCCGCCGCGCGAGACGGCTCCTGGGCCATGCCTACCATCGACACCCAGCGGAATATTCGGTCCCACTTCGCGCCGCTCGGGCCCGTGTGGGTTTTTGGTCCGAACAACTTCCCCTTTGCCTTCAATAGCGTCGCGGGCGGCGATTTCGCCACGGCGATTGCCAGCGGGAATCCCGTCATTGCCAAGGCCAACCCGTCGCATCCCAGGACGACCGAGCGCCTGGCGGAGGAAGCGTTCCTCGCGCTGGCGGAGGCAGGACTGCCGCGTGCGACCGTCCAGCTCCTTTACCACTTCCCCTATGCGGATGGCGAGCGGCTGGCTGCCGATCCCCGCACAGGCGCGCTGGCCTACACTGGCAGCCGGCACGCAGGATTGAAACTCAAAGCTGCCGCCGACCGAGCGGGCACGCCAGCCTATCTCGAGCTTTCCAGCGTGAATCCGGTATTGATTCTTCCCGGCGCGCTGGCCGAGCGCGGCGAAGCTCTTGCCGGGGAACTCACGGGAAGCTGCCTGCTGGCCGCAGGGCAGTTCTGCACGAGTCCGGGGCTCGTTCTGCTCTTCGCCGGGGATCCCGCGGAGCGATTCCTTGCCGCCGTCGAAGCGCGTCTTGAAGCCGTCGCGCCGACGCCGCTGCTTTCGGCGGGAGTGCTTCGCTCCCTCGGCGAGAACGTGAACGGCTTGCGCGCGGCAGGAGCGCAACTGGTCTGCGGCGGGTCGCCCTTGCCGCCTCCCGGCTTTCGTTACCAAAACACCCTGCTGCGCGTGGACGGAGAGACGTTCTTAGCGTCTCCAGCGGAGCTGCAAAGGGAAGCGTTCGGAAACGCCTCGCTCATGGTCCTTTTGCGCGATGCGGAGCAAGCGGCGCAGGTGCTCGAACAAATCGAAGGCAATCTCACTGCCAGCATCTATTCCGATACAAGCGGCGCCGACGACGCGCTCTACAACCAACTCGCGCCGATTCTTCGCGCTCGCGTGGGCCGCCTGCTCAACGACAAAATGCCCACCGGCGTAGCGGTGTCCCCAGCGATGAACCACGGCGGGCCCTTCCCCGCCACGGGGCATCCGGGCTTCACTTCCGTGGGAATACCGGCATCGCTCCGTCGCTTCGCTGCCCTGCACTGTTACGACAATGTGCCTGCGCGCCGCCTGCCTGCCGCTCTCCAAGACGCGAATCCCAACGGCCGAATGTGGCGCCTAATTGACGGCGCCTGGACGCAAGCCGACGTCGCGCGCTGAGCGCGGGCCGAAGGGGAATCATCGCGATGCCGGATCGCAAATTCGCGGGATGCGGCTTTTCGGCAAGCCCGCTCGCGCGACTACGGCGTTTCGTCCGACGCGCTCACGAGACCACTCGATCGAACCATTGGTATTCGATTGTGACGATGTTCCTGCCGTTCCCCCAAGTTATTTAGGTACGCGACCCTGCTAGAAGCCATCGCAAAACCCCTGTATTCGGAGGGCGCGGCTTCAGCCCCTGAAGCAGGCCCCAGGGAGGTTTTGCAATAGGTTCTGGGCTCTCCCGGCCAGGTCAGGGAGAGGCCACGCGCTAAAATGGTGGCGGACAAAAGGCGAGGTTCCCCGTGGGCACGGTTCGGCATGAGGTGAGATATGCAGTGCGCCGGCTCGCCCGGAGCCCTGGATTCACGGCAGCAGCCATCGTTTCTCTCGCGCTCGGCATCGGCGCGAACACTGCCATCTTCACCCTCCTGAATGCCCTCGTTTTGCGGGATTTGCCTGTCTCGGAGCCGAACCGGCTTGTTGAAATCCACGATATCGAAGTGCGCACGGGTCAGGTCGAGCCGCTGAACCTGCCGATGTTTCTCGGACTGGCGCGCGACCAGAAAGTGTTTTCCGAGTTCTGCGGCGAACTGGACAACGGCGCCTACCAGGTGAAAGCGAACGGCTGGATGGGGCTCAGCGAAGTGACGCTGGTGTCGGGAGGATTTTTTGCCGTGCTGGGAGCGCGGCCGGCGCTCGGCCGCCTGCTAAATCCCGGGGACGTGAATCTGCCGGAAGGTCCAGCGCAACATGTAGCCGTGCTGGGCTATGGGTTTTGGCAACGGCGGTTTGGAGGCGATCCGGGGGCCATCGGCAAGATCGTCGAGGTCGAAGGCGCGCCGTTCACGGTGGTTGGCGTCGGCCCGAAAGGATTTCAAGGCACGTCGATGGAAATCGCGCCAGAGGTGATGATTCCACTGACGGCGGCTTCGGCGGTGATGGGCGGGGCGTTCAGCGATTTGGACGCCCGGCACATTCTGTGGATCACCGGCGTGGGGCGGCTCGAGCCGGGCGCGACGCCGGCCGAGGCGCAAGCCGATCTGGAAACTGTCTGGCCGGCGATTCTGAAGGCGGCGTTGCCGCCCGATGAAAACGCGGGAGGAAGAAAGAATTTTCTGGCTCGGCGGCTGGTGGTGCGCTCGGGCGCCCGGGGCGACGCGAACCAGTTGCGCACGCAGTTCACGCGGCCGCTCGAAATCCTGATGGGAATTTCCGGACTGATCCTGCTGCTGGCTTGCGCGAATCTTGGGGGATTGATGCTGGCGCGGGCGGCGGCGCGGGACCAGGAAATGAGCGTGAGGAAAGCGCTCGGGGCGGGCGGCTGGCGGCTGGCGCGGCAAATGATGCTGGAGGGAATTCTGGTGGCGAGTCTGGGTGCGTGCGCGGGAATTGCCATGGCATGGGCGAGCACGCGAGCGCTGGTGGCGGCGATCACGGCGAATTTCCGAGTCGAGCCGACGATCCACCTGCGGCCAGATGCGCGAGTGCTGGCGTTTACCATCGTGCTGGCGATTGGGGCGGGCGTGCTGTTCAGCCTGGCCCCGGCCTGGCGGGCGACGCGAAGAGGCGCGATCGAAGCGCTGCGGTCGGGACCGCGCACGGCGAGCGGGACGGGGAAGCTGGGGAAGCTGATGGTGGTCATCCAGCTCGCGCTGGCGATGGTTGTGCTTACGTGCGCGGGGCTCTTGATCAGGAGCTTTATCGAGCTGATTCGGGTGAAGACGGGCTACGCGAGCCGAGGTGTGCTGGTGGCGCGCCTGGCTCCGTTCCCAGGCGACAAAGCGAAATTGAGCAACGACGCGTATTGGGGCGGTGTGATTCGGCGGATCGAGGCGCTGCCCGGCGTCGATTCCGCGGCCATGGGGACTGTGCCGGGAACGGGGCCGGGGCCGGAATACAAGCCTTCCGTCGCGCCGTCCGAAAGCCCGCCGGATTCGGGCATCTTGTCGTCGTATGCGGAGGTTTCGCCGGGATTCTTTCGGACCATCGGCATGTCGGTCATCGCCGGCCGCGATTTTTCCTGGAGCGATACGCCGGCGATGCCGCGAGTCGCAATCGTGAGCCGCAGCCTGGCCGAGCGGCTTTTTCCAGCCGGCAATGCGATCGGCCAATTCCTTCGGATCGGACCGGATCCACGGCTGCAGAAAGTGGAAATCGTCGGCGTGGCCAGCGATGCCCGCCTGTTCAATGCGCGCGATCCCAGCCTGCTCGCCGTCTACATCTCGATTACACAGGACAAGGAATTCGATCGGTGGACGGCGATCGAAGCGCGGACGACGGGTTCGCCGCTAATGCCGGCCGGGCCGATCCGCGAGGCGCTGGCTGCGGCGGGGCATGAATATCCGCTTGGGTTTGAAACGCTCGACCATGTGCGCGCGCAGGCGCAGATCGACGAGCGAATCACGGCGCTGCTTTCCGGATTCTTCGGCGGGCTGGGATTGCTGCTGGCGGCGGTCGGCTTGTACGGGCTCGTTTCTTACCATGTGGCGCTGCGAACGCCGGAATTCGGAATCCGCATGGCCCTGGGAGCGGAATCGGGGCACGTGCGCGGGATCGTGCTGAGGGAAACGGCGGCGCTGGCGGCGATGGGGCTCGGGATCGGGCTGCTGGGAGGATTTGCCGCGTCGCGGCTGATCGCCGGCATGCTGTTCGGCGTCGGATCGCACGACGCCACCACACTGGCGGTGGTAGCCGTGCTGTTTCTTGTCGTGGCGCTGGTGGCGGGATATCTGCCCGCGCGGCGAGCGATGCGGATCGAGCCTCATGCAGCACTGCGCTCTCTGTAGCCTGCCTCCAAGCAGCATCGGACCAAAACCCTTCCCGGAGTGAAGGCCGAGTGTGGCGCGTCGTTGACGGCGCCTGGACGCAAGCGAACGCCACGCGCTGGAAGCTGGGTGCCCCACCCGCCGTCCCGAACCTTCGGGATGCGGGTGGGAACCCACGTCCGAAGCTCCCCGGCGCAGTTACGGCTGCGGGACGCGGCGCGGGAGGACCAGGACGGGAGCGGGACTGTGGCGCATGACGCGCTCGGTGGTGGTACCAAAAGTGGTCAACTCGAGCAGGGGCCGGTGCTCGGCGGCGAGCACGATCAGGTCTACCGGATTCTGGCGGGCGTGGAGGATGATCTGCTCGGCGGCGTTTCCGTGACGAACGATTTCCGTCACTTTACACTCCTGCTGCCGCGCGCCCGCCACCCACTGGCAAAGCCGGTCGTGCAGCTCGCCTGGCGGCACGCCAGGCTCTTCCGCGGCATGCAAAACGTCGAGTGAAGCGCCAAAGGCCACTGCGAGCGCGGCCGAGGTTTCGAGGCACCTGCGGCCTGTCTCGGTGAAGTTCACCGGGCACAAGATTCGGCGAACGGCCTGGGGGGCCGAGGCGCCGCCGCGCGCCACCAGCGCGGGGCAAGGCGATTCCCGCACCACGTTTTCCGCAACCGATCCCATCATCAATCGGGAGACGCCGCTGCGGCCGTGGCTGCCGAGCACCACGAGATCGGGCCGCCGCGCGAGGATCTGGTCGCGCAGCACCGTCACGGGATGGCCTTCGATAACGCTCGCTTCCAGCTTCACCCCCGCGCCGACGACCTCTCGCGCCATCTCGTCGAGTTCTTCGACAAGTTTGGCCTTCCTCCGTTCCCCTTCCTCGGCAATGGCTTGGAACTGCGCCGGGGTGAAATAGCGCGGCGGCTCGATCCAATCCGCATGGAGCACGTCCACACGCGCGCCGAAGGCTTGGGCGAAGAGTCCCCCCCAACCCAGTACCAGGCGCGACGCGGGGCCGAGGTCCAGCGCGCAGAGAATTTGCTTTGGTGCGAAGGCGGTCATGGTCGCTCCTTTCTCGCCGGCGCTTGCGCCCCCGAAGGGGCAGGCCGCAGCGTGCCCCTACCTCTGGCACGCGCAGGCGTCCGTGCTACCGGGGCCGTGGCACAGGCACTCTTGCCTGTCACTTAGGGCCGCCGGCCCACGAAACCTTATGAAAGCCGTCCGGGTGCCCCAGGCGCCGTCTCGGTAGCACGGTCATTCCTGGCTGTGCGCCTCTCGCCCAGGCCTGCGCCGACCCGCACAGGCAGGAATGCCTGTGCTACATTGCCGCATCGCTACTTTCAGGTCTGCGCAGCCAAGAGTGGCCACGCTAACCGGGGGCGCCGAGAACTCTGCCGCCGACGCCTAGTTTGCGCAGGAACCACATCATCGGACACCAGTTCGTGAATCCGGATTGGAACAGGTTGGCGCCGACGAACGCGGTAAACCAATACCAGTTCGGATTCACCCAGGCGCCCAGCGCCAGCGACGCCAGCACGAAGGCTCCCGCGATGGCTCTTAGGGTCCGTTCGATGGTCATGATTTTGCCTCCAGCATCTTCCGAGCGTGCCGCTTCTGGGTCACGAAATAGAGCAGCGGCACGGCCAGAAAGGACAGCAACGTCGAAGCGATCCCGCCGGCCATCAGCGAAATCGCCAAGCCCTGAAAAATCGGATCGAGGAGGATGGGGCTGGCGCCCACCACGACGGCCAGCGCCGTCAGGAGCACCGGCCGAAAGCGCACCGAGCCGGCGTCGATCACCGCCTCGCCCAGGGGCACGCCCTGCGCCAGACGCAACTCGATGAAATCCACCAGGATGATCGAATTGCGGACGATGATTCCCGCGCCCGCGATGAAGCCGATCATCGAAGTCGCGGTGAAGAAAGCTCCCGCCAGCGCGTGGGCGGGCAGAATTCCGATGAGCGTGAGCGGTATCGGCGCCATGATCACCAGCGGCACGCTATAGGAGTCGAACCAGCCCACCACCAGCACGTAAATCAGCACGAGCACCGCGGCGAACGCGATGCCGAGATCTCGGAACACCTCGTAGGTGATGTGCCATTCGCCATCCCAGGTGACGCCGAGGCGGCGGGTCGAAGTCGGCGGCCCCGTGAAGTACTGCTGCACCTGGTAGCCCTCGGGAATCTTCAGCGCGGCGATCTTCTGCTTCATTTTCAAGATGGCGTAGATCGGGCTCTCTTCTCCTCCCGCCACGTCTCCCGTCACGTAGACCACCGAACGCAGGTTCTTGCGGTAGATGTCCTTGTCCACTTGGCTTGGAGCGACGCGCACCAAAGCGCCGAGCGGAGTCATCTGCCCGTTGGCTGCGTTCAAGTAGAGCCCGCGCAAGGCGTCTTCCCCCGACCGGCTCGCCCGCGACAACTGGAGATGGATAGGCACATCCTCGCGGCTATCGGGCACGTGCATCAGACCCACGTTTTCTCCGCCCAAAGCGATGGCGGTAGAATCGGCGACCTCTTGCGCGGAAATGCCGAGCAGGGCTGCCTTGTCCTGCTCGACCTGGAAATCGAGCTTATTCTGGTCCGCATTCACCAGCCAGTCGACGTCGACGACGCCGGGGGTCTGCTGGAAGATCGTTCGTATTTGGCGCGCCAAGGCGATTTGTTGGGAGTACGTGGGTCCATAGACTTCGGCGACGAGCGTGGACAGCACCGGCGGTCCGGGCGGGACTTCGGCGATCTTGACATTGGCATTCCAGCGCTTCGCGATTTGGTCGATCGGCCCGCGAATCGCGAGAGCCACCTGATGGCTCTGCTGGCTGCGCTCGGCGGCGGGAACCAGATTCACCTGGATGTCGCCCTGGTAGGGAGCCTGGCGAAGGTAATAGTGCCGCACCAGACCGTTGAAGTTGTACGGGCTCGACGTGCCGGCGTAGATCTGGTAGTTGGCGACGAGCGGCTGGCGAGCCAGATATTCGCCGATGGCCTGTTCGGCGGCGAGCGTCTGCTCGAGCGGCGTTCCCGCCGGCATGTCCACCACCACCTGCATCTCGCTCTTGTTGTCGAAGGGCAACATCTTCACCAGCACCATCTTCAGCGGAATCAAAGCGCAGGCGGCGAGCAGGAGAACGACCACGCCGGCGAAAAAGATCCAGCGCCGGACGGCGTTTTCGACGAGCGGAGTCATCACGCGGCGGTACACGCGGCGCGTCCAGCTCCGGCTCTCGTCGACGTGCGCGCCCGCCTTTTCCCGCCCGCGCAGCAGGCGCAGGGCGGCCCAGGGCGAGACGACGAACGCCACCGCCAGAGAGAAGAGCATCGCCGCCGACGCGCCCACCGGGATCGGCCGCATATACGGCCCCATCAACCCGCTAACGAAAGCCATCGGCAGAATCGCCGCAATCACGGCGAAGGTGGCGAGGATCGTGGGGTTGCCCACCTCGTCCACGGCCTCGACCGCGAGTTCGCTCCACGGACGGCCTTTGTTCTGGGGCAGGCGGAAGTGGCGCACGATGTTTTCCACCACGACGATGGCGTCGTCCACCAGGATGCCGATCGAGAAGATCAGGGCGAAGAGCGTCACCCGGTTCAGCGTGTAGCCGTGGAAGTAGAAGATGAACAGGGTGAGGGCGAGCGTGACCGGCACGGCCACGAGCACCACACCCGATTCCCGCCAACCCAGCGCCAGCGCCACCAGGAGGGTAACCGACAGGGTGGCGAGCAGCAGGTGATCGAGGAGGTCGTCCGATTTCTGCTTGGCCGTCTCGCCGTAATCGCGCGTCACGGTCACGCGCACGTTGTCGGGAACGACCACGCCGCGTAGCGAATCCACCTTGTGGATCACCGCGTCGGCCACGATCGTGGCGTTCGTGCCGGCGCGCTTGGCGACGGCCAGCGTCACGGCGGGGGAATCGCCGCCGGCCTTTTTCCCTTCCGCGCCGCCGTAGCCGAAGAAGACGTAATCGGAAGGCTCGCCCGGCCCGTCCGCGACGTCGGCCACGTCGCCCAGATAGACCGGCCGGCCCTGGAAGACGCCCACCACCATGTTGCGGGCGTCGCTCGCGTCGCGGATGAACCGCCCGGTTTCCACCACGGATTCCCGGTTCTCGCGGGCGAAACTGCCGGAAACGCTGCGTTGGTTCGACACCGCGAACGCGCGGGCGATCGCGCCCGGGCTGAGGTGGTACCCGGCCAGGCGCTGGGGATCGAGCGTAACGCGCAGCTCCCGCTCCGTGCCGCCGATCACCGTCGTTTCGGAAACGTCGTTCACCTGCTTGACGGCGAGGTTGACCTCCTCGACGATCTGCCGCAACTCGTAGCTGCGGTAGTTCTGGCCCCAGAACGTCAGGGCGAGGATCGGCACGTTGTAGATCGAGCGAACCTTGATGAGCGGCTGGGAAGCGCCGGGCGGGATGCGATTGAAGTTGGAATAGAGCTTGTTGTAGGTGCGGACCACGGCGTCGTTTTCCGAGGTGCCGACCTGGTACCGCACCGTCACCACGGCCTGGCCCGGCATGCTCGTCGAATAGACGTACTCGACTCCGGGGATCTCCTCGAGCAGCTTTTCCATGGGGATCGAGACCCGCTGCTCGACCTCGGGCGCGCTCGCGCCACGCATCGAAACGAAAATATCGAGCATGGGCACAACGATCTGCGGATCCTCTTCGCGCGGCGTTTCGAGCACGGCGAAGACGCCCAGAAGGAGCGACGCGACGATCAGGAGCGGCGTGAGCCGCGAGTTGATGAACGCGCGCGCGATTTTCCCCGCCAGCCCTCCTTTCAACTTCCCCCCTCCAGCTTCCGGCCGTCGAGTTCCCTCGCGCCGGGATTGGTTACGACCCGGTCGCCGGAACCGAGGCCCGAGAGCACCACGCGCCCAGCCGGCGTGCCGGGGCCGAGCGTCACGAGCCGGAAATGAATGATTCCCGCCGAATCCACCACGTACAAGCCGCGGAGTTGGCCGCGATCGAGAATCGCCGCGCCGGGAACGACGATGGCCTGCCGGTCGCCCTCCCGGAACCACGCCCGGCCAAACAGCCCCGAGCGCAGCGCGGAGTCGGGCGGGAGATCGACCTTGACCTGGGCGGTATGCGAGGAGGGATCGGCGCCCGGCTCGATTTCCGCCACACGGCCCGCGAAATTCTTCCCCGGGATAGCGTCCAGCTCGACGCGCGCGGGCATCCCCAGCCGGATTCCTCCGGCGAAATCCGCGTCCACCGTCGCCTCCAACCGGTACTTGGAAGTTTCCTCGACCGTCAGGAGCGGCGTGCCCGGCGTCGCCATCGCTCCGGGATCGACGAATCGCTGGAGAACGACGCCATCGAAAGGAGCGACGAGGCGCGTATAACCCGCCACGGTAGATGCCGCGCTCGCTTCTTCCCTGGCTTGTTGATAAGCCGCGCCCGCTTCTTGTTGATGCGCGCGCGCCTCGGCCAGCATCGCCTGCGCCGCCTCTTGCTTGGCCTGCACCTCGTCGAATTCCTGCGGACTCACTGATTTCTGATTGCGGAGGTAGACGTAACGCTTGAAGGTTTTGGCGGCCACTCCGGCTTGCGCCTGGGCCGCCGTCACGCCGCGCGCGGCCGCTTGCTCGCCTGCCGCCGCCTGCGCGAGGCCCGCCTCGGCTGCCGCGCGCCGCGCGGCGTACTCGCGGCCATCCAGCACGATCAGCAGCTCGCCTCTGCGGACGCGGTCTCCCTCATGAACCCTGACCTCCTCGACCGTTCCCATCACTTGCGCCGCCACGGGGGCCGTGCGAACCGAGGCTACGGTGCCCGGGGCGGGTATCTCGTTGGGAATCGTCTGGACGCGCACCGTCTCCACGTTGAGCCCGGTAACCGTTTCCGGCGGCGCCGGCTGCGGCGGAGCCGCACCGCCGCCGCAGCCGGCGAGCGCCGCCAAGGCGAAAATGGCCGCCGTCGCGGCGAGTAGCTTTCCACCAGACACCGCTCTTCTCACGCGCCTGTCCCTCCTCATGGGTTTCCGCCTTGGCCGAGTAGCGCAGATTGCAAAGTCAACCGCCCTGCCGCTCGGTCGAGTTCCGCGCGCGCCACTTGCCAATCGTGGAGCGCGGCCAGATAGCCCGTCTCCGCGTCAAGCTGCGCCGTTTGCGCGCGCAGAAGCTCGGTAATTGTCACCAAGCCGGCTTGGTAGCGGTTCTGAATGATCCGCAAGCTATCGGCTGCCTGATCGACCGCATCGTGCGCCGCCGCCGCCCGCTCCGCTGCGGCCTTCCCGTCTAGATAGGCTTGGCGGACTTCGAGTTCGATTCCCGACCGCAGCCATTCGAGTTGGTGGCCGGCCTCGCTCTCGAGGGCCGCGGCTTGGGCCAGGCGCGACTTTTGCGCGCCGCCGGCAAACAGGTTCAGATCGATTCGCGCGCCCGCCGTCCAGTTCGTTCCCGAGGGTCCACCCAGTGCTTCGGCATCGCGTTCGATATCCGCGAAGAGGCCTATCTGCGGGCCGAAATCCGCTTTCGCGAGCTTGCGGTTCGCGCCGGCCGCCTGCGCCTCGATCTCAGCCGCGCGCAGCGCCGGCCGTTCCGCGAGCGCGATCTTCTCCCACGCCGCCGCATCCCGAGCCGCCGCCGCCGGCTGCGCGAGTTTGCCGGCGACTTGCGGCATGGCGCCCGATCCGAGGCCCAATTCCCGGCCCAGATTGAGCCGAGCCAGCTCGACGGCGTTTTGCGCGCGTATTTCCCGGTCCTGCATCTGCGCGCGAAACACTTCCGCGCTGAGCAAGTCGGAAGAGACGACGAGGCCGGCCTGGGTCATCGTCTGGACGCGCTGCTGGTTGGCTTTGGCGGTTTCGAGCGCTTGCTCCGCGGCTTTCTGGTCCTCCTGAGCGACGACGACACCGTAATAGGCGCGTACCACTCGCAGGATCAGGTCCTGGCGCGCCTGGTCGGTTTCGTAATCGGCGGCGGTGGCCATCTTTTTCGCGCCCTGCTCGCGAAAGTGCGTTCGGCCGGAATCGAAGAGCGACATCTGGCCGGTAATTTGGGTTTGGAAGTTGTCGAGGGGCGTGGGGGCGTTGAGGCGCGAAAGATTGAAATTCGCGGCAGTGAATTGGCGCTGGGTAAGCAGCGAGCCGAAGACGTAGATGGGATTATCGCCGCGCGTGAATCCCTGGCTGGCGTCCAGACGCGGGAACCAGCCTGCACGCGCCTGGTTCACCTGCGCGCGAGCGGCTTGGGCTTGGTCGCGCGACGCCGCGAGCTCCGGATTGTGCGCCAGCGCTAGGCCGACCGCCTCCCGCAGCGTCAAAGGCGCCGGGGACGCCTGCTGCGCGGCGGCCGATCGGCCTCCCGCACACGCCAAGAACAAAACAAGCACTCCGATCCCAAGGGTTCGTTTCATGATTTTCGTCCGCCCGAAACCAACAAATGCAGTCGGGGAGGATTCGTTACAGCGTAGGGGGAGCGGCGGCGAGAGATTCCTTCCCCCCACGAGGCAGCATCACAACGTAGAGGTGGCGCGAGGATGAGCTCCGACGGGGGACCAGACGCGACTCTCCGGCCTGCCACCCAGGGCCCTTGGCCCCCAAAGCGATTGAAAGTCGAGTGGATCGTGGAGTCCCGCGTGTGGTACGGGTGCCTGCCCCGATTCTTTTGGTCGGGGCCCCATCCTTCCGGCGTCCCGAAGCTTCGGGATTGCCGGAAGGATGGGCCGGACCAGGGCGCGGCCCACCGAGACTCCCACCCTTGCGAACTGCGCAAGGGTGGGGCACCCAAACATCACCCGGGATTTCGACGCCAACAGGCGGTTCGGTTGGGTAGCGCCAGCGCAGTCGTGCCTTTCGATCCCGTGGCTCAGCTACCAGCAAATCTCTCGGAATGCGGGGATTGGCTCGGCGCAACCGGACAAGCAGAACGCGGCGCAGCGTAAGAACTCTCCCCAATCGGATGGAGGAAAGACTCGTTCCCCAGGAGACGGTGGGAAGCCAGCCTACAGCCCCAGCGCGACCACGGGTTTCCCCGGGCACATCTTCTGGGTGATTCCCGCGTTTAAAGTGAATTACGCAAGAGGATTCGAGCCGCTCACCCCTCAGGACGTCGCCTGGAGTCACACCATGAGCCGGATCGGGATCGACCTCGGCAATACGGCGCTCTACAACCTCGCCGCGGAGTTCTGGCCCGACATCGACCACAAACTCCATCGCCTGTCTTAACCGGCGGCCCAGGAAGGTTTCAACCGGATTTCTCACCGGCAGTTGTTCTGGACGCCCCGCGTGACGGTCCCGCCCTCAGTTTCCCAGAGATTCTTCGGGGCACAAGGCTTGGCTCGAGGAAAATGCCGCGCTGAAGACCGCGGCGCGTTCACACCTCACAGAATGGCTCGAGGAAAGCGATCGAAGGGCGGAGGAAGTGGTAAAAGGAAGGGCCCGGAAAGCGATGAGAAGGCTTTCCGGGCCCGTTCCTCCCCTCCGGCGCCGGCTCCGAAACCCCGAAGGATCGGGGCGGGTCCGCGTCGCTGAAGGCACCTCAAACTCTTATCCGCGCACCGTGAGCACCGGGCAAGTCGCCTGGCAAACGATGCGATAGGCGTTGGCTGGCGGCATATGAGCGACCGCGACGCCGCCTCCGCGAATGCCCAACACCACCAAGTCCGCTTCGTTGTCCTCGGCCACTTCGAGAATCCGCTCGACGGGATCGCCGAAGCTGACCACGAACTCGGGATAGCACCACAAGTCGGCGCCAGGCGGAAGCAGCGCGCGAAGGCGCTCGGTGAAGAAATGGCGCAAGCGCGTGATGGTCTCGGGAGCAACGTCGGGCTCGTTTTCGACGATGTGGAGCAGGGTGAGCCTGGCTTGGTGCTCTTGCGCCAGGGAGAGGGCGTAAGGAAGCGCGCCGCGGGGATAGGTGGAGAAGTCGGTGGCGTAGACGATGTGCTTCAGCTCCGCCTCTTCCGGCGCCTGCTTCGCCACCCCGGGACCCACCGTCAATACCGGCCGCTCGGAAAGACGGAACACCCGTTCCGCCACGGAGCCCAGAAACATTTTTTCGAATCCCGTGCGGCCATGCGTGCCGAGCACGATGAGATCGGCTTCATTCTCACCGGCCAGCTCCTCCAGCACCGTCCACACCTCGCCTTCCCGGATCACCGCTTGGTGAGGCACTTCGCGGAGCCGGCCGGAGATCAGGAGTTCCGCCATCTCCTGTTCCGCCGCCTGATGCACAAGCTCGATCATGCCGCCGGAAGCTTCCAGAGGTTGGAGGGTGTAGAGATCGGGCCGAATCACATGGGCGAGGTAGATGTGGGCCTCGTAGCGGCGGGCGATGGCGATAGCGTAGTTGAGCGCCCGCTCGGATGCCGGGGAGAAATCCGTAGCGACCACGATGTTCCTGAACGCCACCCGGATGGGCGTCTCCACCGGCCTCACCTCCACAGGGCTCGCGAATCTGTTGCTTGGTTCGCTGGCCATGGCATCCTCCGCCAGTCCGTTTCCAGGATCTGGAGCACTTCGCGTGCCACAGAGCCTCTGCGTAAGGCGTTCAATTTAGGAGCATTAGAGAAATTCCCATGCCTTCCCGCGGCCGAGCGATGCGCTAGTTGGCGCACCGGCCGGGCCGAATCAGCCAAAATAAATAGCGGCGGCTGGAGGCGTAACCTGTTCCGGCCCTAAGGCCGGTGCGCCAGAACTCACTAGGCGCGATTTAGGGGCTACGCTCAGCCGCCGCCGAGGGTCCAGTGGTGCGCTCGATGGCTACGGCTCGCTCCCGACCGAAGCCAACTCCCGGCGTTCAATGGTGCGGGTCGCTTCCCGTACCCTTCACCTCTTCACGCCCGGGCTTTTAACCGGCGCATCTACCACGCGGGTTCCCTCACATCTACCCAGGCGAAGGGAGCACGCCGGCTGCCAAATCCACGGCAATCAGGAAGTTATGGAACACCAACGGGTTACTACGCATCGGGGGATGGGTAGGCTCGAGCCATCAGGGCAGGTTGCGCTTTTAGGCGCTTCCCCTCTGTGTGTTTTTCATCGCCTCCCCCGCTCTGTCCCCTGTCGCCTGTTACCGCCCTTGCCTAACGCTGGTCAGTCGGAGGCGGCGGCTTCCTCGGACTCTTCGCCGTGGATGAGGCCGAACTTCTTCATTTTGTAGCGGAGGGCGTCGCGGCTGATATCGAGCAGGCGCGAGGCGCGCGTCTGGTTCCCGCCGGCCTGTTCCAAGGCCAGGATCACGAGCGACCGCTCGACCTCCTCGAGCGAAGTGCCGCCATCGGGAATCGAGAGCAGAGGGAGGCGGCGCCCGCCGGGAAGGACTTCTCCCGGGGCGGGCGCTGAGGATCGTTCGAAGGCCGTGATGCCGGCGTGGGGCTGGGTGACGGCGAAGGGGAGATAGATGGCCCGGAGCAAGGCCTCGTCTTCGAGGATCATGGCCCGCTCGATAGCGTTGCGCAGCTCGCGGACGTTCCCCGGCCAATCGTAGGCGAGCAGGAGGCGGCGGGTCTCGTCGCTCGGGCCGCGAATCGATTTTCGGAACTTGCGGTTGTAATCCTGCACGAAGAAATCGACGAGCGGGAGCACGTCTTCCTTCCGCTCGCGCAGCGGCGGGATGTAGATGGAGATGACCGCCAAACGGTAGTAGAGGTCCTGGCGGAAGTGGCCTTCGCGCACGGCCTTTTCGAGGTCGCGATTGGAAGCGGCGACGACGCGGACGTCGACCCGGATGTCGCGCAGGCCGCCGACCCGGCGGATGACCTGGTCTTCGATCACGCGCAGGAGCTTGGCCTGGAGGAAGGGAGAGAGTTCGCCGATTTCGTCAAGAAAGAGCGTGCCGGAGTCGGCGATCTCGAACAGGCCCTTCTTCATGGCCTTGGCGTCGGTAAAGGCGCCCTTCTCGTGCCCGAACAACTCGGCTTCGATCAGGGTCTCGGGAATAGCGGAGCAGTTGATGGCGACGAAGGGGCCGTCGTGGCGGGAGCTTTCGTAGTGCAGGACCTTGGCGACGAGGTCCTTGCCGGTTCCGCTCTCGCCTTGAACGAGGATGGTGGACGCCTCGCTCGCCGCCACCTTGCGCACGAACCGCATCAATTCGGTGGTTTTCTTCGACGCCCCCACCACCTGATAGGTGCCCGATTGCCGCCGCATCTCGCCGCGCAGGGATTCCACTTCCCCGCGGAGGCGGCGCGCCTCGAGGGCGTTGAGGATGGTGACGCCCAATTCGTCGAAATCGAGCGGCTTGCCGATGAAATCGTAGGCGCCCATGCGGATGGCGGCTTTGACATCGTCGATTTGCGGGTCGCCGGTCATCATGATGGCCGCGGCCGATTCGCCGGCGGCCTTGAGCTTTTCGAGCACCTCGAGGCCGCCGATGTCGGGCAGGCGGACGTCCAGGAGGACGACGTCGGGCGCTTCCGCCTGCGCCGCTTCCAGGGCTTCGGCGCCGTTCTCGGCTTCGATCGCCGCGTAACCCCAGTCCTGGCACTTCTGCCGCAGGCTCCAGCGCACCAGCTTTTCGTCGTCGACAATCAGGACTTTGATTTTGGCCATCGTTCCGCACTCCTGTCGGCACGCGCATCGATGGGCGCGAGCGGCAAGCGCACCACGAACTTGGTTCCCTTGCCCACGCTGCTGCGGACCTCGATGCTCCCGCCGTGCTGCTCGACGATGCGGCGGGAAAGCGAAAGACCCAGGCCCGTTCCGTGGCGCTTGGTGGTGAAGAACGGGCGGAAAATGCTCGGCAACTGCTCGGCCGGAATCCCGCGGCCGGTGTCGCGGACGCTGACCCAGGCGAAACCATTTTCCGATCCCAACTCGAGTTCCACGAGGCCATCGCCGTCGATGGCCTGGAAGGCGTTCAGCACGAGATTCAGCACCAGGCGCTGAATCTGGAGCGGATCGTGCGCGACGAGGGGCAGGTCGGCCGGGGCGAAGCGGACGTCGATGGGCCGGGACGCGATCTGCTGGCGGGCGAGCTGAACGGTATGGTCGATGGTGGCATTCAGATCCGCCGGGCGGATGTCGAAGGGTTTCGGCCGCGCGTAGTCAAGCAGCTCGTTCAAGATCGTCTGGATCCGGCGAACTTCCTTCTGCACCTCGCGAACGATTCCGCGGCTGGGGCTGGAAGGAGGCAGCTCCCGCCCTAGAATATCCACCGCGCCAGCGATGCCCGCGAGCGGATTGCGCACCTCGTGCGCCAGACCGGCGGCAAGCTCGCCCAGCGTAGCCAGGTGCTCGGCGCGAGACATCTGGGTCTGGTGGACGCGCTGGAGTTCGTCGCGGCTCTCGCGGAGCTGGCGAACCATCTCGTTAAAATCCCGGCCCAGGCCGCCGACGTCGTCGTCGCGGCCCGAGAATGCGACGCGCGAATCTAGGTCGCCGTTTCGCACCGCTTCAATTTTTCGGCTGAGTTCCATTAACGGTCGCTGGACAAGGAAGGCGAGAGCCACAAGCAACACCGCGCAGATGGCCAAGGCGCCGCCGGCCGCCACGGCAAGCACCTGGAACCTCTGGTGCGTTTCGAGTTCGAGCGTGGCCAACTCGAATACGCCCAGCCCTGCCAGCAGCACGATTGCGACCGGCAAAATTGCTTTCAGGCGCCACCCAGGACGAAATCGCATGTACCCAAATATCATCATATCATCGCACAAATTCCGGCCGGGGCAAGAAGCAGGGTGAAGGGCCACAGCGATTCGGGAAAGGCCCGGGGGAAATCGCCCACCCACTCCCGCCTGGGGCCGGAAAGGACGGGGAAAGAGCCGGGGGCAGGCGCGGGGCTGTGGCATGAAACGTGCTCGATAGTAGGGTGAGAACGGGCCGGCAGGCCCTTGGCTATGGGCAACAGACAGGAGGTTCTCATGCGAAAGAAATGCTTCTGGGCGGCCGCACTTCTCTTGGGAGCGGCCAGTCTGGCCGCGGCGGCGCCGCCGCCGGGCAATGCCAAGGCGGGCAAGGCCGTGTACGGCACCAGTTGTCAGGGCTGCCATGGGCCAAATGGTGAGGGCAATCCCGCCATCGCCAAGATGATGAAGGTAACCATGCTCCCTCTCGGCTCGAAGCAAGTGCAGGCAAAGACCGACGCCCAATTGAAGAAAGACATTGTCAACGGCACCGGCAAAATGCCTGGAGCCAAGTCGTTGAGCGCCAAACAGGTCGACGACGTCATCGCCTACGTGCGCGAGTTGGGGCACGCAACCAAGTAGTAGGCAGCGTTGAAGAATCGCAGGTAGGGGCGGTCCCGAATCCCCGTCCCGAAATAGGACGCACAAGGCCCAGGAATTCGCGATCGCACGGGGCTGCCCAGTCGAACCCCGTGACGGCGTCGAAATCCCGCGCGTCGTTTGGGTGCCTGCGCCGATTCTCTTGGTCGGGGCCCCGCCCTTGCGCAGTTCGCAAGGGTGGGCATCTCGGAACGTGGCGCTCCCGCCCGGCCCATCCTTCCGGCAATCCCGAAGCTTCGGGACACCGGAAGGATGGGGCACCCAAACTACCCGCGGGGTTTTGCGATCTGCTTGACTTCCACGCGCTTTCGCGGGCCAAGGGCTCTAGGCGGCAGACCCGAAAGTCGAGGCGGAGCCAGGCGCATCCCGAAGGTTCGGGACGGCGCCTGGGGCACTCGATTCTGGAACAGGGGAAAGGGGTCCGCCGGGGCGGCCAAGGATGCGTGGGGGAAGGGCTCAACCCCGGCGGAGGCTCGTTGGGGGAGGCCGCCTCGCATGGTAAGGCGGCCTCCGACGGTCGCGCTCACGCAGCGACCGAAACACGCCCGGTTCAGAAGGCGTATTTAACCGATAGCGTCATGTTATTTCCATTGAAATCCTGCGTCCCGAGGGGCGCGAGTCCCACGGGATTGTCGTTCCCGCGGGAATTATAGCCGTAGTAGTTCCAATTGGCGTTGTAAGAAAGCCCCCTGTACACCAGCCAATTCAAGCTGATATACGGTGACTGGTAATTGAAACGGAGCGGGCCGTAAGGCGTGCGCGGATCCAGGAAGGCGACCGCATAGGTGCTGAGCGGATTGAACCAAGAGGTCGTCCCGCGAACGAAACTTCCGGCGTACCCCAGCGTGAAGGTCACCTGCTCGGCGGGCTTAACCGTCAAGTCGGCGCTCGCGAAATTGGACTTGCTTTGGTAGGCCGACAAAGCGGAGACGTTCACCTCGGACAGGTCGGGATAGACCGGGCAAGCCGCCGCGCCGGCCGGCGCGGGACCGAATCCCACGGTGTAGCAATCCAGGGCTTGGGTGTAGATGTCGTTGTAGTTGTAGGAAAGGTCGAAGGAGAAGCGGCTCGCGGGAGTGAGCACGGTCGAGATGCTGTAGCTGCGGTCGTGGTCTTCATTGGAAACTTCCAAAACGTTGTCGCTGCCGGAGACGATGTCAACCGCGCCGGTGACTTCGGCCCAATGGACGGGAGTATAGGTGGAGTTGATCTGGTAGTGGCGCGTAAGACGGGGCGTGATGCGGGTGAAGGCGCTGTCGGCCGAGAACAGCTCGAGATTGAAGCTGCTGCGGAAGTTGTTCGCCGGCCGAACCCACATACCGAACAGGGCCGAATTCCCGTGGATATCGGTCACAAGCCCGTGCTCGGTATCGCTATCCGCCGTCAGCCCGCTGAATACCACCGAGCCGTCCGATTCGAGCGTGCAACCCGCCGGCAAATCGGCGGGGAAATTGCCCCCGGAGGGAATGGCGCAATCGCCGCGCGCGGCCAGGGCCGCGGCGGTAGCGGGGTCCGTGCTGCCGCCGGGGTAGAAGGTCTCGGCGGTATAAAAGAGCGCGTTCTGATCGTAGATCTTGCGGTGAACGTAGCGATAGCCGATGTGCGCTCCGAGCCTCGGAGTGAAGTCGTACGCGAGCTGAAACGTATTCGACAGCCACTTCTGGCCCAGGTACCGGTTCCGGTAGCCCAAGGCAACGTCGGGGTTGGAACTGGAATTATGCTGCGGGCAGGTGGAAGCCGTGAAGGGGGGCGGGCAATTGGCGGAATTGAACTGGCCGGGAGGCAGTTCCATCGAGTAGCCGCCGCCGGGCGCGAGTTGGGCGTAGAAGTTCGCTACGCCGAAATTATAGATTCCGGGGATTTGGAAGTCGTTGTAGTCGACGCTCTCCATAGCGCGAAACTTGCTGGTGATCTGGTAGACCGCGTTCCAATCGCCGTTGACCACGATCTGGTGGGCGTCGCTGGTCGCCTGCGTTTGCGTGCCGGCGCTCTGCGTGCGGGTGTTCAGTCCGCCCCAGGCGTCGAAAAGGTCGTTCACGCGCTGGTAGCCGGAGCTGTAGCTCAGGAGGCCCGTCATGCTGAGGTTGCGGAAGTACGTGGATTGGAAGCTGAAGTGTTCGGTCGGCGTGGTGCCGCGCGGGCGGCCGCCGCGATCGAAGTAGAGGTTGCCCTGGCAGCCAGGGCTGACGGGCGTGGAGGTGGTGGCGGGATTACACGGCGTTCCGGCAGCCGTGCTGAAGGCCAAACCCAAATCGACCGGCACGCCATTCGGCAACTGATAGTTGAGATGGCGATCGACGTCGAACGTATCTTCCTTGTAGTGGTTCACGAACTGGTCGTAGCTGAGCGTGGTGCGCGGGAAGATGTTGAAGTCGACGCCGGCCTGGTAGGAATCGTCTGTGGTCTTGAAATTCTGGAACAGGAGCGCGAGCGCGCCCGTCTCGGAGATGGGAGCCACGGCCGCGCCCTCGGTCGTGTACGAGGGCCCGACTTCGAGACTATGCGCGTAGCCGAGCCGGAACCGCACGCTGGACTGCGGCAACAAAGTCAATTGTAAATCGGTCATCCGGTGGCTCAAATCCATCAAATGCGGCGCCGTGGCTATCGGCTGGTTCGTGTTGGCCGGGTTCAAGGGCTGGTCGAGTAGGTTGTAGCCCCAGAAATACTTGTAGCGGCGATAGGTGGCGTCGAAGTTGTACCACTTGTTTTTCGAGAGATCCAGGCGAACCACATCCACGGGATCGCCGCCGAAACCGAAACCCGTGAGCGAGAGGTTATCGAAGAGAGAGCCGTTGTGGTTGAGCGAGCGGAGATTCAGCGAGAAGCCGAGCAGACGAGGGCCCTGCTGGAGATTGACGAACGTGTCGTAGTTGGCCTGGCTGCCGGTGATGTTGCTGTACCGGCCGCCGGCCTCGATGCTTCCCTCGACGCTGTAATTGCCGAGGGTGAGCGGGCCGGGGGCCGTCGCCGTCGAATCGCTCGTCTGCGAATTGTCCGAAGAGGAATCGTTCTTTACGGCGACCGCCGCGGCCGTGGATGCGGAACCGGAATTCTTGGCCTTGGAGGCCGCCGGCGACGCCGAGGTCGCCGCGCTCGCCTGTTCCTGCGCGAACGCCGGCCGCGTCAGCCAAGCGCCCAGCGCCACAACGACGACGAGGCACCCTGCCGCCCGCCAGGGCGCGCAAACCTGCCGTCCGGTGAAGCTCTTTTTGGAAACAGTCACTTCCTGCCTGTTCATCGGCGCCTCATTTGAAGAAATCTGGACTGAAGTTGGAACCGTGAATCTGAGTGTGGCAGAGCGTGCACGATTGGAATTGCGTAGTTTGGTTGTGGAAGCTGGGGATGCCTGGCGCGTTGCTCACCGTCGAACCCGTATGGCACTGCAAGCACAACTGGTTCACGTTGGCCACTTTCAGCATGTGCGGGTTGGGCGAGCCGTGCGGAACGTGGCAATCCAGGCAGCCGTCGGTGACCACGGGCTCGTGCTCGAAAACGAACGGGCCGGCCTTGTCGACGTGGCACGTCGTGCAGACCGCGGTACCCTGCGGACTGCTCCGCAACTGCTTGTTTTGGCCGCCCGGTTCAATCGAGGCGCTGGCAAGGGCGCCGTGCGGATTGTGGCAATCGGTGCAGCGCACCATGCCCTCGTTCACCCGATGATGGAACGGCATCCGAAGCAGCGGCTGAATTTCCCTGTGGCAGCCGTAGCAAAGCTCGGGCTGCGGCTTCGCGAGCAGCGTCTCGCGATCGGTGGACTGGTGAATCGAATGGCAATCGGTGCAGCCGACGCCCTGGCGGAAGTGCACCGAGGTCATGAATTCCATGTTTTCGTGCCGCGACTGATGGCAGGCCAGACAGCGCTCGCTAATGGCTTGCTCCGTCATTTTGGGGAAGTCGTACGGCACCGGCGTTTGTCCGCCCGAGGCGACGTGAATCGAGCCGGGTCCGTGACAGCCCTCGCAGCCTTGCTTCGATTTCTGCTTGAACTGCAGCATCTTGTAGTGCGGAGTGGATTCCCACTGCTTGTCAACATCGGCGTGGCAGGTCTTACAGGTGTCCATGCCTACGTATTCCGCTGCCGCTTTGGCGGCAGGAGCGGCCGGCTTTTGCGCTGCGTTTGTGGATGGCCGCACCGTGCGAGCAGGAAGCTGAGTGGTGATCAGCCCCGCGACTCCCAGGACCGCCGCCATACTCCACTTCTGCCATTTGTAATTGGAGCCCATATCGGCGCCTCCGTGGGTAGCTTGAGCAACCAGGGGGCCATGTTGGCCGCCCGCCAGGCAGACCACCAGGCGATCATCCTGGAACGTTTCCACGCGGCCAGGGCAGCGGCTGGCCGCGAAACGAGGGCGACTTAAACCGTTATGGAACGCCGCAATAATGGGTTGCGGGAAGCGTGGGGGTTGGGGAGAGGCGAAAGTGGAATTCGGCGATGGGGATGAAGGTGTAAAACAAGACCGATCTGGTCTTGTATTGGAGGCATGTTTTTTGGGGCGTTTAGGCCTTGGCGATTCTGCGCCATATGCCCCAATTCGACAGGGATAGGATGCTGGAATTTCCCCAAGACGGGCCGATAGAAACTAAAGGAATTCCGCGCCTGCTGCGGAAATCCTCAACTCTGCACAGGAACCGTGACACCAGCTTTCCCAGGGGTTTGGTCCGTGGGTTGCTCTCTATAGGTTGGTAGTCCGGTCAAGGCTGAGCCGTCGCAGCGGTCGGAAACTGAGAACTCTGCTGGCCGCTGGAGTCGCGTCCGTAGCTGGTGGAAAGGAATACCGGAGCTGCGACGGCTCCCGCCGGACGTTCGAGGCGAAGCGAGCGATGGAAGTCAGGCCAATTTCTTTTCGACGCGGTGATTCCGAGAATTCACGCTCGACCGGATTTGCCGCCGGTGATTCCGCTACCCTGCCTCGACGATCGCCGACCACGTTCACACATCACCCCAACCCAGGCGTTCCGCCGCGCTTCATTCGCTGCGCGGGAGGATGCCAATCGTTCTGTTCTCAAATGGGCGATCGCGAGTCTGCGGAAATCACCGGCGGCAATTATCCCTTCCGCGCGGCATTCTCCGCGGCGGGCCGTGGCCTACGCATGAGGGAAGGCGCAAGCCGGGCCAAGCGGTAGAACGGGCAGGGCTGATCCGTGCGCGACGCGAGGGTCGAGCAGGAAACGTAGACGAAAGGGTCCGGAAGGCGGTTCCCACCTTTCGGCAGAAAACAAGCATTGAGAGAGGACAAGAGCAATCCGACGCAAAACCCGGAGCGGAGGCGCTTCCTGGAGGTTCTCCTGGGAACCGGGATCGTGGCGTCTCTCGTTTCGTTCTTCTATCCCGTGATCCGTTATCTGATACCTCCTCCGAGCACCGACTTGGGAAGCAACACCGTTCTGGCCGCCACGGTGGGGGAATTGGGCATCAATGCGGGAAAGATCTTCCGTTTCGGCGATCATCCGGCGCTCCTCGTGCGGATGGCGGACGGCAACTATTCGGCCTTCAGCGCGGTATGCACGCACCTCGGCTGCACCGTCGAGTACCGGCCCGACTTGCGCGAGATCTGGTGTCCGTGCCACAACGGCAAGTACGATCTCCACGGCCGGAACATCAGCGGCCCGCCTCCCCGCCCCCTGACGGAATTCCAGGTGAACGTCCAGGGGAAAGACATTTACGTGAGCCGGACGGCGGCAACGTGAGATGAGTCCCGCGGGACAGGTCCGGGATTGGCTCGACGAACGGTTTGGCTGGGACGATCTGGTTGCCTTCATTCGCCACAAGACCGTTCCGTTGCATCGCTATTCCTACTGGTATTACCTGGGCGGCATCACTCTGTTCCTCTTCACGCTTCAGGTGGTGACCGGGATCCTGCTGCTTCTCTATTACCGGCCGACGCCCAGCGATGCGTTTGGCAGCGTGCAGTACATCATGACCCAGGTGCATTTCGGGTGGCTGATCCGCTCGATTCATTCCTGGGGCGCGAACCTGATGATCTTCACCGCGTTCGCGCACATGTTCAGCGTGGCGTTTTTCAAGGCGTACCGCAAGCCGCGCGAACTGACCTGGCTGAGCGGAATCATTCTGCTTTTTTTGGTGCTCGGATTCGGCTTCAGCGGCTACCTGCTCCCGTGGAATACGCTCGCGTTTTTTGCGACGACCGTGGGGACGAATCTCATAGGCCAAGTGCCCCTGGCCGGTCCCTGGCTGCTGACCTTCCTGCGCGGGGGCGCGGACGTGACGGGGGCGACCCTGGGGCGCTTTTTCGCTTTCCACGTCGCCTTGCTGCCGGGCCTGGCGACAGCCTTCCTGCTGACTCACTTGCTCCTGGTGCAGCGTTTCGGCATCAGCGTGCCGCCGAGCCTCGAACCCGCCTGGCAAGCCAAACCGCCCGCCGAGCGCGAAATCCGCTTCTTCCCCAATTTTATGTTGCGGGAGCTGATGGCCTGGTACCTGGCGCTGGGGGCGCTGGGCACGCTGGCGGCGCTGCGGCCGTGGGGTCTGGGCACCAAGGCCGATCCGTTTGCTTCGGCGCCGGCGGGGATACGGCCGGAATGGTATTTCATGTTCATGTTCGAAACCTTGAAGCTGATTCCCGCGCGAGTTGGCTTCATGACCGGGGAAGCGCTCGGCGTCCTGGTTTTCGGCTTGGCGGCGGTGGCGTGGACGCTGCTTCCCTTCCTCGATCGAGGCGGCACGGGCCGGAAACGGCGCTGGGCGGCGGGGGCGGTGGTGTTTGCGCTGGGCTACGTGGTGGGGATGACGCTTTACGGCTATCTGGTCATGGCGAAGTAGAAAGGAAATGGAAGCTCGAGTGGACTCGACGCAAATAACGGACGCCTGGTGGCGAGCGCCGGCAGCTCTGGCCGGCTACCTGTTCCTCCTGGCGCTGGTGCTGGGCATGGCGGCGCCCACGACGGCGCGCGCGCAGGCCGCCAAGAACAGTTGCCTCGATTGCCACAGCCAGCTCCCGCCGCCCCTGCAGGTCAAGCCGGAGGAATACAACCAGAGCATCCACGCGGAGAAAGGGCTGACGTGCGTGAGCTGTCACGGCGGCGATGCCACGAAGGCGGACATGACCGCGGCGATGAGCGCCGCCGCCGGCTTCCGCGGCCACGTCAACCGCACCGGTATCCCCAAGCTCTGCGCGAGCTGCCACGCCAACGCTACCTACATGCGCGGCTTCGATCCTTCGCTCCCTACCGACCAATACAGCAAATATCTGACGAGCGTGCACGGCCACCTCCTGGCGAAAGGAGACACGAACGTCGCGGTCTGCACCGATTGCCACGGCGTGCACGACGTTCGCTCGCCGAGCGATCCCCGCTCGAGCGTCTATCCGCTCAACGTGCCTGGCACCTGCGCCCGATGCCACGCCAACGCGGAAACGATGAAGGCCTACAAGATTCCCACCGATCAGTACGCCAGCTACACGGCGAGCGTGCATTACGAGGACCTAGTAAAGAACGGCGACTTGAGCGCGCCCACCTGCGTTACCTGCCATGGCGCGCACGGGGCGACGCCGCCGGGAGTCTCCTCGGTCGTCAACGTCTGCTCCACCTGCCACGTTTTCCAGGCGCAGCTCTTCGATAAGAGCCCGCACGCCCGGGCATTCCTCGCCGCGGGCCTGCCCGGCTGCGTCACCTGCCACAGCAATCACCGCATTCTCCAGCCCACCGACGCCTTCCTCGGCACCGGCAAGGGGTCCGTGTGCGTGAACTGCCACGCCCCGGGCGATCCCGGTTACACCGCCGCGGCGCAAATCCATTCGAGCCTCACCGCCCTTCAAGCCTCGATCGATCGCTCGAGCGCGATTCTCGCCCGCGCGGGAAGCTCGGGCATGGAGGTGGGTCCGGCCGAGCTGGAACTCTCCGGGGCGCGGGACGATCTCACCAAGGCCCGGGTAGGCGTCCACAACTTCAGCGCGCCCGCCGTGGAGAAGGAAACCCAGGCGGGAATGGGCGTGGCGCAGAAGACGTATCAGGCGGGGGTCGCCGCCCTGGCCGAGCGCGACTACCGGCGCAAGGGTCTCGGAATCTCTCTAGGGGTCATCGTGCTTGTTGTCGTCAGTTTATGGTTGCTGATCAGATCGATAGAATCGCGAAATTCACTGGAGGCGAAGAAATGAAAGTGCAGGTTCTCATTCCTCTCATTGCGGCAGTGCTGATGCCGGCAGCGGCCCTCGCGACGCCGAAAGCCAACGCCAAGGAGGGCCACGAGATTTACGAATCGAAGTGCCAGATGTGCCATGGGCCCAATGGCGAGGGCAATGCCAATCTCGCCAAGATGCTCCAGGCCACCATTCCACCGCTCGGCTCGAAGGCAGTGCAGGCGGAGACCGACGTGCAACTGCGGCTGGTGATTGAAAAGGGCAAGGGGAAGATGCCGGCGGTGGCAGGGCTCTCTGCAACGCAAGTCGGCGATGTAATCGCCTTCGTGCGCACGCTGGCGAAAAAGTAAACAGACCGTGCGGCAGGGCGCGGCGCGATCCAGAGGCACCGGCGCTCCTGCGCGAACAGGTTCGGGCCGGTGAAAGACGCAAGACCCGGCCGCCAGCCGCCGACGTAGGGCGATCCGGAATCCGGCGAGCCAGAGGAAAAAGCGCGCCGGGGAGTAGCCTGCCGCGAGATGGCTGATCGCGTGGCCTTCCCCCGCCCGGCGCCGTGGAAGTGTTTTCCCCTTGCCGGATGGGGCGTGGTCGATAAAACTGTGCTCGCGGCCCCGAGCGGGGTAGCGCAAAAGGGCAGGATGTCCTGTCCGCCGCCGTTCGACCTGTGGTGAGCTCAGCCGAACCACAGGCTCACGGCTCTGAGCGGAGCCGAAGGGGCGGCAGACGAAGTATCCCGTCCGTTCCTCGGAAACAGGGGCCGAGATCCTTCGCGGAGTTTACCCTGACTGAAGCGAACGGGCTCAGGAGAACGGTCCTAAGGGACTTTTTGCGGCATCCTGCTCGGCCCGGCGTGAAAGGGACAAGGAAGGAGGATGAAATTTTGAAGGTCGAAGCTGTGCCGCATTGCGGGTGTCGGGCCGCCACCGTTCGGCAAGCTCACGGCCCTGATCCCGCCGCGGCGAGGCGAAGGGCAGCGGTCGGGAGCCGCCCCCTTGGCGTCCCGTGCCACCGGCCGGAACCGCAAGCGAAATCCTTGTTTTCTGGAGTCCGGTGGTCCCGCACCCCAGGGACCCGGTACCGGACCCGAGCGAAGCGAGGGACCTCTTGCTGAATGGGGAAACCAAAGCTGGCGCTTGGCTTCGCCCGATCGTTTATCTGGGCCGGAATCCCATCTCCTTGACGGGAGCGGTGCTCACGACCAGCTCCGCCTTCACCATCGTCACCTTTTGGGTGTTCGAGATCGTCCTGGGAGGCGGCGCCTCCCGCTATCCTTACGGCGGCATCCTCTTCTACCTGATCCTGCCGGGGATCTTCGTTGTCGGGTTGCTGCTGATGCCCGCCGGGGCGCTGTGGCGGCGGTACCGGTTGCTGAAGCGCGGGGAGCTGCCCCATTTTTACCCGCGCGCGGATTTCCGCCACCCGATGGTGCGCCGGGCGGCGGGCCTCATCGGCTTCGCCACGATAGCCAACGTGCTCATCTTCACCACCGCCTCGTATCAAGGCGTGCAGTACATGGACTCGGTATCCTTTTGCGGGACGACGTGCCACACCGTGATGCAGCCGGAATACAGCGCCTATCTGAATTCGCCACATTCGAGAGTGGCTTGCGTGGAATGCCACATCGGGCCCGGGGCGTCGTGGTTCGTTCGCTCGAAGCTATCGGGAACGGAACAGGTGTTCGCCGTCCTGTTCGACACCTATCCGCGGCCGATTCCCTCGCCGGTCACCAGCCTTCGCCCCGCCCGTGAGACTTGCGAGCAATGCCACTGGCCCCAGCGGTTCGGGGGGAACATCCTGCTGGTGAAGAACCACTACGATTCCGACGAAGCCAACACCTCCGAATCCACGGTCTTGCTGATGAAAGTCGGCGGCGTGGACGCCCGAGGACCCGCGGGCATCCACGGCCATCACCTCGCGGCGGGCGTCCAGATTCACTACATCGCGATCGACGCGCAACGCCAGGTGATTCCCTGGGTGTCCTACACCGACGCGAGCGGCAAGACCACCATTTTCCGCTCGAACGCGATCAAGGCGACGCAGCAACAACTCGACCAGGGGCAGCATCGGTTGATGGACTGCATGGACTGTCACAACCGCCCCACGCACACCTTCCAGCTCCCCGCGGACGGCCTGGACCAGGCCATCCAACAGCACTACATCAGCACCGATCTGCCCTACATCAAGCGCGAGGCGCTCGCCGCCCTGCAGGCGAGCTACCCCAGCCGGCAAGTGGCGCGGGAGCGCATCGCGCAAGCGCTCGAGAATTTCTACAAGACGCAGTATCCGCAGATCGCTTCGGGGAAAAGCGCCGAACTGGCGCAGGCGATTCAGACCGTCGAAGGGATCTATTCGCGAAACGTCTTTCCCGAGATGCACGTCACTTGGGGCACCTATCCCGATGACCTCGGGCATACGAACTGGCCGGGGTGTTTCCGCTGCCACGACGGCAGCCACGTGGCCGCCGGCGGCGAATCGATTCCGAACGATTGCAGCACGTGCCACGACATTTTGGCCATGAGCGAGCACAATCCCAAGGTCCTCACGGAGATCGGGATGCAATGACCTGGGTCCTGCTAGCCGCGCTGTGGCTCGGACTTGGCGGGACGGCCGCGCAAAACGGCTCGAGCGCCGGAAACGCCACGTGCCTGGCCTGCCACGGGCAAGCGGGGGCGACGAGCCCGTCGGGCCAAAGCGTCTACGTGGACCCCAGCCACTTCGCGGACAGCGTTCACGCCTCCCTCCCTTGCACGGCGTGCCACGGCTCGATCGCCGGGTATCCCCATCCCGCCAAGATGGAAGCGGTGAACTGCGGCACTTGCCACGGCGCGGAAGCCGGCGACATTGCCGCGAGCGTACACGCCAAGATCAACGCCGCGCAGGCGGGGCCGGCCGGCCGCGCTCCCTCTCCGCTCGACATGGTTCCCTGCCTCGGCTGCCACGGCGACCCGCACGCCATCGTACCGGTAGCCAACGCGGGTTCGCCGGTGTATCCGCTGAACATTCCGCGGACCTGCGGCGCGTGTCACGGGAATCCCGCGCTGGCGAAGAAGTACGGTTTCCCGGACGTTTACGCGATGTATATGGATTCGATCCACGGCTTCGCCCTGACCAAAGACGGCCTGCTCGTCGCCGCCAGTTGCTCGAGCTGCCACGGCACGCACAAGATTCTGAGCCACACCGATCCCCAAAGCCGTACGTACCGCGCCAACATCCCGAATACCTGCGGCGGGTGCCACGCCGGCCCGCTCGCCCAATACCTGGCCGGAATCCACGGCCGGCAGAAGGAAGCCGGGAACGCGCTGGCGCCAGTCTGCACGAGCTGCCACACCGCGCACCAAGTGGTGCAGGTGGCCCGAGCCTCCTGGCAGAAGCAGACCTCGGCAACCTGTGGAAGTTGCCACCAGAATCGGTACGCTACTTACCTCGATACCTTTCACGCGCAGGTTTCCGCAATCGGCTACGTCGAAGCCGCTCATTGCTGGAACTGCCACGGCAACCACGACATCCTCCCGCCGTCGGATCCGAAGTCGTCCGTCAATCCGGCCAATCTGCTTCACACCTGCCAGCAGTGCCATCCCGACGCGAATGCCAGCTTCATCCGCTACCAGCCGCACGCCGATCCCCATAACCGGCTGGCCTATCCGCACTTGTGGTTCACCAAGCAGCTCATGAATCTGCTCTTGATCGCGGTGCTCGGCTTCTTCTTCCTGCATACCATTCTCTGGTTCCTGCGATCGATGTTCGATCGGCTGGGTCGCGCGGCGCGCGGAGAGGGAAAGCCATGAGCGGCGAAACGGGGCCAGGCGATCGGGAAAAACCGGGAAGCGAGAAGATGGCGGAGGAGCGGAGCGGGAAGGAAGAGGCGCAGGCAGGAATGCCTGTGCTACCTCCGGCGAGCCCGGCGCCGCCGGAAAGCCCGAAGCCCAAACCCGCCGAGGAGGCCCCGGCCGCCCTCCCGGCCCAGGCAACGCGCTACTACGTGCGGTTTTCCCTCGGCCAGCGCTATCTGCACGCCGCTCTCTTCAGCGCCTTCATCGGCTTGGCCCTTACCGGCCTCCCGCTGCGCTTCAGCCAATCGGCGTGGGCGGAGCGCTTCGCGAGCATCGTGGGCGGTTTCAGCGCCATCCTCTTTTTCCACAAATGCTGCGCCGTGGTGTTGACGGTCACGTTCCTGATTCACGTCGGAAGCATTTTCCGCCGGGGCGTGCTCCGCCGCGAGCGCGGGATTTTCTGGGGACCGAAATCGCTCGTGCCGAACCCGAAGGACCTCGCCGATTTGTACCACCACATTCGCTGGTTTCTCTGGCTGGGGCCGCGGCCGAAATTCGGCCGGTTCTCCTATTGGGAGAAGTTCGATTATTGGGCCGTGTTTTGGGGCATGGCCATCATCGGTCTTTCCGGCTACACGATGTGGTTCGCGCCCTTCTTCTCGAAACTGCTTCCCGGCCGCTGGCTCAACATCGCCCTAGTTCTGCACGGGGAAGAAGCGCTGCTGGCGGTCTGGTTCATCTTCGTCGTCCACTTCTTCAACTCGCATCTGCGCCCGGAAAGCTTTCCCATGGATTTGGTCATCTTCACCGGGAAGGAGAGCGAGGAGGAGTTTCGGAAGAAGCGGCCGGAAGAGTACGAGCGGCTGGTGAAGGAGGGAAAGCTGGACCTGACCGAGGTCGCTCCGCCCTTGTGGCTCAAGAATTTTGGCCGGATCGTGGGTTCGTTGGTTCTCCTCATCGGATTCGTACTGCTGGTGCTCACCATGTACGCCTTCGTCCGCGGTTAGAGGCCCAGCTTCTGCCAGAGGGCGTCGATGCGCGTCTTGACGGCGGGGTCCATCTTGATTTCGCCCGGCCAGGGCCGCGCGAAACCCTCTTCCGGCCATTTTCGCGTGGCGTCGATGCCCATTTTCGAGCCGTAATCCTGCAGCCGGGCGGCGTGATCGAGGGTGTCGAGCGGCCCGAGCGCGAATTCGACGTCGCGTTGGGGATCGATCGCGCAGAGCGCTTTCCACACCACCTCGCGGGAATCCTGGACGTCGACGTCGTGGTCGACCACCACCACCACTTTCGTCAACATCGCCTGGCCCATCGACCAGATCGCATGCATGATTTTCCGCGCGTGCCCGGGATACGACTTGCGGATGGCGACGATCATCAGGTTCGTGAAAATTCCCTCGGCGGGCATCGAAACGTCCACGATCTCCGGATGCGCCAACTGCATCAGCGGGAGGAACATCCGCTCGACCGCGTACCCCATGAAAAAATCCTCCTGGGGCGGCCGGCCGACGATGGTCGTCAGATAGAGCGGGTCGCGGCGGTGGGTGAGGCAGGCGACGTGGAACGCCGGATAGCGGCCGGGAAGCGAGTAGAAACCGGTGTGGTCGCCGAAGGGCCCTTCGGTGCGCAGATCGTTGGCGTTGACGTAGCCTTCGAGCACGATCTCGGCTTCGGCGGGGACTTCCAAGTCTACGGTCAAGCACTTGGTCATCTCGACGGGAGCGCGGCGGAGGAAGCCGGCGAGCATCATCTCGTCCATGCCCGCGGGCGCGGGGAGCACGCCCGCCAGCGCGGTCACGGGTTCGGCGCCGATCGCCACGGCCACTTCCAGGCGCTTGGCCGCCGTTCCGCTCGCCTCGCGAAAATGCTCGGCGCCATGTTTCTGCGTCTGCCAGTGCATGGCGGTGGTGCGTTCGTCGAGCACCTGCATGCGGTAGACGCCGACGTTGCGGCGGCCGGTAGCGGGATCGCGCGTCACCACCAGCGGCCAGGTGATGAAGCGGCCGCCGTCCTCCGGCCAGCACTTGAGAATGGGAAATTCGAAGAGGGAGAAGTTGTCGCGCTTCACCACTTCCTGGCAGGGCCCGCCCTTCACGGTGCGGGGAAAGGACGAATCGAGATCGCCGAGGCGGCCGAGCAGTTTGAGCTTATCCAGCATGCCCTGAGGACGAGGCAGATCCAGCAGCGAGCGAATGCGCGCCGCGATTTCGTCGACGTGGCCGACCTCGAGCGCTAGCTCGAGCCGCCGCCGGCTGCCCAATAAATTGATGACCGCGGGCACCGCAGAGCCTTTCGGCCGCTCGAAGAGCAGCGCGGGCCCGCTCGCCTTGGTGACCCGGTCCGTGATTTCGGTAATTTCCAGCTCGGGATCGACTTCCAAGCCGATGCGCCGCAGCTCCCGCTCGCGCTCGAGCCGCGCCAGGAATTCCTTGAGGTTTCGATAGGCCACTTGCGCTTTCCTTCCGCCGGGTTCGCCCCGTCCCGAATCCCGTCCCGAAGGTTCGGGATTCGGGACGGGATTCGGGACGGGAGGGCCCGCCGCCCGGCCGGTGCTCCGCGGCTAGGAACTCTATCACGCCACACGGGCTCAGGGCGAAGCCACGAGCCGGCTTGACGTCATGACGGGCAGCCCCGCGACGCGAGAATCGCGTCATGGTCTGGGCGAAACCGCAGGCTCTAAAGTCGCGATTGCGCTGAGGCTACCCAATGAAACACCGTGTCGGCGTCGAAATCCCGGGCGGTGTTTGGGTGCCTGCCCCGATTCTTTTGGTCGGGGCCCCACCCTTGCGCAGTTCGCAAGGGTGGGAGTCTCGGGGTGTAGTGCTCTGGCCCGCCCTTCCGGCCAGAAACGCCGGAAGGACGGGGCCCCAAACGACACGCGGGATTCTACGACCCACTCGAGTTTCCCTGGCGAGGCTCGGTGAGACCGTGAGCCCGTCCATCCCGTGGCCTTCTCGAGCGACCGCAACCGAAAGAGGCCGGGATGCGTCATACTGGAGGTAGCGTAGAGACAGAATTCCTCATTGAGGTCACCTGAGGGGCGCGGATGCAAGCTCCGGCGTTTGTGAGACAGCATAAGAAGCTCAGCTTTATCATCGTTTTGGCGGTGGTCGTGGTGTTGACGGGAATGATCCTGACCCACAAGAGCAATGCAGCCACCTATATGACCGGCAAGGTCGTACGCGGCAACATCACGGCCACGGTTTCCGCGACCGGCTCGATCGGTGCGTTGACGTTGGCTCCGGTGGGCTCGTACGTATCGGGCAACGTGAAATACATCTTCGCCGACTTCAATACGCACGTCGAGGCCGGACAGGTGCTGGCGCAAATCGATCCGGCCAGCTACGAGGCCCAGGTCATCACCGCCAGCGGCAACCTGGCAAGCGCCCAGGCCAACTTGCAAAATCTCGAAGCCAACTTGCAGGTCATGACCGCTGCCGTCGCGACGAACGAGGCCAACGACCAGAAAGCCAAGGCGAATTTGGAATACGTCAAGGTCAACGCCCGGCGCACCGAGGATCTCTACAAGCAGGGCGTCATCTCGCACGACCAGAACGACCTGACGCAATCGACTCTGGGGCAGGCGGAGGCGTCCTCGCTCGCCGCCGAATCCCAGGTGATCCAATCGAAAGCCCAGATCAAGCAAACCCAAGCCCAGATCCAGCAGGCCAAGGCGCAGATCGAAGCCGCCCGAGGCAACCTCCAGGCGGCGGAAACGAACCTGAGCTACACCACGATCGTTTCCCCCATCAACGGCGTGGTGGTGGCTCGCAACCTCGATGTGGGACAGGGCGTGGCAAGTTCGTTGTCGGCCTCGACCTTCTTCACAGTGGCCCAGGACCTCTCGCGGATGCAGGTGGCCGCGCAGGTGGACGAGTCCGACACGGGCCATATCACGCCCGGGACGCCTTGCACCTTCCAGGTGGACGCCTTCCCCAATGAGACTTTCCACGCGACCGTGAATTCGATTCGGCTGAACCCGTCGCTGGTGCAAAACGTGGTCACTTATAGCGTCATGCTCGATTTTGAGAACCCCAACGACAAACTTCTGCCCGGCGAAACCGCTTACGTGACCATCCCCACCGGCCACGCGAGCAACGCCATCATCGTTCCCAATTCCGCCATGATCTTCCAGCCCACGTCGCTCTCGCCGCAGCAGCTAACGGCTCTTTACCGCCAATACAAGATTCCGCCCCAAGCCTACCTGAGCCACGCGCAGGGCTGGCATGTCGTCTGGCAGTTGGCGGCGAATGGGAAAGACCTCGTTCCCGTCGCCATTCGCGAAGGCCTTAGCGATCTGCTCCACACCGAGATCGTCGCGGGCAATCTCAAGCCCGGCGACACGATCGTCACGGGCCAGCTATCGGGCAGCGCGGCGACGGGAGGGAACAATCAGCGGCGCGGGCCCGGCGGGCCGATGATGATCCGCCGTTAGGAGCGAGCTTCTCGTGTCCTCGCTACGAACCCGCGCGCAGGAGGATGAGCCATGAACGGTCGCGAAGTGATGCGCACGTCGCTGCAGGCGCTCGCCGCGAACAAGATGCGGACGATCCTAACCATGCTGGGGATCATCATCGGCGTGGCGGCCGTCATCGCCACCGTGGCCATCGGGGAAGGCGCGTCGCAGCAGGTGCAGAGCCAAATCCAGAGCATGGGCTCGAACATGATCTTCATCATGTCCGGCAGCCCGAACCGGGGCGGCGTGCACATGGGCGAGGAAGCCACGAAAACGCTCACCGCCGAGGACGCCATCGCCATCCAGCGGGAAGTGCCGCTGATCAAAGACGTGAGCCCGGGCATTTGGGATCACGCGCAGGTGGTCTACCAGGGGAACAACTGGTTCACCCAGGTCCAAGGGGTGAGCCCGGGCTATTTCGCCATTCGCAACTGGCAGATTGGTAGCGGGAGCGAGTTCACGGATAAGGACGTGAACGACGAGGCGAACGTCTGCGATATCGGGCACACCGTGGCAACGCAGCTCTTCGGGACCGACGACCCGGTAGGCAAGGTCATCCGGATCAAGAACCTCCCGTTCGTGGTCGCCGGCGTGTTGCAGGCCAAGGGCGAGTCGACGTTCGGCCAGGACCAGGACGACCTGATCCTCGCGCCCTACACCACCGTACAGAAGAAGCTCTCCGGCATCAGTTGGGTGAACTACATCAATGCCTCGGTGATCTCCGATTCCGCCATCCAGCCCGCCATCCAGCAGGTGAGCGCGCTGCTGCGCCTGCTGCATAAGCTTCGGCCGAATGAGCCGGACGACTTCTTGATTCGCAGCCCGCAGGAACTCGCCGACGCCGCAACCCAGTCCGCCAACACGATGACCGTCCTGCTCGCCAGCATCGCCTCCGTATCGCTCCTGGTCGGCGGGATCGGCATCATGAACATCATGCTGGTTTCCGTCACGGAGCGGCGGCGGGAGATAGGCGTGCGGCGCGCCGTCGGCGCCACGCGCCGCGATATCCGCTGGCAGTTCCTCAGCGAAGCCCTGGTGCTGAGCTTGTTGGGGGGTGGGGTAGGGATCATCGCCGGCTCCATCGCGTCGGCGGCACTTTCCGGCCTGCTCCAATGGCCTACCCAGGTTCCCATCGCCGCTGTCGTCATAGCGGTCACCTTCTCGGCGGGCGTAGGAATTTTCTTTGGTTATTATCCGGCCCAAAAGGCCTCACAACTCGATCCGATAGAGACGCTCCGCTATGAATAAAAAGAGGAAGCAGGGTCTTTTCAAACATCTCGCCGCACTCGCCGGGCTGGCCGCCGCGCTGGCGCTCACCGCTCCTGCCGCACGAGCCGCCCAGGCAGCCTACCGGGGGCATAGGGGCAGCAAAGCGCCCAGTGCCGCGCCGACGCCGAAGCCCGACGCGGCGGCGCCGAAGTGGGCCGCGAACCCCGTGGTTACGACGGGGGCAGGCGAGTTCTTCATCATTTCGTCGGTGAACCCCCGCAAGGACGAGATGGTTCTCAAGATGCCGACGGAAGTCACGCTGACCATGGGCGTCGACAGCAAGACGGTGATTGTCGGCGAGCAGGGTCAGCCATTGAAGATCGGCGACTTGGTGTCGGGCGACACCGCCTACATCTCCTATGCGAAGACGCCGGAACGCGACACGGCCGTAAGAATTCAATTGGCGCCGATGACCGTGCAGGAACTCCGCCGCCGCTATCTGAATGGCGAAGCCGTTCCGGTTCCCCAACCAAACTCTGCACCCGCCAAAACCGCTCCACCGAAGAGCGCGCCGCATCCGCAGGCAACCAAGCTCCAGCGCGGCAGGTAATCTTACTGGGGTGCAGCAAAAGGCCCTCTTGGGATTGTCATCCTGAGCGCAGCGAAGGATCCCGACCCCATTTCCGTGGAATTGATGGGATGCATCGTCAGCCGCGGCGGACGGTCCCGCCACGGAGAGAGGAATCTGCTTTTGGGCCTTGCCTCGCGACCCGCACCGACTCCCGAAGCTTTCGGAGCGCACGAATAGCCGGCATCCCCTTGTCGTGAGAAACGCGGCCTGGCTCGCCCACATGGGCTCGAAAGTCATGTTGGGTGGGATCCCCTGGGAGGACGAAAGACGCCGGAGCTACAACAGACTGCACCACGCCCGACCCGTCGCGGCGGGCTTTTGCAGCCCAAAGGCCCTAAGGGACGGATCGAAAACCCAGTCCCCAGAGGCCCGGAATTAGCGACCGGCCGGCGCAAGGACGCGGTAGCTCAGCGGCACATGCACGGTCGCCGGCGGCAGGCAGATGCGGTCGTTGCAGGTCTGAAAGATGACGTCAATCATGGCCTTGCCGGGACCTGACGCGGCCCCAGCAGCCACCCGAAGTGGAACTCGAAAAGTCGCCGAATCGACGTAGTACTCGGTCTGCATTTGGAAATTGGGATCGTAGACGGAATGCGGGACCGGGCCGGCAACGGGTCCCGCCAGGCGAAATGGCTGACCTTCGGGAACGGAGATGACGGTAGGGGTTGGTCCGCCGGGGGGTTGGGAGATCGAATAGACGTGCCAGCCCGCTTGGATTTTCGCCTCGAGCTTGGCAGTCACTTTGGCGCCGGGCCTTAGAGCAGCGGGCACCGGAAGGCTGCCCTTCCACGTCACAACCTCGTTAGGCCTTTGGGCTAAGGCAGCAATGGAAACGAAAACGATGAAGGCGGTGGCACAGACACTCCGTTCAAGCCAAGTCAAGGGCAAGCCTCCCGAAAACCATTATCCCGCATCCCTCACGGCCAGCGAGGGCATCGCAGCCGGAACATGAGAATTGCCATCATTCATCGAGATCTTTCGGGGTACAGGGCGCCCCTCAGGCTCGCCACCCGGCGAGCCTTTGGTCCGGAGTCCGTCGCCCTTTGGCGCGGCGCAGCGGTCTCGGGGCGATAAGCCGGCATAACCCCTTCAGCGTCCTGCTAAAGCATGGCGTGGTGCAGCAGTTCGGCCACTTGGAGTTCCAAAGTCCGTTGCGCCTCGGGGCTGCTAACCGGTCGCAACGGGCCGAAATATATCCGGCCGTCGGCTCCGATCAAGAAGTTCGTGGGCTCGCCGCGAACGTGGTAGGCGTCGAGCGCCCACTGCTCGCTTCCCTGGAGGGGAATGAACCCTAACTTGAACCCCTTCAGGAGCGGAAGCACGAAGGCGTTTTCCTCCGGATAGACGTTGACCGCCACAATCTCGAAGCCCTGAGCCTTGTACTTGTCCAGAACGGACTGGATGTAGGGGAATTCGCCGCGGCAGGGACCACACTCCGGATACCAGAAATTCAGGAGGATGACATGTCCCCGGAAATCCGCGAGGGACCTCGGGCGGCGAGTCGTATAGCCCGGGAGGGAGAAAGGAACGGCCTGGCGAGCCCCTTTTTCGACAACCGCCCAGCGGTCGGCCTCCACCTGCGCGGAACTCTTTCCCAGCTTGTGGCCGTACTTCTGGAGGCGGGACTGGGCCTCGTTGGTGGGGTTGGCGGCATCGAATTTGAGGAGGTATTGATAGGCCTTCTCGGACTTGCCCTCCGCATCGAGCGCGTCGGCACGCATCAGGGCAAGTTGCCCGGTGCGATACCAAGCGGGGAGGTTGACTCTGTCGAGAAGCGCGACGGCCTGGGCGGCATGGCGCCGGCCAATGAGATGCTCGGCATCCACCATGGCCTGCGCGTAGCCGGCAAAAGTCTGCCACTCGGTGTCGTGCGGGTCGGCCTTCACCATTTCGCGCGCGAGCGCGAGAGCCTGGGCGCGATCGGCGCGCATATCGATATCGAAAAGCACCGCCATGCCGCTGCTCCGCCAATCGCGGCCCTCGGGCGCCTGGTCTTTCTTGAGCATCATGAGATAGTGAATCTTCTGACTATCGGTGGGCGCGGCGTCGGCGAGCCAATAGAGCGCCTGAGCCGCGCGACCGCTCGCCGGAAAGCGCTTGACCACTTCCATGGAAACTTCGGTGCACTTCGCCGGATCGACCCGCCGAAAGGCGTTGGCGTAGTAAAAGAGATAAGCAGCGCTCCCCGGATCCGCCTCGACGGCCTTGTGCAGATCCTCGCGGCTGGCAGCCAGGTCCCCGTGCACTTCATCCATGAGGGAAAGCGACTGCCAAGCAGGCGCGAATCTCGGGTCGATTTGGACGGCAGCACGATAGTAGCGAATGGCGGCCATCGGATCCTGGTAGTCGTTGAGGTAGCCCAAGGCCCACTCGTAGACTGCCAGGTGCGGGTGCGCGGCGGCCCATCCCCGGTATTGAGCCTCGAGCTTCGCATTCACCGCCGCTTGCGCCTTCTCGTATGCAGCCAGCTGCGCCGGAGACACCTTGGGCGAGAAGACCGCGGCTCGCAGGGTCGGGTCGATGTCCATCTGGCTGACGAAAATGTAATTTTCATGCGCGTCGGCGTACTCGGGATCGAGGGCGATGGCGCGCAGGTAGTGCTGCGCCGCCGTCTTGTAGCTGCCGGTTTTCCGGGCGGCTTCTCCCTTCTCGAACTCCGCTTTCGCCGCCGGCGTGCCTTCTACGGCGGCCTCCTGGGCCCTGGCCAGTGCCGGTGACAGGAGCACGCCCATCGCGATTGCCGCTAGGATTCGTCTCACGGGCTCACCTCGTTCTCCTCTCCCCCTGCCAGGCAGCTGCCCAGGCGACCACCCGCCTTCGCCGAGGGTACGGCAGGCAGCGAGGGTCGGGCCCACAGTGCGCCGCTATTTCCGACTCGCGGCGCGCTGAACCATCGGGGAGGCCACCCCGTGCGCCCCCGCGGAGTCTATCCCGAGCAAGGGCGAGCAGCTCAGGGCCGCTGCCTGGGGGGCGGAGGGGCTACTCGGGATGACTCCGCACAGGGTTCCTCTTCTGCGACTCGTCAGAAATCGTCTCAAGCAACGCCACTCGGCCGCCGGCGGTCAGAACGCCAGCCGCAGGCCGAACTGCCAGGAGCGCGGCGCGCCGACACCATACAGGGAGTTCTGACCGTTGAAAGAACTGGCGCTCGCGATGCTCTCTGACGAAAGGCCGAACAGGGGGAAACTGATCGGCCAGAAGCCGAAGGGATCGGCAAAGCTGGGATGATTGAAAACATTGAAGGCTTCCGCCCGAAATTGCAGGTTGAGCCGTTCCGTCAAATTGAATTGGCGATGAATCGCGAAATTATCCTGCCAGTAGCCGAACCCTCGCAGCGCGTTCCTGCCCAGGTCGCCGTTCGTGCCCGGGGCGGGGTTGGTGAACGCCGCGGGATTGAAAGCCTTGCCGCCAGGATATTGCGACCCGTAAAGGTAGAAGGGGACGCCCGGAACGACGTCGGGGCGGCTCGAGATGGAGTAACCACCGATGATGGTCGATATGTCAAACGGAGTCAGATCGACTGGCAGCGCGGTTCGCGCAATCAGGAGGTCGTCCGCGGACCAGCCGCCCAATACGGCATGCGCAAACCCGTTGCGGGCGGGCGATGGAAGAGCGTAAACCACGGCCCCGCTGGCACTGTGGCGGATATCGAAAGACGAGCTGGCGCGGTCGGTGGTCCCGCCGCCAAGGGAGAAGGGATTGTAGGTGAACTGGTCGTCCGAGGCGTTGTCGATGGAATGGGAATAGGTATAGGAGGCCAGGACTTGCAAGCCGCGCGTGGCTTGTCGCTGGAACTTCAACTGAAGCGCCTGATAATCCGAATTGCCCTGGTTGTTCGTGACGTTCAGGAACGTAAAATCCGGGTTGCTCGGAAAGAGGAAGAGGCTGCGGAGTAGGTCCCTTCCCAAGGCGCCCAGATAGGTAACCGAGAACGTCTGATTCGGCCCGAGGGCCTGCTCGACCGCCACGTTCCACTCATAGGTTCGCGGGAGCGAGAGGCCCGGCTCCGCAACGTGGAGATAGCCGTACGGAGGAGAGACACTCACGGTAGGAGGCGCCAGCTCAGCAACGGGCGCGGGGAAAGTTGCCGGGCCTAAGTCGTTGCTCGCCGAGAACGGATACCCGAGCGTGAATTCGCCGAGGCCTCCCGCCCCGATATCGTAGAAGATGCCGAAGCCGCCCCGCAGAACGGTTTCCCAACCGGGGCCGTTGCGCAGTTGATAGGCGATGCCGAGCCTGGGCGCCACGTTTCCCCACGTCGTCGCGTAGAAGGGCGTGCCGTGCGGGGCCAAAGTCATCGTCGTGGGATCGTTCAGGCCCTGGACCACGTAAGGATCGCTCCCTTTGTTGGCGCCGTACGGCGCGGGATTCACGTCCCAGCGCAGGCCGTAGGTGAGGCTGAGCCGGGGATTCACCGTCCACGTGTCTTGCCCGTAGAGCGAGAAATTCTTCGCCCGGATCGAAGAGGAGAAGTACGAGGTGACGCTCGTGTCCGCGGTCTGTCCGGTCAGCACGCCCCCCGGACCGTTCATCCCGTTGAAGTACGCGCCCAAGTAGTACGGGAAGTTGTTATTGAAGGGCGCCAAGTAGCGGAAGTCGACTCCGAACTTCCATTGGTGCGGCCCGCGATCCATCCCAACGTTGTCGACGAAATCAAGTTGGCGCTGTTCGCTCACTCCCGCCGGCCCAATGAAGTAGTAGCTGCCATCGGCAATCTGGAGGGTGAACTGGGCTGTGGCCGGATTCGCCTCGGGGGACATGACGGCGCCGAGTTGGGCAGTCGTGAGAGGGACGGCGCCGCCGAGATTGGTCAGGTACTCGGTGGAGTACGACTTGAGGTTGCTGTAGTTGGCTCGGAACTGGTTGCTGATCGTATTGGTCACCAACGCATCGGCGCCGAGGGTGAAGGTGTGGGTGTTGATGTTGACTTGATAGGGGTTGTTGCCCGCGCCGCCTGCCGTGGCGATGAAGCTCGGGGAATCGTCGTAGCGGGCGAAAAGCTTGACTTTGGAAGTCAAGGAGTGATCCAAGCGAATGCTATAGGCGTCGATCGAGCCGGGGTTGGAGACGCTGGCATTGAATTGGGCCAGATTGTCGGTAAGCTCAGGGCCATTCGCAATCGGGAAGGCGTTCAGGAAAGGCTGAAGCGCAGAGGGCGCGGCGGTGCGCGAAGCCGCGTCAGGAACCGCGGACTGCTCGGTGACCGGTTCGCGGAGGCGCAGGCCTTCGTAGGAGAAGAAAAAGAAGGTGCGATCGTGGCCGTTATAGACGCCCGGAATATCCACGGGACCACCGAACACGCCGCCAAAATCGTTTTGTCTCTCCTCGGCCTTCGGCAGGCCATCCTTGTTGGCGAACCAGTCGTTGGCGTCGAGCTTGTCGTTGCGCAAGTATTCGAACGCCGTGCCATGCCAGGCGTTGGTGCCCGCCCGCGAGACAATGGAGACCTGGGCGCCGGGCGTGCGGCCGTATTCCGGAGCGAATGTCGAGGTCTGGACGCGGAATTCCTGAACCGCGTCCACCGAGATGAGGCCGTTCGTTCCCCCCAGAGCGTTCCAGCCGGCGATGGAACCGGCCGCGGCCTCGGGCAGGCCGTTGCCAACCTCGTCGGTGCCTAGATTGGCAGCGACGCCATCGATCGTGAAATAGTTGGCATCGGTCCGCTGGCCATTGACCTCGAATTGTCCCTGGGAGGACGAGAGGCCTCCACCGTTGTACATCTGAACTCCCGGGGTCAGCATCAGGAGGGTTTGCAGGCTCCGGCCGTTCAGGGGGATGTTCTCCACGAAATCGCGATTGACGACCGTGCTCACGGTGCCGTTGGTGGTATTCATGCTGGCGCCGCTGCCGCTTACGGTGACCGATTCGGAGAGCGAGCCGACCTGGAGCGCGAAATTGCGAGAGAGATTCTCCTGGACGAGGAGGGTGATGCCGGTGACCGTGACGCTCTTGAACTGGATTTTGCGGACATTCATGACGTAGTGCCCGGGCTCGAGAGCGGGAAAGATGTAGATGCCGGTGGCATCGGTTTTTGTCGTCTGCGCGATGCCCGTGTCCAAGTTGCGGATGGTGACGTCGACGCCGGGAACGATGCCGCCGCTTTGATCGGTGATACGGCCGGAAACCGATGCCGTTTCCGATTGGGCCCAGGCGGGGCGAGGCAGGAAGGCCAGGCACAATACCAGCGCGGCGAACGGAATTTCCAAAGCATGGAAATACCCCCAAAACCGATACTTGGTCGTCATGGTCACACCCCTTCGCGGTCCCGAACGATCCTTGGCCGCCGGCGAACGAATCCTCACCGCAGCCCCCTTCAACAGAGTATTCCGGGTGTGCGAGCGTTTTGTCCCAACAGGCTAGGGGACAGGGGACAGCGTGCAGCTTGCGGGGGAGGATGCGCGGAGCGCGACCGGCTTAGGGGTTGAGCGGTGAGGGCATAGCGCGCTCGCTGCACGCTGTCCCCGGTAACCCGCAACCTTAAGATTCTAAGGATGATTTGGCTGACCGCCGAGGTAGGCGTACATCAGGTGCTGGCCTTGAGGGCGGGAGATGCCGCTACGGGAGGGCTCCAAGGTCACGAAGACGGAATTGATGTCTCGCAGAACCCTGGGGTCATCGCACTTGAATACCCAGCGGCTCCTCGTCTTATTATCCGTATAGAAGATTCCCAAGCTGCGCGCCCGCCCGCCATCCCCTTCCCGCGTGGCCCACACGGTGTATTGAAACTTCCCCTTGGCGATTTTCGTCTCGTCGAGGTCGTACGCGTAGAAGATCAGCGACTTCTCTTTCGTGTAGAAAATACGGCCAACGGCGCTGCGGCTCTTGCCGCGCGCGTCGGTATCGACGACGTCGACGATGTGCAGGTCTCGTGCGCCCATCAGATCGGTGACGTCGCGAGTGAGGCCGAGGAGCTTCCGCTGTTGGCCGATGACGGCAGACTCCGCCGCCAACTTGTTTTTGAGGTCCGCTGTCCGGAGCTCGTTATCCACCAGCGCAGTTTGCAAGCTCGCGACATGGGACCGTTGCTCGGCGGCTTCCTGCTGGGCTGCAGCGACAAAGGCCTGGGAGGCGGCGAGCGCATGTTGGGCCGCTTCTAACTGCGCTTGGGATTCGGCCCGGCCGGAGGCGAGTGCCTGGCTTTGCCGAGTGGCGGAATCGAGTTGCTCCTGGGCCGCGCGCAGTCGCTCGTTCGCCTGGCTCGACGCCGCTCTCCACCGGCGAAGTTCCGCTTCGAGTCTCGCGTTTGCAGCGAGCTCATCGGCGAGCAGATGGTCGAACGCGTTGACGGAGGCGTCCGCGCTCAGGCGGGCCTGGGTCTGGTCCGGCCAATCCACCGGAGCGGAACGGAAGGGGCGGAAGCCGTAGAAGAAGCCGACGGAGAGCCCCGCGCCGGCAAGGAGAAGCGCGGCAGCCGCCAGCAGCGGCACCAGCCATCGTGCCCGTTGCGGCGCCGGACGCGGGACGGGAGCCAGCCGGCTGAGTTCCTCATCCACGGCGGAGGAGAAACAGATGCCTTCACGCTTGGCGCGTTCAAAGAACCGGCGCGTGAGCAGTTCCGAGTTCAAAGACTCCTGGGCATCCCGCGCGGAAAGCCGCGGGGCGCGGCTGGCTTCGGCGTATTGGCGGCCGGCAAGAGCGAGGTAATCGAGATACGCCTGGCGACACGGCTCGCAATCGGTCACGTGGTTTTCCAGCTCGAAAAGCTCTTCGGGGCTGGCTTGGCCGATGCTGGCAGCCGCGGCGATCTCGCGAAAAGGTTCATGTGTCATAGCGCGCCCGTATCTCCGGCCTGAACGCGAGTTGTTCGCGCGATTTCGGTGGGTGAGCCAGATTGCATGTAACGCCGGAGCCGCTCCAGGCCGCGGTAAAAATGATGACGGACATTGGCGAAGGTCTCGTTCCTTCTCTGGGCGATCTCGTGGAAGGAGAAGCCTTCGAAGAAATACATCTCCATCGTTCGCCGCTGCGGTTCCGGCAGGGCGGCGAGGACCTCGACGGCCAGCCGGCCGCTCTCCTGAGGATGCAAACGGGGAGAGGAGCAGCAGCCTTCCTCTTCCTTTTTCGTCACCTCGCCGAGTTCCACGTGATTGAGGAACTGGCGCACGAACAGATAGTTCCGCCGGTGCATGCTCCGGCAGTAGGCAAACTGAAGCAGCCAGATTCGGAATTTGCCCCGGCCGGGATCGAATTGGGCGAGGTGCCGGTAGACCTCGAGGAAGACCGTCTGGGTCAGATCCTCGGCCTCGGCGGCATCCCGCAGGATGCTCAGCGCCGTCACGTGGGCGAGGCGGTGGTAACGCTTGAAAATGACGGCGAAGGCGTCGGCATTCCCGGCTTGCGTTTCGAGCACCAATCGCTCGTCCGTGAGGCTCTGTAGTTGCGCGTAAAGAGGGCGCTCCTGGGCCTCATGGGAAACCAAGCCGCTGGCCGGTATGGGCTTACCCACAATGGGCGGTCTATAGCACAGCCGAAGCGGAAAGGAAACGGAAAAATGAACCAGGTTGCTGGGACAAAGTCTGCCTCCAGGCGATACGGCGATGATCGCTCGACCCAGGTGCGGGACCCCGCGGCACCCACCTCATGCATTGCTGCAGACGGTGGCTGTGCCTATGTTTGAATTAGGCAGCGGGCCGGCGGAGCTTGCCGCAGCTAAAGGCCGGATGGTAGGCTTTTGGTGCCGATGCGAGTGTCGGCCGAAGGGCCGCTGTCACACGCCATGGGCGGGAGTAGTTCAGCGGTAGAACGTCGGCTTCCCAAGCCGAAAGTGAGGGTTCGACTCCCTTCTCCCGCTCCACCTCTCTTCCATCCGACATTTCGCATCGTTTCGTGGGCTGCGCCAGGAGTGAGGGGACGGAACGCGGCAGCCAAGCTTGTGTAGCGCCGGGCTTTAGCCCGGCATGCATCCTCACGAGAGGGGTATGGTTAAAGGCGCGCGAACGATGCGGAACAACGATGCCATCCTAAAGCGTGGCGCTACCGCAACTACTAGCGCGCGGCGCGCAGCCAAAGGCGCAAGAAGCGCCGGACTTCAGTCACCGAGCGCAACGAGTAGCGCGCTGCGGAGCCGCGAGGGCGGCCGACGGACACCGTGACTGCTCCGCGCATTCCTCGAAAGACGCTCTCGTCTGTCAAATCGTCACCCAGGTAGGCGACGAAGCGAGGACCGAATGGCGGCTGTTTCCCGAGCAGGCGCTGAACCGCGGTCCATTTGTCCGCCGCTCTTTCGGGGAGCAGGTCCCACACCTTTTTCCCCTCGAGCAGGCGCCAGCCGGGCGTTCGCCGGCTCGCCTCTCGCATGATCTCTCGCGCCCGCTCCTTCCCCTGGCGCGCCGCGGCGCGGTAATGAATGGCAACGCTGGCTTGCTTGACGTCCAAGCGGATACCCGGGAGCGGGGCCAGGCGCGGCCGCAGCCAGCGAGCCGCCCGCGCGACCTCTCTGCGATCGGCGGCGCTCACCAGCGAGACGAAGCGTCCTTCGGGCGAGCGCAACTCGTTCCCGTGCCCCCCGACGTACCAGAGGCCCGGAATTCCCACGTGGGCCGCCACGTCGTCGAGGTCGCGCCCGCTGACTACGCCGACGACGCTGCCGGCATCGCGGATCCTTTCCAGCAGTTTCCGGGTGGATTGGGCCAAATGGACGGCGTCGGGCGCCCGCCGCATACCCGCCAGCGTGCCATCGAAGTCGCAAAGCAAGATGCGGCGCCGTGCGCGGCGGAGGCGCGGCGCGAGTTTCGGCCACTCGCGCAGGAGGGAACGCGGCGGGCGGGGCGCCCTTGGGCGTGGCGGACTCACGCGAGTTTGGAGAGCTTGCGCACGATGTCGGACGCCCACCGGTAAACGTTCCGCTCCCGCACCTGCTCGCGCATTTTGCGCATTCGCCGGCCGGCCTCTTCGGGCGTCATGTCGATGGCGAGGCGAATCGCCGTGGCCACGTCATCGGTGGCGTACGGGTTGATGGGCACGGCGTCGCGCAGCTCCCGCGCGGCGCCGGTGAACCGGCTGAGGAGCAGCACTCCCGACCCATCCACGCGCGCGGCCACGAATTCCTTGGCCACCAAGTTCATGCCGTCGTGCAGCGAGCTGACGATGGCGAATCGCGCCAAGCGGTACCAAGCCAGCAGCTCGGCCAGCGGCAGGTGCTCGCGCAGGAAAAGGATGGGACACCAGCCCGGCTCGCCATATTTGGCGTTCACCCGGCGAACGGCGCCGTCGAGCGTTTCGTTGAGCTGGCGGTAGGCATCGACATGCGTTCGGCTGGGCACGCCTGCCTGGAAGAAGACGAACCGGCGGCGAAATTCCGGATAGCGATCGAGGAAGCGGTCCACGGCCTCGATCCGTTCGGGCAACCCCTTGGTGTAATCGATGCGATCGGCGCCCACGCCGAGAATGATCTCTTCGCCAATTCCGTAGCGCGCCCGAATCGCCTTCATCCGCTCCTCGGTGTCTTCCGAAGCGGCTTGCCGGGCGACCGCGTCGAAGTCGATGCTGATGGGGAATGCGCGAATCTTCGTCATGTGGCGCTCGAAAACGATCGCCGCGCGCTCGCGATCCATGCGCGCTTCGAGTTCCTGGTCGACAGCGGCGATGAAATTGTCGCCGTGATAGCGGATGTGAAAACCCAGAATGTCGCTGCCCAGCAGCCCGCGGAGGATCTCCTGCTTCCACGGGCAGATGCGGAAAACCTCGGGATTCGGCCAGGGGATGTGCCAGAAGTGTGCGATCACCGCCCGCGGGCAGCGCTGGCGCAGCAGGCGCGGCAGGAGGGCGAAGTGATAATCCTGAATGAAGATGAAGGCTTTTTCGTTGCCCACTTCCCGGGCGACGCTCTCGGCGAATTTCTCGTTCACCTCGCGATAGGCGCGCCAATCGTCATGCCGGAATACGGGCCGCTGGTACGCGACGTGGCACAAGGGCCAAAGCGCGGAATTCGCGAAACCGTAATAGTAATTTTCCACCTCCTCGTCGGTCAGCCAGACGCGCTTCAGGCGGTAGCGCGGGTCGCCGGGAGGGACGTCCACAAACCCGTTCTCGTCGCAGGCCGCTCGGTCGGCGGTGCCGTCGCCCTGCGCCACCCATAGCCCTCGGCTGGCCCGCATGACCGGGTCGAGCGCCACCACCAATCCGCTCGCCGGCCGCATCCAAGCGAGCTTTCCGTCCTGCCAGGTATTGAGGTAAGGCTCGCGATTCGAAACGGCGACGAACGGATGGCTGCGGATACGGCTGCGAATCAGTTGGCGAAGCGTTTCCGAAGTTTCCCCGGGCATCCAGCCTCCCGTAGCAGGGCCCCCGGCCCAGAACGCCGATGCCGAAACGCCACTCCGGAAGACCCGGAGCCCTGTAGCCGAAGGTTGCTCTGGAACGAAAGAGATGAATCTAAGGGATCAGTGCGAAATGTAACTATAAGATTTTATCACAGCTAGCGGGCCGAAAGTTTTATACTGCCTATATCCAGGGAGGCCGGGTGGAAACCCTGGCAAACTCCGCGTGGAGGCCCGCGGATTTGCTGCGCGCTCCTCCCCGAGCCGGACCATGACGGCTTCGAAGCCCTTCTTCGACCGATTCTCAGTTGCGTCCCAGGAACCGACTTCACTCCCACTGCCGGCGATACTGATCGCTCTCTTGTTGATGATGACGGGATGCAATGGAGGAAGTCGTTCGTCGCCGCAACCCCCGGTGACGGTATTCGTCTCCCCATCCAGCGCGACCCTCTTGGCAGGCGGCACGCAGAGCTTCACCGCCGCGGTTGGCAACACATCGAACACTTCGGTTACCTGGACGCTCCTCGATGGATACCCGAATGGTAGCGCGTGCCCAACCGCTTGCGGCTCGCTCTCGAGCACGACGGCGAACCCCGTAACCTATACCGCGCCGCCGAGTCCGCCTGCGAAAGATGAACTCTTCACGATCGTTGCGACCTCGCAAGCCTACCCGACGATAACCAGCGACGCGGCGATCACCTTCAGGGCAATCGGCGTGGCCGTTTCGCCGGAGAGCGTGTTGAACCTCTCCTTAGGAGCCACTCAGACGTTCACTGACACCGTCACGGGCGACTCGAGCGCTTCGGGTGTGACTTGGGACCTGACGCGGGGCGGCACGGCTTGTTCGTCCGGCTGCGGTTCGCTCTCGGAGACCACCTCTGCCGGAAACAGCGGCTCGACGACTTATACGGCTCCGAGCAGCCCGCCGGGCACGCTCGGGGGGGTCATCCTTACGGCTGCTTCCGTGAAAGACCCATCGAAGACCGCCCCGGCAACGATATACCTGCCCGTGGCCGGGACGAATGACTCCGAACTGAAGGGCAATTACGCTTTGCTTTTCAACGGCTTCGCCAGCGCCGGTTCCCAGGTCGCCTGGGACGCCGCCATCGTCGCCAATGGCACGGGCGATATCACCTCGGGCGAACTCGCGGAATGCCAGGGGCCGGGGCCGAACTCTGGCTTGCCGGCCTCGGAGCAGGTTTGCCCCGGCGCATTCGGCACGGTTACAGGTACCTATAGCCTCGGCTCAGACAACCGCGGCACAATGACTTTGACCTTCGCCGACGGCGGCACGTCCCTGAGCCACACCTATGTCATTTCGGCGGGCGCGATCTCGAATGGCATCGCCCAGAAGGCACAGTTCATCGAATTTGACAACAGCAGCGGCAACTCGGGCGTCGACGGTTCGGGCTTCGGCTCGGGTCCCGTCCCACCCCTCGGCATGGTGGGGACGGCGAGCTTCGACGGGAGCGGAAACGTGACCGGCGGCAGCTATACGGCGCCGGATGCGAACGGGGTGGGCAGCTTCACAATCACGTTTTCGAGCGCCAGCTCAGTCACGCCGACGCACTGGGGATACATCGTCGTCGACGCTGCCCACCTATTGGCCGTCTCGACCGATACGCCGGCCTCGTTCGCGGTGGTCGGCGGCGAGATGTTGCTTCAGACCGGCGCACCGTTCACGGACGCCTCGCTCAGCGGCAACGGCGTCCTGTGTATATCGGGCTATACCGCGATGTGTGGGCCTCTCTGTGACGAACAGTCTCTAGTCGCCCAGGGGAAGGTGGGCGTGGCCACCGCGAATGGGGCCGGCAACTTCACAACGTTCACGGAAGAGGATGGCAGCGGCACAAGTTCAACCCAAACGGGGGTCACATACTCGGTGGCGGCAAATGGAAGGGCCAGGACGTCGGGAGCGTCGGACAATCTGATTCTCTACTTGGTCAACACAGACGAGGCACTTGTGCTGGGCGTGGGCAACTATCTCGAATTGGGGTTCCTTGAGCCACAATCGGCGGGACCGTTCTCGGCAAGCGCGATCAGCGGGAATTACTTCTTCGGGTCGGCGCCGCCGGTCGTGCGCCTCTCCGGGTGCTCCGGCACGGCTACCTCCACCGGCAGCGGGACTCTGAACGGCACCGTGGATGGCTCCCTGGGTGCGCCGCTCTCGTCAGCCGCTTTCTCGGATAGCCTGACTGTCACATCGTCCACGCTCGGCCGGATTACCGACGGCGCAGGGGGCATCATCTACGTGATTTCGCCTGGGAAGTTCGTGATGATCGGCCCTGTGTACGCGGGCTACAACACTTGTCCCACGGCCAACGTTTTCGAGCAGTAAGGGCCGCTGCCCGATCCCCTGGTGCGCAGGGTTAGGCGCGAGAAAAGCGGTTCAGGCGCGGGCGCGGCCGCTCACTTTCCGCCACGTTCCTTGCGCGCGGAGAATCGCTTCGATCGCCTCGCGCACCGCGCCTTCGCCGCCGTGGCGTTGGGTGACGAAATGCGCTACGCGGCGCACTTCGGGCGCGGCATCGCCAACCGCGATCGCCAGGCCGACGCGGCGAAGCACGGGCAGATCCGGCAAATCGTCTCCGATGTAAGCGACGGCCGCGTCGTCGAGCCGTGCTTCGCGGAGGATGGCCTCGTAGGCGGGGAGTTTCTCGGCCTGTTTCTGCGCGAGGAAATCCATGTCCACCTCGCGCGCGCGCCGCGCCGTCGCCGCCGAATCGCGACCGGTGATGATGCCGGTGCGCAGCCCTGCCATCCGCGCGAGCTTCAACCCCGCGCCGTCGCGGGCGTGAAACACCTTCATCTCCTCGGCGGTTCCGTCGGGCAGGGATTGCAAGTAGATGCGGCCGTCGGTGAGGACACCGTCGACGTCCATCAAGAGGAGGCGAACGCGGCGGGCGCGCTTCCGGAAAGAGCGGGTGCGGTTTGGGGAGGGAGCGGGCACGGTTTCCGTCAGAACAGCTCCAGAGTCCACAGATCGTGCAGGTGCACCACGCCCTCCACGCGCCGCTCGCCGTCGACTACGATCACCGCCGTGATTTTCTTCTCTTCCATCAGGCGCAACGCCGCCGCCGCGAACTCCCCGCGGGCGACCGTTACCGGCTGCTTCGTCATGCAATCGGCGGCGGTGAGGTCGAGCGCGGCCGCGCGCCGCTTCTCCATCAGGCGCCGCAAATCGCCGTCGGTGACGACGCCCGCCAAACGATGGCCGTCCTCGGTCACCACCGTCATCCCCAGCCCTTTCCGGCTGATTTCGTAGATGACGTCGGGAAGGGGCGTTTCCGGCCGCACGCGGGGCAGGCGCTCGCCCGAGTGCATCAGGTTTTCGACGCGCTGCAACTGCTTCCCCAAGCGGCCGGAGGGGTGAAGCGCGGCGAAATCCTCTTCGCGGAAGCCGCGCCGCTCGAGCAAGGCAATGGCCAAGGCGTCTCCCATGGCCAGTGCGGCCGTCGTGCTCGCCGTGGGCGCGAGATTCAGCGAGCACGCCTCCTGGGAAACGGAGATATCCAGGACCACATCGCTCGCCGTGGCGAGCGGAGAGCGCAATTTCCCCGTGAGCGTAACCAGGGGAATGCCCAGCCGTTTGCCGCGGTCGAGCAGACCAAGGATCTCTTCGGTGTCTCCGCCGTAGGAGATGGCCAGCAGTACGTCACCCGGCACCATCATCCCCAAGTCGCCATGGCGAGCCTCGGCCGGATGCAGGAACACGGAGGGCGTTCCCGTGCTCGAGAGCGTTGCGGCGATCTTCCGGCCAATCAGCCCCGACTTCCCCATCCCCGTCACGACTACGCGTCCGCGGCAGGCTAGCAGAACCTCGACCGCGCGGTCGAACCGCTCGTCCAGCCGGTCGAACAATCCGGCAATCGCTTCGGCTTCGATCCGGAGAACGCGCCGCGCCGTCTCCCGGCTCATTCCGCGCTCCACGGCCGCACCAGGGCGCCCAGCGCGACGAGTCGCTTCGCCAACTGGCGAAGTTGTTCGAGCGGCAGCGCGTTCGCGCCGTCGGAAAGCGCCGCCGGCGGGTTCTCATGCACCTCGACGAAAATGCCGTCTGCCCCCGCCGCCGCGGCAGCCCGCGCCAGCGGCTCGATGAATTCCGGCTGGCCCCCGCTGCGATGACCTTCTCCGCCGGGGAGTTGGACCGAATGCGTTGCGTCGAAAATCACCGGATAACCCAGCCGGCCCAAGATGACCAGCGACCGCATGTCCACGACCAGATTTTGGTAGCCGAACGTCGTTCCCCGCTCGGTGACCAGAATCCGCTGGTTCCCGGCGCCCGCCACCTTCTCGACCACGTTAGTCATCTCCCAAGGCGAGAGGAACTGACCCTTCTTCACATTCACGGCGCGGCCCGAACGCCCCACCGCCACGAGCAAGTCCGTTTGCCGGCACAGAAACGCGGGCACCTGAAGCACGTCGCATACCTCCGCCGCAGGTTCCACCTGCGCGACTTCGTGCACGTCGGTCAAAACTGGCAGGCCAGTCGCCTGCTTGACCGCCGCGAGGATGCGCAACCCCTCGCGCAATCCGGGGCCGCGGTAGGAACGGACCGAGGAACGGTTCGCTTTGTCGTAGGAGGCCTTGAAGATCACCGGAAGCTTCAGCTCGCAGGCGAGATCGCGCAGCCGCTCCGCCACGAAGCCGGCATGCTCTTCGCTCTCGATCACGCACGGCCCGGCAATCAGCACCAGCGGCGAAGCGCCGCCGATCCGAACCGGGCCGATCTGAAATTCCCGCGCGGGCGCCATGGCCTTCCGAGATAGCCTACTTTCAACGCCGGAGCTTTGGCAAACTTAGCCGACAGTGGTGCTGCCGCGGGGGTGGGGGGGAGACAGGCGGCTCGTCTGGCGGTCCGGAAGGGATGGGCGCTCGGACGGTAGCCGAAGGGCAGGTTTTTTTTCCTGAGGACCGTTTGGGGGCGACGGGTAGCGGGGAGCTACAGGCGACCTTGCTGCAGCGGGAAGCCGTGCGCCCGCGGGGGTTGCCGGAGGCGCCGGCGAGCCAGCCGCCGGCTCCCCGCCAGCCTGCAATTTGCCGACGATGCCAAATCGGCTGTCGACGCCCATCTTGGTCATGATGAGGCGAACAAAGGTTTTCACCGTATTCGTGCTGATGCCCATGGCTTCTGCAATCTGTTTGTTGGACAAGCCCTGAAGCACCAGCCGCAGTGCCTGCCCCTCCCTGTCGGTCAGATGATACGGCGCGAGAGCCGCTGGATCGGGCAACCACGGCGGGCGATACCGCTCGAACAGAATCAGCGCGGCGGGGCCACGGTCTAGAGACTGTGGATCCCGAAGCCGTTCTATGCGGTATAGATAGCAGCGGCGTCCCAAAATGACCTTCCCCGCTTGCGGCGTTCGCGAGGAAAGCAGCCTAGCCGGAAGGAGAAGTCGACATGCCTGCCGCGCAGCCTCGCGCCGAGCTTTTTCGCCGACGGGTGCCTCATGGGGATAGGTAAGCACGCGAAGGGCTTCGCTTGTCACACAAATTGGCAGACCGCGCGCATCGAGCAAAATGGCAGCGGTTTCCGCCCCCTTGGCAGATCTTTCGTCCGCGACGGGCCCGCGCGCTTCCATTCGCCTCGCCTCATGATGCCGGACTTGCAACTCCGGGCCACTGCCCTCGACGGAGCGGCCCGCCGACAAATATGCCCAGCGACAGATTCACCTCTCGACTGATTTCTCGCAGATAGGCGCAGGTGCCGTGCCTATGGACGGCTGGCTGTCGCTGTAATCTCCCCTTGGAGGTCCGTCGGCCCCACCACCAGAGAAAGGTGCACGAACGTGGGCTGGATTATGGGTAATAGTCAGAGACCTGTCAAGAACCTGATTATCTATTAGTTTAGTAGTAACTGAGCGCTGCCCCCTGCGCGCGGCAGGGCGCTTGACGAAGTTCGGGCGACGGTGCGAAGGCGGGAGCTTTGGCTCGGCGGCCATGCGGCCCGGGGCTGATTTGCGGACGGAGGCTTTCTCCAACAGGGCTTACTCCTCAACCGCCTGGGGTGGAGGCAATCCTCCTCCGGACCCGAGGAGGATTGTCGGGATCGCCTGGATAGGCGCTGTGGTCGCTCTGCCCCAGGTCCCGGAGGAAGCCCCGCAAGTCCGCCTATGTGGCGCTGATGCGCCCTCGCCACAGGTCGCCGGTGCGCCGGCGTGGCGTTCGAGCCTACCCGATCTACTTCGTCGGCTTGGCCGCCGCCTTGGCCTTAGCCGCCTGCTTCGCCGGCGGCGAGAGCAGCCCGTCGATGGCAGACTGGAAAACGACGTAAGGCTGAGCGCCAGAAATCTTCTGAGTGGCCTTGAGGAGCGTAGGGTTCTTCGTATCAGTCGGCCCGAAGAAGAAGGTCGGGGTTCCCGTCACGCCGAGTTTCTGTCCCACGGCCATGTCCGCTCGAACGTTGTTGGCTTCCACCCCGCTAGCGAGGCAGGCCTGAAACTTGCCCACGTCCAAGCCCGCCTGCTTGGCGTAGTCAGGCAGGTTCTTGGCGTCAAGCGCGGTCTGATGGCTGAAGAGAATGTCGTGCATCTGCCAGTACTTTCCCTGCTCGCCGGCGCAGCGCGCCGCTACGGCGGCGTTGAAGGCGTTGGCATGGAGCTGGGTCAGGGGAAAATCGTGGAGGATGTAGCGGATCTTGCCGGTGTCAACGTAATTCTTGATGATCTGGGGGTACGTCTGCTGGAAGTTGCGGCCGCAGAAGGGGCACTGATAGTCGGTAAACTCGACGAAGGTGACTTTCGCGTCTTTCGGGCCTGAGGCGGCATCGCCGGTCAGCGGGACGTCGGCGCCCTTGAATGGCGGAGGCGGCGGCGGAATCAGCCGATTCTTGATCAGCGTGATATCCTGCTGCATCGCTTTCTGGCCCGCCTGCAACTGCTCGATCTCCTTCTGCATCTGCTTGAGCTGTTGGTCAGACGACTGGCCCCAGCCGGCTGCCGGGAAAAGTGCCAAACAAGCCAAAACCGAAATTACGCAAACGAATCCCTTGAAATGTGAACCCTTCATGGTGGTCCCTCCCGACCCCTAGGTAGGTCTGCCCAATTTCTACTCTTACTTCCCGGAATTGTAAGAAGGCCCGCCGGCCCCTCCCCTGGCGGCCGGCGGTCACATCCCCAAGCGAAACTCAGGTTGTGGGAGGGAGCCCTTGGCAGGGCTCCCTCCCGGGTTGGTTTAGTGCTTCCCGGTCTTCTTCAGGAGGTAGAGGCGACCGGTATCGCTGCAATCGGGCACAGGTGAGGGCGCGCCGACGCCCCCTATGTCGTTGACGGACGTGACCGCCTGGCACGGGGTCGGATCGGCACTCCCCGGATTCGAGAGGTACGACGACGCCGCAGTGCAAAGCGGGTTGGTCGGGTCTGGACAATTCTCGAACAGCGAATTGAAGTTGCCGACCGCCGTCTGGCACGCGTCCAGCAGGGCGGTGTTGCCCGTGGCGCAAACGCCCCCGTCTCCGCAGCAAGTGGCAAACGTCAGGTCGGAGCCCGGGATCGTGTTCGCGCACTGTCCGCCGTCGAGGCCAGTCACTGCGATGTTGAGCTCGGCCGCGGCGCACTGGAAGATGAGGTTGGACTGAACTGGGTCGATGTTGAGGCTATGCGCAACGGAACCGAGTTGGCACATGTCCACGGTGGTCGAGCAGTCCGGTGTGCCCGAGGTCGAGTCGAGGTCGAGACCGCAACTCGTGATGTCGGTACCGGCTTTCAAGGCGGCTGCGATGACGGTCGCCGAGAGCTCTGGACGATTCTTCCAGAAGCCCGGTGTGCGCGTCTCGCAACCCTTCCCAACGGGGCAGGTCGCATTTGCGGTTGCGGAGATTATCTCGGAGCCGCCGTCGACGTTGCAGCTGATCTGGGCTATGTTGCAAGCGTTGGCCGTCAGCCCGGTGATGTTGCTGTCGAACTTATCGGTTCCGCCGCTTGCCGCGAGTGTAAACGACGCAGGATTTGCGGACGGGTTAGCCGCGTCCGCGGAAACGACGCTGGAGTTTGCGCCGGGCGCCGTCTGCGGACAGCTCACGTTGGTGTCGTAAGCGTCGGTGACGGCGCAACTGGTGAGCGGCGCAGTGCCGGAGTTGGTTGCGGTGATAACCACCGGCGAGACGTCGGACGCGACGCCGCCCGATCCCTGAGCCAAGCAGGTCTTCGTCAACTGCAAAGTGGGCTGCTGGCAAGAGAAGATGGCCGAGTCCGCGCCCGTGACCGTCTTGGTGAGCGTGTTGCCGAGGAGCGCGTTGCAGGTGCACGCGAGCGAGGCGGTATCGCCGCTAGTCTCCTCCGTGCCGAGAGCGGGGCTGCAAGGATCGGTAGCGAAGATCGTCTGGGTTGCGCCACTCGTGAAGGTGCCGTTGAGGGTGGCTTCCGCGGGGCTCGAATCGGCGGCGATTCGGACGTCGGTATCCGAAAAGCCCAACCCGGCGCCAGAGCACGAGACCGTGTCCTGGCCGGTGTTGTCGATGACGTAGGCCACCTTAACGTTCTGCGCGGGCACGAGCGTCGTCCCCGCAGGACACGTGCAGACCGGTGGGTCAGCGGTACTGCAGGTGGCGGCACTGCCGTCGCTGCAATACGCGTTGAAGCCGATGCACGCTTTGTCCTGCAGGCAGGTGGGGTCGGACGCCGAGCCGCAATTATTGGGATCGCAGGCGTCCGGCGTCGTTCCGCCGAGCACATTGCTGCCTGCGCAGCTCACGTCGTATGTCTTTCCGTTGCACTGGACCTGCTTGTCAATGGACACGCCGCAGGTCTCGCAGGTGAAATTGTTGGTGGAGTCCGACTTCACTGTAGTGGCGAAGCCAGTGCAGGAGCAGTCGATCTCCGCCGTATCGATGTTCGGGCCGGCGGGGCTGCAGGTGAGCGTGGCGCTGGTCGGAGCCGGACCGGTGGTGATGACCGAACTCGTCTGTAGGCCGCTCCCGGCGGTGATGGTTCCGACCGTTGTGTCCGAGGTGTATTCGGTACCGCCGCTGGAACTCCCGGTCGAGCCGGTAACATCGTGAATGTTACAGCTGTTGAGGTCCACGTTGCCGGTATCTTCGTACTTGTAGCGCACCTCGATCGGGTCGTTAAGGAAGCCGGTGCACGCGGGTCCCGAGACCGGAGGCGACTTCCAGGAGGCACCACCGTCGCAGGAGATCTGCTTCACGATGGAGACGCTGCAGCTGTCGACAATGGTCGACTGGGTGGTGTTCTCGTCCACTGCGGCGGTCGAGCAGCTACCGCCGACGACGGTGCCCGCGTTGCACACGTTGCAGTTGTCAGATACGTTGATGGTGCCCTGATCGTTCAGGCTGTTCCCGGCAGCGCCGCAAACAGACCCGCCGGTGCCAATGTTGGTATCAGTCTGGACGATCGTGTACCCGGTGTCCTCGAATTCTACCTTCCCCGCTGCGTACGGCCCGGTGGTTAAGTCGAGGCAGGTCGCTACCACCCCTCCGGTGCCGCACGACGGCCCGATGACGCAGCCGCCGGTCGCCCCCACCGTGCAAGTCGTGTTGCCGCTCACGGCGGAGATCTTCAGGCCCGAGTCCGTCACCTGGGTGCAGCCCGTCGCGGTGCCACCGCTCGTGTTCAGTAAATCCTTGCTCGAATTCACCGTGTAGCTGTTGCCGCTAACGTCGATGTTCGAGAGCGTGATCGTGCAGTCGTTCGTCTGCCCGACCAGCCTGGGCGAGACGCAGCTTTTCGTCTCGCTCAAGGCGAAGGCGCACGGATTAGTTGTTGCCCGCGCCGACGTCGGGATCATGGCGAGCGCCACGAGCGCGGCGAGCGCGGTGAAAAGCGTTCGAGGGCCTAGACATCGAAGCCGGTGAAGTGGGCTAGTTCGCATGGCTACTTTCCCTCCGCTACGACCCGCATTGTTGAGGGCCGAGCAAACCTCCTGAGGCACAGGCTGAAATCTCTCTTATCCCGAAACGCAATGGCCCGCCCCTGAGTGCAGCTCTTATGGGCCTGGCACAATCCGCAGGAATCACTTGCGAGCCCCGCGCTCAGGTATGGGCGCAGAGGGTTTCATGTTGGCGCGGAAGAGTCAATCGCCCCACTGGGCGCGCCCGGATGGGCTACGCCTTGTGGGCTAACCCAGAAGGATTAGAAGGCAAGGGCGCGCAGCTGACGCCAGGAAGCCAGCGAGCGGCTCAAGTCTTGCTCGACCTGGGCCCAGGTCTGCTGCGCGTTGATCGTCGGGGCGACGTCGGCGCTTTCGACGGCATCGAGCAGCGCGCCCAGGTTTCCATTCAGCGCGGCCAGCTTCGCTTCGAGCGCGCCGAGTTGCGCGCGGGCGGCTTGCCGGCTGGGGCTCAGTTTCCCAGAGGCTGGGGAGAATTTCGCCGCGAGGGCGCGCGCCTCGCTAAGAGCGTTGCCACTCTGATCCATCGCGCCGGCGATTTTCCGGGCCAAGGCGAGCTGAGCTTCGAGGTCCGCCGGAGACGCCTTCACGGCGGGATCGGGAAGCAGCTCGAACGATTGCGTTTGGGTCACGCTCCCGGCGGTTATCCGGACCGTATATTGCCCGGGAACGGCCCGGGGGCCTTGCGGATCGAGCGGCGTGTCGTGCGGTATGGCGGCGATGGGGAAGGTGTAGCGGACCGATTTCGGCCGCGGATAGTGCAAGTCCCAAACGAATCGGTCGAGGCCGGGTGCAGCCGAAAGCTTCTCGGGGGGCTTGGCCCAATACGGCGCGACGGGATACAAGCTCATGTCGGGAGGAGCGGGCGTCTCCGCGCTCGAATACCGGCGCACGAGATTCCCGGTCGAATCGAAAATCTCCAGCGTCACCGGCCGTGCCGGCGCCGAACCCAGCCAGTAGTAGAAAATGGCTCCCGCAGGCGGATTCTGCCCCTGAGGCTCCTCGGGCGGCAGCGGCGTATCTGTGTTGGTGCTGCGCCGGAAGCGATAGCTATTTCGCGGGCGAAAGAGGTGGAAAGCCGACTGTTCGATTTGCGCCGAGAGTTGGCGGAGGGGCGAGATATCGTCGAGAACCCAAAAGCCGCGGCCATGCGTCGCGACGATGAGATCGCCCCGCTGGATGGCCATGTCCCGGATGGAGGTCGTCGGCAAATTGAGTTGGAGCGACTGCCAGTGGGCGCCATCGTCGAAAGATACGTAGATGCCGAACTCCGTTCCCGCAAAAAGCAAGCCGCGCCGGACCGTATCCTCGCGGACAACATGAACGTAGGCGCCGGCGGGGAGGCCGCCGGTGATGAGGGCCCACGTGCGGCCGAAGTTCCGAGTCACATAGATGTAAGGCCGCAGGTCGCCGAGCCGCCGCCGGTTCACGGCGATATACGCGGCGCCGGGATCGAAATGCGAGGCTTCGATCAGGCTGATCTTGCTCCAATCGCTCGCGCCGGGCGGCGTCACGTTTTTCCACGCGGCGCCCGCATCCGAGGTGAGCCAGACGAGCCCGTTGTCGGTTCCCGCCCAGATCTCTCCCGCGCGTAGCGGCGAAGGAGCAATCGTGAAAATCACTCCCCGCTGGGTTTGACCCGCCGCGGCTGGCCGCACCGTCAGATCGGGGCTGGCGCGCCGCCAGGTCGAGCCGCCGTCGTCGGATTCGAGCAGGTACTCGGACCCGTAATACAGCAGATGGGGATTCTGCGGCGAGAATACGAGGGGCGAGGTCCACGTGAAGCGATACTTCAGCGTGGCGACGTTCTGACCGAAGGGCACGAGGAGCGCCGGGGATATGGTTTCCGACTGGCCGGTGCGCTCGTTCCACCGGTGCAGTACTCCGTCGGTATCGCCGCCATAAACGATGTCGGGGTCCGCAGGGTCGGGCGCGATATACCCGCTCTCCCCGCCCCCTACCGGATGCCAATCGCGAAAGGTGAGCGCGCCGTAGCCGCTTCGGCTGGGCGTGCCCACGGTCCCGCTATCCTGCTGCGCGCCGTAAATCCAGTAGGGAACCCGGTTATCGGTAATCACGTGATAGAACTGGGCGGTGGGCTGGTTGTACCAGGAACTCCAGGTGCGTCCTCCATCCAGGCTCACGACGGTTCCCTGATCGCTGCCCAGAATCATTTCGTTCGCGTTCGCGGGGTCGATCCACAGGGAGTGATAGTCGTCGCCCCCGGGCGCTCCTTTGACCGCGACGAAATGACGGCCGCCGTCGGCCGAACGATAGAGCGCCACATTGGGAACCCAAACGATGCCGGGGTTTGTTGGATCCACCGTGACAAGGCCGAAATACCAGTCGCGCGACCAGATGCGGGGGTCGGCGCTCGCCCGCCGCCACGTCTGGCCGGCATCATCGGAACGGTACAGGCCCCCTTCCCGGCAGTCGATGAGGGCGTAAACGCGCCCGCCGAAACCTGTAGCCAACCCCATACGACCGTAGGGACCCGGAGGGAGCCCGTGTGCCGCCAGTTCGCGCCAGGTGTGGCCCTCATCGGTGGACTTATAGATGCCGCCGCCCGGACCGCTCACAGGCGGATAGCGGTTCCAGGTGGTCCGTCGAGCCTGCCAGAGCGAGGCGTAAACGACTTGGGGATCGTCCTGGGCAAACGCGAGATCGATGGCTCCGGTCACGTCATTCTTGTAGAGGGCCTTCTGCCAAGTGCGTCCGCCATCCGTGCTGCGGAAGACGCCTCGCTCCGCATTCGCGTCGTAGGCATGCCCCAGCGCGGCGACAAGCACCACGTCCGGATTTCGCGGATCGATCAAAATCTTCCCGATATGCTGGGTATCCGTGAGACCCAGATGCGTCCAAGTCCGGCCGCCGTCCGCCGACTTATACACGCCATCGCCCATAGCCATATCAGAGCGCATGTCGGCCTCGCCCGTACCCGCGTAAATCACCTTGGGATCGGAAGGCGCAATGGCTATGGCGCCGATAGATGCGACCGGCTCGTGCTGGAACAGCGGCTGCCAAGTCAGCCCGGCGTTTTCGGTCTTCCAAATTCCGCCGTCAACACTGCCAAAGTAGAATACGCTCGGCTCGCCCGGCACGCCCGCTACCGCCAGGGCCCTTCCGCCGCGATACGGCCCCATCGACCGCCAGCGAAGTGCCGCATCGAGATTCGATGGAAGACTCTGACCGAAAGCCCGGATTCCGCAAGCGGAGGCAACTGCCCATACGAAGAAGACAAGATAAGTCCGTGCGCCTGGCCTCCGCCCGTTGGTGCTTCTCATCCGTCCGTTCCCCCGTCGCGCAGTATACAACAGCGACTTTCAGGCCTTGGCCGGCACGGCAAAAGGGCGCCTTCAGTAACGGCACAACTGAGCCGGCGTGGCATGGGTTCCCGGTTCGCCGGAAGACAAGAGCGGGGGATGACGGAGTGCGGAAGCGGGATGGCGAGAGAAGAATAGCGCGAGGGGACCAAACACGGGTATCCCGGGCGCCCCATGGGATCTGCCAGGGCCGTCTGCCGACACTCCGGCTCACGGCCCGAGTCGCATGCCCAACTGTCCGCGGGCCCGGGCGCCGCGGCGCGGCGCCAGCCTGATCCTCAGTGTACGGGAGCGATCTCGAGCGCGTCGCCGATTTCGGTCCCGGAGCGATGGATGGTGTAGACGGGGAATTCGAGCACGCTCGTGGCCTTCAGATACACCCGCGAGATGCGGAACGGGCGAACGAATTCCTGAACGCCCACCACGCGACACTCCCTATCGATGAAAACCAGATCGAGGGGGAACAGCATGCCGATCGTGTGGACGCCGCAAGACGGAGTGATCCAAAGGCCACGCCCGGAACGCGCCCACCGGCGCGTCTTAAAGAGCAGGCCGATCAAACGCCGCAAATACGTACTCGCGACCGAAACGTCGGTTGCGACGAACGTTTGCCGCGTCCGGTTGTACACGTACACTCCGCCCCTCGCTCGCACGATCCTCGTGCCTTCCGCCCCAGGTTGTTCCCAGCGGGTCTTCTCCGGCGCTTCTCCTACTGCGAGGCCTTGCTCTTGCGCCGCCGAATAATGATGTACAGAACGATCACGAACAGTACCGCTGCCACAATCTGAATCGGAGTCAGGCTCATTGCTCGCTCCTCCATGTTCACCCGTGAATCGAACGCTCTTGTTTTCCCACATACGGAATGACCTTGCCCCTCACGGCGGCCGACCTGTGGCCGCGCGTATTATCCGCCACCGCCACCGCCACTCAGCATCGGCAAGAGCTGATGCATGATCGCGATGATGCCCGGACCCAGGATCACCACCATGAGAGCCGGAAAGATAAAGAAGACCAGCGGCGGCACCATCTTCACCGTGGTCTTCGCCGCCGCTTCCTCCGCCCGCTGCCGCCGCTTGAGCCGCAAATCGTCGGAGAAGATGCGCAACGATTGCGCGAGGCTTGTGCCGAACCGGTCGGTTTGGATCAGCATCGCGACCAGCCCCTTGATGTCCTCGACGCCGGTACGGGTGGCCAGTTCCCGCAAAGCATCCAGGCGATTCTTGCCGAGCTGGGTCTCCATGTTGACCATCTGGAGTTCTTCGCTCAGTTCCGGGTGCGCCGTGCGCAGCTCCTGGGCCACGCGCAGGATGGCCTGGTCCAGGCCCAAGCCCGCCTCCATGCAGATCACCAGGAGATCGAGGGCATCGGGCAGCGATAATTGAAGCCGATGCTGGCGCCGCCGCACCTTCTGCGTTACGTAAAATTCCGGCAGCATGAAGCCCGCCACGCCGGTGATCGCGATCACCACGATGGGATTCTCTTTGTAAAAGCCGGTGAAATAGACAATCGCGATGAACAGGATGGGCAGCAGGAAGCGCACCCCGCGCAACACCATCACGGCCTGCGGACCCCTATAGCCCGCGCGCACCAGCAGCAGGCGCGAGCGGTTGACCGTTTGCTGGGAAGGAGGGAGCAGACCGCCGACTTTCGCCAGCGCCTCCCCGGCTCGCACCTTCTGTTTTTGGGGAAAGCTCGCTTCCTTCCGCTTGACGGCACCGCCATGCCACAAGTGGGCGAGCCGGTCGGCCACACCCCCGCTCCCACCCTGCACCAAGGCGAAGACGACCATGCCGCAAATGGCCAAGGTCGCCAGAAACGTGAAGACAACGATCCAGGGCATCTCGTCCTCCGCTCCTATACCTCGATGTGCACGATCTTCCAGAGCAGGATCGATCCCACAACCTGGAGGACCCCCGCCAGCAGCAACATCCAATGGCCCAGCGACTCTTGAAACAGCGGCTTCATGTAGGTCGGGTTCACGCTGTTGAGCAGGAACATCATGATCGGGGGCAGGGCGATCAGGATGCCCGCCGTCATGCGCCCCTGCGCGGTCCGCGTCCTGACGTCGCCCCGGATGCGGAATCGGTCGCGAATCACGCGCGCCAGGTTGTCCAGAATCTCCGCCAGATTGCCGCCGGTCTCCTTCTGAATGAGCATGGCCGTAACGAAGAAGCGAACGTCGAGCAGCGGCACGCGTTCGGTAAAGTTCAGCAACGCATCGCGAAGGGGCAGACCGAAGTTCTGCTCCTCGAACGTCTCCCGGAACTCGCCGGAAACGGGCTCCTGCAGTTCCTTGCTCACCATCTCGAGGCCGGTCGTGATCGCGTGGCCCGCGCGCACGGCGCGCGAAAGCAGGTCCAGCGCCTCGGGAAAGTGCTTCTCAAAGAGTTTGAAGCGGCGGTTGCGCTTGAACGCGACAACCGACATAGGGATCGCGCCGCCCATGATCCCCGCGGCCAGGGCAACCCAGAAGATATGCAGCAGGGCGGCGACGACCAGATACGCCCCCGCGGCCAGCACCAGGCTGAGCAGCAGAATCTTCCCCGGCTTGCTCCGCACGCCGGATTGCTCGATGTAGCTCTGCAGCCGGGCCGCCCAATCCCAGCGCACCAAGAGCTTGTTCAGGGCGGGAACGTCGCTCAGCAGCTCGTCGCGGACCAACTGCAGTCCGAGCGACAAATCGCCGCGCCGTTCGGCGCGCTGAACGGCCTCGAAGCGCTTGCGGACGATCTCCTCGTGCGGCGTCCCGGTGCCCATCATGAAGAACAGCAGGATGATGGCCAGGACCGCCAGACCCGTGAATATCGCGACCAGTATCGCCATGGGGGAGCCTCAGGCCGTCTCCGCCTGTTGTTTGCGTTCGAACATGTCAATCGGCAACCGGAAACCCGCCACGAGCAGCCGCTCCGCAAATTTCGGCCGGATACCCGTGGCCATGAATTCGCCGAGCACCTGGCCCGTGGGCCCGATGCCCTTCTTTTGAAACAGGAAGATGTCCTGCATGGTGATGATTTCGCCTTCCATGCCGGTGATCTCGGCGATGCTGATCACTTTGCGCGTGCCGTCGCTCTGCCGGGCCACCTGTACGATCACGTCCAGGGCCGAGGCGATCTGACGGCGGATCGCCGACTCGGGCAGATTCAAGTTCGCCATGGCGACCATCGTCTCGAGGCGGCTCAGGGCGTCGCGCGGGGTATTGGCGTGGACGGTGGTGAGCGAGCCTTCGTGGCCCGTGTTCATCGCCTGGAGCATGTCGAGTGCTTCCTCGCCGCGCACCTCGCCCACCAGGATCCGGTCGGGCCGCATCCGGAGGGCATTGATCACGAGCTGGCGCTGGCGGATGGCGCCCTGGCCTTCGATGTTGGGAGGCCGGGTCTCCAACCGGACCACGTGGCGCTGGTGGAGCTGCAATTCCGCCGCGTCTTCGATGGTGATGATGCGCTCGCGGTCGGAAATGAACTGCGAGAGCATGTTGAGGAGCGTGGTCTTGCCGGCGCCGGTGCCCCCCGAGATCAGCATGTTCAGCCGCGCTTGCAGGCAGCCTCTCAGCAGTTCCAGCATGGCCGGGGTGAGCGTGCGGTTGCTGACCAAGTCCTCCGCTTTCAGCCGCTCGCGCCCGAAACGGCGAATCGAAAGGGCGGGGCCGTCAATGGCCAGCGGGGGAATGATGGCGTTGACGCGGGAGCCGTCCGGCAGCCGGGCGTCCACCATGGGCGAAGACTCGTCCACGCGGCGGCCCACGGCGGAAACGATGCGGTCGATGATGGTCATCAGGTGCTGGTCGTCGCGGAACTGGATGGGGGTGGGTTCGAGGATCCCGTTTCGCTCGATGTAGACCTGGCGGTGGGTGTTGACGAGGATATCGGAGACAGAAAAGTCGCTCAGCAGCGGCTCGAGCGGTCCCAAGCCGAATACCTCGTTGAGCACTTCCTGCGAGAGCCGCTCGCGCTCCTGCAGGGTCATCGGCGTCGATTCGCCCATCACGAGGCTCTCGAGGATCTGCGAAACCTCGCGCCGCACCTGCTCGCGATCCGACTCGGTCAACCGCTCAAGATCCAGCTTTTGGATCAGCTTGCGGTGGATGGCCGCCTTGACGGCGGAAAAGTCCATGCGTGTCGCCGGCACCGTCTATCCGCCTTTCTTCGAGGAAAACAGGAAGAGATTGAATCCGCCGCCCGTCTTGCCCTGCTGGGGAGCGTTTTCCATGCCGGTGAGCTGGGCGGCGAGCTGGGCGAATTTCGCCACCAGGGGATTGTTGTGGTTGCCCATCAGCGGCGCGCCCATGTTGATGGCATCGCTCACCTGTTTGTAGTCGTTGGGAATCACCGAGAAGATGGGGTGCTTGATGTTTCGCTCGACGGTCTTGAGCGCCTCTTGATCGGCCCGGCGCCAGCGATTGATGACGATCTGGAGCCGGCCGGCGTCGATGCCCATGCCCAGCAGGGCGAGCAGATGCCGCTCGAGCGCCCAGAGCGCCGGCACGTTCGTCTCGGCTACGATCACGATCGCGCGAGCCCCGCGCAGCACGGGCCCCCACTCGGCAGCAAATTGGGTGCCGTAATCGACGACAATCGTATCGAAGATGCTCTGGGCCACGTTGATGACGCGGACGGTGGCCGCCATATTGATCCGCTCCCATTCCTCGGGCTGCGTCACTCCGCCGAGCAGAAGCACGCCGCTTCGGTGTTCGGTGAGCAAACCGGCGAAGAAATGGCCATCGAGCCGGTTCAGGTTCTCGACGGCGTCGCGAACGTTGAACCGCGGGGTCAGGTTGAGCATCAAGTGCGTCTGCCCGAGGGGGCGGCCGAAATCGATCAAGCCCGTCTTCTTCTTGTGCTTGTTTGCCAACTGCACCGCCAGGTTGACGGCAACCGTGGTGGTCCCCACACCGCCCTTCGCGCCCATGACGACCACGAGACGATCGCCGCCCCGCTTCTCGGGCGAGGCTGCCTCAACCGCGAAGCGCTCGAGCGTTTCCCGGAACACCTCGGGCGAAACCGGTTTGGGGAGGAACTCCTGCACACCGCTCCGCATGGCTTCGAGCAGCAACTGCGGATCGGGCTGAGGCTGCGTCGAGCAGGCGATGATCCGAATGGTGGGCTGGAGGCCGCGAACGTGCTTGGCGAGCGCGAAGTAAGGGTCCGGATCCCGGCCCAAATCCAGCAGAACGACGTCCGCCATGGCGTCGCCGGCATCGGGCAGGTTGTCGCCGACAACTTTCCATTCCAGCACTTCCCCCACGAGCCCGCTCTGCTCGAGCGAGGCCCGGAGCTGCTGACTGCTGTGCAGGTCAGCACTCGCAATGAACACCCTCAACATGGATCGTTACTTCCCCCCGCCATCCCGGCGGTTTCCTGCCCGGCCCCCCTCGGCGCTAAAACTTCGACCCTGGCTTGAGCGCGCTGGGCGGGGGGGGCCACGTCATGAACTGCACGGGAAACTTGGGTCCGGCAGGCGCTTGGCCCGGTCCGTATGGTTTCACTATATGCGGAGTCACGAGAACCAGCAACTCCTCATTGGATTTCTGCAGGTTGCTGCTTTGAAACAGCTTGCCCAGGATCGGGACGTCGCCTATCCACGGAATCTTATCCATGACCTGCGTCACGCGGTGGTCCAGCAGGCCGGCGATCGCGAAACTCTCGCCGTCCCGCAGGAGCATCTCCGACTGCACCCGCCGGGTGGAGATCGCCGGGATGATGAACCCCTCGAAGGCCAGGGCGTTGGTGTAATCGAGCGTGCTCACTTCCGGCTCGACCTTCAAGTCGATCTGGCCATCGGCCGTCAGCGTCGGCGTGAAGTGCAGCATCACCCCGAATTGCTTGAACTCAATCGAGACGGTGGGCACGGAACCCGCGCCGCCACCCTGCACCACGGGGAAGGGGAACTGGCCGCCGGCCAGGAAGTTCGCCTCCTTGCCCGTTTCGGTCAACAGGCTCGGCTCGGACAGGATTTGCAGCAAGCTGCTGTTCTGAAGCGCCTCGAGCGTGATACCCATCCCGATATCGGGCCGGAAAATGAACAGGTTCAGAATGCTTTGCAGCGTGACGCTAGAGCTGCTGCCGCCACCGCTGCCCGAAGAGATGCCGGAGGAAGAAACCGGCCCGAATTGCTGCGTCTGGAGCACGCCGAGGGTCTTCGTCACGCCGGTCGGCAAAGCGAAGACGTTGAAGCCCTCCGACTTCGCCTTCGTCAAATCGAGTTCGGCGATCTTGCAATCCAGGCGGATCTGGCCTTCGGTCGGGGCGGTGGGCACCTGCACCAAACTGATCACGTTTGGCACTTCGGCATGAACCAGGGTGTAGATGCGGTCGGCAACGTCGGCTGAAGAGGCCTGGCCGGTCAACATGACCACATCCTTGGACGCCTCGATGTTCACGTGCTCGGAGGGAAAGACCTCATGGATCTTGTCGCTCAGCGCCACCACGTCCACATCCACGTACACCTCGAAAGTCTCGGTCTCGTTGTTGGAGCCCCACACCACCATCGAGGTCGCCCCGGGCGCCTCCCCCTCCAGGAGGACCTGGGTCGTGCTGATCACCACCGAGGCGGCGATGTTGGGATTGACGATGGCTATCCTTGTAATGGGGACCGGGAAATTGAGTAGCATCGCCCGATTGACCAGGACGTGCAGCGTCTGCGGCACCCCCGGGTTCTGCGGCGGCGGCAGCCTCTTGGCCGCCAGGGCGCTCGGAGCCAAAGCAACTGCGAGGATCAGGCCCAGCCATGCACTTCGCTTTTCGTTGAGCATTCTCTCACCGGCCTTTAGTGATGATTCGGAAATACTTGCTTTTGCTCTGTTCTGCCACTGATGATGATGACTGAGGCGGGCGGAGGCGGGGGCGGTGGTACGTACCTCGGGTGCCCGGGCCGCGAGGGGCGGGGTCGCACGGGTGCTCCTCCGGTAGGCATCATCAGCACCGTCTGGAAGATCGACGGGGGATTGGTAATCTTCGTGTCGATCGTATTGCGTAGGGCGAGCTGAATCCGTGCCTGGAGGGAAGCCAGAGTCAGCTTATCGGCGTCTTCCGGCGAAACCAGCAGCGTCACCACCGGCACCGTGCGCGGCTTGCCTTGGGCGTCCTGGGTGATCTGTTGGCCCGCGGTCAGCACCTTAACGTCCTCCAACACGGTTTTGGCAAGTGTCTGCCCGCCGCCACTGCCGGAAGCGCCCACGGCGATCACGTCCACCATGTCGCCCGGCTGCACGAATCCCGCCACGCCAACAACTTCGTTCACCGCGATGGAGACGGCGCGCATCCCCTCAGGGATGGTGGCGGGCAAGCCCGCCCCCGCCTCCCGCGGAGCCAGTTTCGATTCCAGGATGGGCTCGTTCTCCACCACGCTGGTGATCAAGGCGCGACCGACAACGTCTTGAGTGCGCGTGAACATTCCCGGTACAGGCTCGTTGCCGGGCCAGGGCACCAGCCGCAGGTCCTCGGCAACGAGCGGCGTCCCCAGCGCCAAGGGCATCGCCGCCACGACGATCTGCGTCCGCGGCACCGCTTCCTGCTTGACGATGGGCTGCTGGCGAATCTGCCGATAGACGAAGGTGCTCGCGATTACGGCCAGCACCACCGCCGCGACCAAGCCAATGATTAGCCGCCTCCGATTCATCTTCGGGTTCCCCTTTCGCTTACCACTTCAGCCAGGCCGCCGACAGCGTCACCGCGGTGGCGACGGCCGTCACCGCGCCAAACGGCAGCTTGATGAGTGGCTGGGCTTCGATCGTGATCTTCGCGTTCGGCCGTAATCCGAAAACCGCAAATCCCTGCATCAACTCCCACAAATTCGCGAGCGTGGACTTCGTGCGGCGCTGGCGGATCATCTCGACCACGCCCCATCCGGCCGCCATCAGCACGGTGACGAACACGATCAGAAACGTCTCCTTCGGACCGACCATCGCCCCGAGCGCTCCCATCAGTTTCCAGTCGCCTGCGCCCAGCCCGCGCAGCAAAACGACCGGCAGCAAGATGCCCAGTCCGAGCGCCGCTCCCTCCAGGCTGAAGACCATCCCCCGCCAGCCGCCGAGAATCCCGTTCACCGCCAAGCCCGCTAGAAGCGCCGAGACAGTCAGGCGGTTGGGAATGCGCCGCGTGCGCAGATCGCCTAGCCCCGCCACCAAGGCCAAAATCACGGCGAGAATCCAAGGCAAGTGCAGATTCGCCAGCACGGCACCGTTCATCGTGAGTCACCAACTTCGCGCCATATGTTAACAGGGGCCTGTTTCGAGAGTGACGATTCCTGAAGGGCGAGTTTACATTCTGACCACGGGAGGTCCTGCTCGCTTTCCGCGGCGTCAAACTCAGTGAAACTTGAGAAGTTTCGGAGCCGGCAGTCAGCCGGTTGGGCGTACCCTGCGCCTTTCCAGGCTCGATTCCTACCAGCGAAGATGGAGCAAGCGCGGCGAGAAGGGATAGGCGTGGAAGAGGAGCGATAGACTTGTCGTCCGGCGGACTGCAGGAAGCCATCGGTTGCCACCCGCAGTCCGCGGACGCAAGGGTTTGATTCGCTTAGCTCGAGGAGGCAGCCTGACTCAGGTTGTCCGCGGCGTTCGCGAAAGCGTCGCTGATTGCACTCGCCAGTCCATGCATGGCAACAATCGCGCCCAAAGCGATCAATACGACGAGCAGGGCGTATTCCACCAGGTCCTGGCCTTCCTCTTCTTTCCACAAACGATTGAAAAGCGCCTTCATGAGTTATTTCCCTCCATGAGTTATCTTGAGAAGCAACCGAGAGCCCGGCCTCAACGCGTGCAGAGCCCTGAAGCAACCTCGCCCTCCAGAGGGGGCTGCCCCCCCCTGGGGGGACGGAGATCAAGAAAGCTGCCTCGACTAGCTCGAAGAAGCAGCCTGGGACAGGTTGTCTGCGGCGTTGGCAAACGCGTCGCTGATTGCACTCGCCAGTCCGTGCATGGCAACAATCGCCCCAAGAGCGATCAACACCACGAGCAGGGCGTATTCCACCAAGTCCTGGCCTTCTTCCTCTTTCCACAAACGACCGAGCAACGTCTTCATGAGATTCCCTCCTTGGAGAACCATCACCGGCGCAGTTGGTGTGCGCCCTTCGGAACTCTTGGGTGCATCTGCGCTGCCAAAGAACAACTCGCTGCGAAGCGCCCTCCCAACGTTTCCGAATCGCCAACCCCCCCGCCTCCGAGTCTCTCTGCACAAATTCCATCTGTTCGCCTCTGGGACCGCCCCTAACGCACACACCCGATACTACTTTGCAAACTTACATTTGCATGCCTCTGGCCAGGATAGCCGTTTGGTGCCTCACCCCTCTTAGTTCTAGAACTGCCTGCACTTACCCCTATTCCGGCATTCGTCGCCTGCCTTTCCCACTGGTTTCCGGGAGGAAAGCGTCGCCTTTTGGTGACACCAGACTCGTTACGTGAGTCAGGTTGGGAACGCCCATCCAAGGCCCGGTTTCCCTAGTGGAAAGCGGATGAAAAAGCAGGGCGAAGAGCCAAAACGCTGGAGACCCGGACGCCCCATTCCCTAGGATCCCATCTTCTTCGGTGTGGGGTAGCTGCCGTGAAAAACGAAGATGTCGGCATACTTGCCCTGATAGGCGAGCGACCAGCCGGGAACCGCCTTCAAGTAGGTAGAAAGCGGATTGTCAGACGGCAGGAAGGCCGAGCGGAAGTTGTACTTGGCGAACACTTCGGGCGTGTCGGGACGCAGTTCCACCAAGTCCATGTAGTCCGCCAAAACGCCGCCGTACTCGTAGATATCGGCGCGGCCATCAATGAAAACCGGAAGCGAGCTGCCGTGCGTCGTTCCAAAGGTCCAGATCAGGTACCCGCCCCAGCCGTAGTAATTCAGCATGGGGCCGGGGACACGGTGGGACTTCAAATACGCGAAGGCTTCTGGCGGATAGTACTTCGCCAGACCCGCGTCGATCTTTTTCCGGGAAGGAAACAAAAAGCCGAAGCCGAGCACGATCAGCACGATCAAGACCGCGTTCAGGGCGTATTTATCCTTGCGGGCGTCGTAGGGCGAGAACCAGCGCGCGATCAGGCGCACGAGCCAGGGGAAGAACGCGAAGATGAGGATAATGATGAACCGGATGTGCACAGCCGAAGCCACAATCGTCGTCAGCAGGAAAACCAAATCGAAGAGCCGGAACCGCGGCCTCAACAATAGCTGCACCAGAAACAGGGACAGCAGCAGCACCAGAAACGCGACGCCCCAGGCCGTTCCCAAGCTGACAGGCTGCCACTCCTGAATGCTCTGGACGTTCAGCGGCTGGAGAACCGCCATCTCAACCGGGTACGCCGCCAACTTCGTGCCGTACGGCGTGAGGGGCAGGAGCAGGGTCGATGCCAGGATCGTCAGCAGCAGGTTTCGGCTCTGCCTGGGCGACCAACGCCGCGCTTCCACCCCGTTCCAGTCGAATTCGAACAGGCCGCACAGCCAGAATACCCCGAAGATCCCGAGTCCAAGGAAGAACGATCCGTGCGTGTTCACCCAGATGAGGAAGAGGGGCGGAATGGCCCAAAGCACCTTTTCCCGCCCCTGCCGGTACAATTCCATCAAGATCAGCAGGAGGCCCAGGTAGGCATATCCCAGAAGCTGCGGGCGCACGCTGAAGAACACGGCCGTAAGTGGCAGCAGAACCGCCGCCGCCGCCACCGACCCCATCACATTTCCCGTCGTCACCGCCCCATAGATGTAGAGCAGCAGCATGATCAGCGCCGCCAGCACGCACAACAGCCCCAGCAACCCGCTCACTCCCCACCATTTCGCCACCAAGCCGATGATGACTTCTCCCAGCCATTCATAGGCGATCCAGGGATTCCCGCGCACGGTGAACGAGTAGATGTCGTGCGTGGGGAAATGGCCGGTAGCCAGGATGAGTTGGCCCACCTTCGCATGCCACCAGGTGTCCGGGTCGGCCATATGGACGCGCGCCTGGTAACCGGCAACCGCCATCAAGGTCACGGCCCAAAGGACGGGAAAGGAAATCAGCTTCTTGAGCAATCCGACGAGGCGGCGACCCTCCACGCCACCCTTCTCCCCTTCCACGACTCGACTTGTGCTTACCATGTTGGCTGTTGGTTCGCCACGTCCGGAGGATTCAAAGGAAGACACAATACCACTGTTCCCCCCTCGGGCCGTGCAATTCCAGCGCCAAGTTGGCGGACCAATCACGCCCGCTGCAAGCCTGGCACCCTTGTTTGAGTCAGTTGTGGATCAAGCGAACCACTATGGGTGAACCGGGCGCCGCAGAGATCGGAGTTCCGCTTCCCCCCATGCCGCCCGCGCCGCAGGAGGTGATCGAAACGACGTATCCGGAAACCGTATTCTGCGGGCTTCCCTCGCCGGTAATGAAGATGCCCAGAAATCCCAAGACGGTGATCTGTTGCGTCGAGGGACAAGAGCCGCCGCCGGAGCAGAGCTGGTAGCCCGCATACAGCGGCAGCGTGACCAAAGAATCGCTGCTTTGGAGCGCCTGACCTTCCGCCACACCCGGATAGGGATTGTCCGCGCCGGCGTAAACGATGGGAGGAAAGGCCGAGGCGTTGTAAACGGCCCCGGGACACGTGGTGGGAGCACTCGGATCGAAGCTGATGCAGTCCTGCCCAGTTCCGCTCGACTGCTGATGGATCAGGCAGTCGACGGCCGATCCCGTCGGGCCGACCTTGTTGCCGGTGATCGCGGAAATCGTATTGAGACCGCAGGCGATTCCTTCGGTGCTGCAGCACTCGATATTCTCTCGATAGAGAGCGGCGCTGTTTCCCTGCTGCGCATTGGACTGGTCATTGGCCGCGCAGGACGGGCACGTATACCCACCCGCGATGCTTCCGTTCGAGTTGACGAGGAACACAGGCAGGAACTGGCTGGGAACCATGGATTGCGAGGGAGAGCCCGGCTTGACGATCCGACCCTCGCCGATAGCGCCCGCCGGAGCCTCCACGTCATGCACGATGTTGCCAGTATTCGGGTCCACGTACTCGTCGGCGAAAAACGGGTCGTTCTTGTTGCTGTTCGTCGTCTTCTGCCAAGCCGTATAGCAGGGATCGGCGGCCTGGCTCCCCGAGCTGGCCTGGCAGGGGCAATTCGCGTTCGCGTACGGATCGTAATACGGCGATCCGCTCTGGATCGATCCGCCGAAATGGGGATCGCAATTCGCCAGCAGCCACGGCTTCACGCAAGGCACGGAAACGTTCGGCCCGCTGTAGGCTTCCGCGGTCGCCGTGGCCGATACCGGCACGGACCGGATGCCGAAGATCCGGACGAAAAACGTGGGCATGGTTACGTAAGCGACCACCGTGATTTGAGGATCGTTCGCCGTCTCGAAGTTGAAGCAGCCGCCGGACTTCCCCGCGGGCGGCGGGCAAGTGTTGCTGGCGCCGCCGGGGATATTGAAATTCGCGACGTCCAGGGCGGGACTGCGGCCCACGATGGAATCCTGGTTGCCCATCGCAGTGGCCTGAAGGGCAGCCGAGGTCGCCGCCGAAGCGTCTGCCGTGCCACCGGCCGAGAGATCGGACGACTGAAGGTACTTCGCGCCGGCGAGGGCGGCGGCGTCCGCGGCACGCTGCGCCTCGTTCCGGGCCACATAGAGCATGGCCAGATCGATCGCCAGAGCGGCAATGCCGAGCAGTATCGTCAAACCGAGCGCGACCAGAAACAAGCTAACGCCGCGCTGGCTTCGGCTTCCCGCGTTCGCGGTGCGTACGGTCATGGCAGCGAGAGAGCCTCAGTTCGCAAGGTTCAGCATCGTCGAGTACACCGGGATGGGTATCGTGGACGCATAGCTCGACGGACCGAAAATGCGAACGATGGAATCGAAACCCATGCCCCAGTTGTAGGGGTAGGTCAGCGTGACCCGGGTCGCAGGGCCCCCGGAGCCGGCGACGGGAACGCTCCTCTCGATTGTCAGGCCGTAGCTCCCGGTCGAGTAGTACGTCCAGGCGGAGGGGACGCATATTCCGCCGCTGGCCAGGGCGGGACAGGACCCGGCGACCGTGCCGGGATTGGCGCACATGCCCGCGACCGTGCTGGAGCTGCTACCACTATTGCTCGTATTGTTCATGAACGAGATGTCCACGTGCTCCTGTTGCAGATAGTCCGCCACGACTTGGCAAAGCCGGGGGATTTCCGGCGGAGTCGCTTCCGAAAGGTCCAGGGGCGACTGGGAGGAGCCGTAGCGCGCACCTTCGCGCGCCGCGTTGGCCAGAATCTGCCTCATGTTCCACGCCTGAGCAAAGTCCATCACGCCAGCCGACAGCACCAGCAGAAACGGCAGAACCAGGGCAAGTTCAAGCAACTGCATGCCGCGCTCCCGGCGGTACGGGCGAAGACAGCGAATTCCTCGAGCCTCAGCGCGCATCGCATCCCTCCTTAGGGCGGACAGCTTCCGTCGGTGGTCGGGTTCTCCAAGGCCATCTGCACGTGGGTGGACAACGTAATGCTGGTGAGCGGGACGGGGGTGAAGGGGATCCTCACCTGGTAGGGATACTGGAAGCTGACGTAGGCCCCGCAAACGATATTCGAGGAATCCAGCCACGTATAACCCTGCTCGTAGCTTTGAACTTTGGACGGCTGAACGCCGGTGGTTTGCAGCGCGGTATAGACGATGTCTTGAACGCTGGAGCGGGACTGGTAGGTGTTCCCGCATGTGGCGCAACTGGTCGTGATGGCTTGGCGCACGCCTTCGCGCGCCGCCCGAGTCATCGTCTGGTACACATCCCAGCCGCGCCCGACCGCGAAGAGCGCCAAGAAAAGCGTCAGCAGGATGGGTAGGGCTAGGGCCGCCTCGACGATATCGGCGCCGCATTCCGGGTGCCGGTTCACGAGGGTGAGAGCATGGTTTATTCTCATGGCAATACCACCTAGGTGGTATTAACTGACTATTCAACAGAAGGCCCTGCGATAGCTAGCGGCGGGTGGCACCTTTGTGCCTAATCAATCCATGGAAGGGTCCTAGTACTTCAAAACAACTCTCCACGCTCGGGATCGCTTCCCCGATCTGGCGGATCTTCTCTTCCCGTACATGACCCAGGACGTAGCCGGCCTTGCTCAGATAGCTCATGCGCTCGGGGGCGAGACCCATCACGCGCGCCGCCGTCGCATCCACGGCCACGGGATCGTCTCCCATCACGAGCACGCCCGCCGGCTTCGACTTGCCCTGGATGGGTCCGTTCCCCTCCATGGCCACGATGCCATCGACGATGGCGAAATCCGGCCGCAGGGTGGTCCCGAGATCGAGAATCGCGTTTTCGATTCCCGCCCAATGCAGCACGTTCTTTGGCCAGCCGTAGCAACTGCCGGGAACGACGCCGAACAGGTTTTTCAGCGAGAGCGTCGCGCCCACCCAGTGATGCGTCTTCATTTTCGGCAGGGAAACGAAAAGATCGGCGGCGAGCACCGCTGCCGGCAGATACAGCTCCCGGAGGCGAGACGCGCGCGTGCGCAGAGCCACCCGCTTCACCTCGTCCAGATTCAAATCGACGAACTGATCCTCGAGCCGCGCGATCCATTCGCGCAGCCGAATCGCCTCGAGAATCCCTTCGGTATCCCGCTCGTGGCCGGGCCCCTCGCCAATCCAGACGCGCGCCGCGCCCAGCCGCAGAAAGCTCTCTCGCGCCGCGGCAATGACCGCGGGATGCGTATTGATGACGCACTCGGGATCGGCTTGCACGAGGTTCGGCTTCAGCAGAACGGTCTTGCCCTCCACAGGCAACCGAAACTCGCGCAGCGTCTCGAAAATCACCGCAGCCAAGTCGCCTTGGTAATTCCCTACCCGGCGTATCGCCACCTGGGAGGGTGGCCGATTCGCCGAGGGCATGAGGGGATAGGTCGAGAGGGCCATGGCGGCTCGCGTCTCACCGCTGGGGAGACCAGCGAAACACATCCGGGCCGGGACGCAGCGCGAAAGCCGCCTGCGCGTAGCCTAGGACGTTGTCGAGGAACCGGTGGGCCCCGAATTGGAGGGATAATTCCCGCTCGAGAGATTCCCGCCGCCGCCCGCAAGCTTCCAGAGCCAGGTGCGCCAAAGCCAGCGAACTCGGCCCTTTCATGGCGCCCGCATTGGCCTCGAGCCACGCTAGGCTCCGCCGATTCCCCTCCCGGTCCGCGTGCTCCTGCAGGGCGAGCAAAGCCCAGGCCGTTGGCCCGGTTTGCGGAATCCCTTCCACACCGTAGACCTTCGGATTGCCCAGATTCCAGCCTCCGGCCGGGCACATGCGGTCGTACAAAAGTGCCTCACCCATACGCCGGCGCGTGGCGGCTTCCGCCGGAGCCATAACGGCGGGAAGATGGTGCAGGAAGATGAGCGAGGCGGCCGTCGGCTCGACCCAGCTCGTCGTCTGCGGCGTCCAACTCCAGCCGCGCAGCGAGCTATCCTGCTCGACAACCCTCTTGCTCCGCAGCAGCAGCCGCCCCAGCCGAATGCGCCAGCCCGCTTCGGCCGTATCGCTTCGGACAAGCCGCCGCCCCGCGTTCGCGATCGCCGCTTCCGGCCCTCCCAGCGCCACAAGCGCCAAGCCCGCGACTGCCGTCACCCAGCTTCCCGGGGGCGTCCCCGGCCGCTGCGGCCACGAGCCGTCTGCATTCTGCGCGTTCACGAGCCAGCGGCCTCCCGCCGCGAGGACTTCGCTTCCCGGATCGAATTTCCCGAGCGCCAGCAGGCACCACGCCGTCGGCTCGACCGCGCTCGCCGCCCCCGGCCGGTAAGGCCAGCCGCCGTCGGCATTGCGCGCGCCGAGCAGGAACGGCACGCACACGCTCTCGGCGAAACCCTTGCCGGAATCTGCGGCTGGTGTCGATCCGTGTGCCACGGTGGCCGAGGGAACCATCGCTTTCCGCGGCGGCAAGCGCCAAGCCCGCGTGCTGAGTCTAGCTCAATTTTTACGGGAGAGTCGGTCTAGACCAGGCGCTGCGGGGGCTGCTGGACGGAATCGGGCATCTCGCTTTCGCCCGCTTCTTCCTCGCGGATGTCGAGTTGGTTGATGAGGCGGTGGAGATAGGTTCGGGCCACGCCGAGCATCCGCGCGCTCTCCGCCTTCCGCCAGCCGCATTCGCGCAGAGTGCGAAGAATGAGCCGGCGCTTGAATTCGCGCACCTCGCCCTCGTATGTGCGGGCCAGAACCGCCGCACGCGAGACGTCGCGCGCCGAGCGGGTCAGGTGCCACACGTCGATGGCATTGCCCTGCGCGAGGGCCACGGCGCGCTCGACGGTATTGGAAAGCTCGCGCACGTTCCCCGGCCAGTCATACTCCTCGAGCGCGTGCAGCGCCCAGGGCGAAAACCGCCGCACGTCCTTGTGGAACTGCTTGGCAAACCGCTCGAGAAAGTGCTGAGCCAGGTATTGGATGTCGTCTTTGCGCTCGCGGAGCGGCGGCAGATGGATTTCGACGACGTTGAGCCGGTAGAAGAGGTCCTCACGAAACTTGTTCTGACGAACCAGCACCGCGAGTTCTTGATTCGTCGCGCTCAGCACACGAATATTCACCGTCTGGGAGTGGTTGCTGCCGAGCCGCTCGAACGTCCGCTCCTGCAGCACCCGAAGCAGCTTCGGCTGCAGACCCACGCCCAGATCACCGATCTCGTCCAGGAACAACGTGCCGCCGTCTGCCGCTTCCACCCGGCCCCGGCGCACCCCTATGGCGCCCGTGAAGGCGCCTCGTTCGTGCCCGAACAGCTCGTCCTCGATCAGCGTCTCCGGCAGATTCACGCAGCTGAACGCGACGAACGGGGCATTGCGTCGCGGACTCATGCGATGGATGCCCTGGGCAAGCAGTTCCTTTCCCGTTCCCGTCTCCCCGGTGATGAGGACGTTGATGTCGTACCCCGCCACCTTCTCGGCCAGGGAGAAAACCTCTTGCATCGGCCGCGAAGCCCCGATCAGGTCGCAGACCTGCCGCGGAGCGGCTTGCTGGCTTCGCAAGCGAGCCAACTCGCATTCCGTTTGACGGTACTTGTACGCGCGCCGCAGCACCACCGCCAGTTCTTTCAAGTCCGGGGGCCCGGAAATCGTATCGAAGGCGCCATGTTCGATCGCTTTGATTGCCACTTGACGGTTCTCGCCATCGAGAATGGCCACCAGGGGAGGCGGCGAAGACAGGTGGTTCACCTGCTTCATCAGGCCCAGGCCAGCCTCCGAATTCCCGTCGCAGCCCACTTCTGTCAAGTCGAGCAACAAGACATCCCACCAGCCACACGCTTCCTCGGAGTTCTTGGGCAGATCCAAGCCCGCCTCCTGGCGGAACTCGAAGCCCTGACCAAGCTCGCGGGCGATCGTTTTGGCTAGATTGGAGTCGAGTCCAAAAAAGTAGACGCGGACGCTTTCGCTCACGGAGTTTCCATCACCTCCAGGGGCACGCCTGCCGTCCTGGGCCGAAGGTGCTGCCGGGTCTAGAACACCCCCCGAGAACACGGGCGGAGACTATCATCCCTTAGCTAGGAAGGCAACTGGTATTTAGGTTTAGTAAACAGTCGGCGCATACGGCGAACCCAAACCCTAGCAGAGGCGCGGCCCGGTGGCAGGGGGTACCGCTTTGGACATCGCACCGTCTCTGAATTGCTTCGCTCCCCGCGGCCAAGCCTGCGAGGCGCCGGCCTTGGGAAGACGCTTGCCAATCCAGGCCACGCCTCGGCTAGCGCGGCTCGGCGGGAATGCCCACCAGGATTTCCACAGCCGCTGGCTTCCCGTCCGGCCCCGTGGCCGGGTGGAATTTCCACTGGCCAAATGCGGTGAGAGCTGCCTCGTCGGCGATGGCGCTCACGCCTTGATAGACCTTGAGGTTTTGCACCGTTCCATCCTTGCGGATGATCCCGTGGAGCATGATGGTTCGGTCCTGCTTGTAGGCGGCGATAGGCGGCCTGCGGAAATCGAACTGAGCGAGCGCCCAAGGAGGGGCAAGTTGGTGGCCGAAACGCACTTGACCGCCGGTCGAGGCGGGCATCGCCGCAGCCGTTGCTCGGCTCTGGCAATATTGCAGCACCCACGGCTTTCCCGGCATGGACAGATAGATGGTGTAGATGGTCGAGCAGTTCAATACCCCGTAGGCCTTGAGCCCGCCGCCACCTACGGGCGGCGCCGTAACGATCAAGTTGATCGACGGAAGCTTCACGACCCTCGCTACGGGATAGACCAAGTCCTTGATCTGCCATGGCGGAAGAATCCCTTCCCCTCCGCTTGCCCCGCTCGTCGCCGGTCCCGACGCCGTAAGCGCGGATTCCCCGTTCCCCCCTCCTATTTCTCCCGCAGCAGCTCCATTCCCGCTCCCGGCTCCCTTGCCCGCAGCCGTCGCCGCGCCTGAGCTGGCTTTGCCCCCTCCGCCCATCGCCGGCCCTCCCGGGCCGCTTGGCACTCCCGACGCCCCGCCAAGAAGAGCAACGGAAAATTCCCCATACCGATTGCCCATGGGCATGCGCATCGCGCTGCCGGGCGGCGTGGGATTGGCGCCGAGAACGAGCAAGCCGCGGCTTTGATCAGCCCCTTCGCCCTTCCTGGCGTCCGCGTAGATCGATCCGAGAGTCTGCTGGGCGGCGGGCATCGGCAGGGCCACTTCCGGGCTCGCGAGCAGCGGCCGTTTGTCGCTCGGAACTTGCACGGCCAGCGCCATCTCCGGGATGACCGGAGCGGGTACGTTCATCGCCGCAATGTTCGAGGAGGGATCCCTCACGGCCTTGGGTGCGGCCGCTGTGGTCGGCATTTTCGGATCGCTTCGTGTGGCCACGCCGGAAAGGAGAACGTTGGGCAGGGGGACGTTATGCCGGATGCGCAAGTCGGGCGGCGCGCCGGCTTGAATGATCGTCTGCTCGTGATTATCGGCGTGCGGCGGCTTCAGCACCAGAGTGAATCGTGGCGCGGGCGCGGGTTTCTTCAGTCCCGCTCCCGCCGCCCGCTCCGCCCCGCGGCCCGGCGCGGGCTTGACCGACTTCTCGCTTCCGTGCGCCGCCGAGCGCGATCGCAAGGGAATCTCCGCTTTGTGTGGCGGCACTGCATAAACCAGTTCGTAGTCGGGTCGGATCAGCGGCAGGTTGAGCTGGTTGGTCTGGGTCGCCAACAACCACCAGGGCATGCGCAAGATGAAAAAGAAGACGGAAAAGTGAACTAGCAGGGATGTCCCGACCATGCGCTTTCGCTCGGGCCGCCACATCCGCATCGGATGCGGATCGAAAAAGCGCATCCAGCCGCCCCAACCCGGCGTTCGGCCCGATAGCAATACCGCCACGGCGCCGGCCGCACTTCGCCACCGGGGCTCCGGCCGCAGAAGCGCCCGGAACTCTCCACTCGTGCCCGAACGATTTCTCACCTTCAAATACCCACCTGCGTTTTCCCGGCTTCCCTATCCGGCCCACGTTGCCGGAACCGGGCGGACACTTCGACGCGTCTCCGATTGTGCACGACCGGAACGCCCGGCGGGCCGAAATCAGCTACAGATTTCGCTCCTAGGTGCCTCCAAAGTCACTACCCCGCCCTACTCTGCTGCAACTCGCTCTCCTTACTATGAGCTTTTTCAATCCTTCGGCGCTCTGGCCCCTCGATTGCCAGACTATACTGGCATCCCGCAGCCCTCGGGGCCGCCGGACATCGCTCGCAGGAAAGGCAAAAAGGCAAGGTGATCGCCATGACGCTCGCTCACCCCCGTTCTTCGCAATACCGCTTCCGCTTGGCTCTGGGAATGGCAAGCCTTCTCTTGGTTGCGCTCTTTGCCGTGGCTTCGCCTGCCCTTGGCCAGGCAGCGGGAGAATACGGCGGGGGAGCCGGTGTCAGCGCCACGACCACATCGAGCGTTTCCCGCTTGGGTGGTGCAATCAATGGGGCCATGAATGGGGCATCCCGTTCGATCTCCCTGGCGAATCCTTCGGGCCTCGCCTCTGCACCCGTGACCGAAAAAGCGAATCGGGAGTGGTTCGCCAAGCAGGCAGGAAAGACGGGAGCGCAATTGACGGTCGACGCCAGCCCGGCGAAATCCGAAGTTTGGATCGACGGCAAGTACGTGGGCGCGGCGCCCCTGACTCTCACCCTCCCCGCTGGCAAGCACGACCTCAGCTTGCTCGGACCGCACGAGCAGCATGCCGAGCGCAAGGTGGAAATCTCGTCAGGGAAGAATCAGCGGCTCGCCATCCCCCTCGTTCCGGTCTATCCGGCCGCGGTCACGATCCCGTTCGGCAAGCCGGCGCCCCAACACTAGAAGGAACGAACGCCCTTGGCCCACGACTCCCGCTCCTTGTCGGCGTCTTCCGGACTGACGAAATAGTTGCGGCAGGCGCGATCGATCGAGGCGGTGTCGAGGACGCCTTCGTGGCCCTCGTAGCGCGCGGTCCACACGATCTGGTGCACGATATCGAGCGGGTAGCAAGGCCGCAGCGGCTGATGGTAGCGCGCGGCCAGCAAGTCGATGAAATAGTTGGCCAGCTCGTCGCTATAGTGGAGCGAAAACTTCTCGCAGTTGCGCCGCAGGATCTCCTTGAATTGCGGCGCGGGCGGGTAGCCGAGGCGGATCTTGTTCTGGATCCGGCGCATGAACGCTTCGTCGGCCAGCTCCATCGGATTGAGGTTCGTCGCAAACACCACGAAGAGTTCGAAGGGAACTTCGAATTTTTTCCCGCCGCGCAACGTGAGGAAATCGACCCGGCGGTCGAGCGGGACGATCCAGCGATTGAGCAGGTCCTCGGGCCGAATGCGCTGGCGGCCGAAGTCGTCGATGATCAGCACGCCGTTGTTGGCCTTGAGCTGCAGCGGCGCCGTATAGAACCTGCTGATCGAATTCAATTGCAGGTCCAGCATCTCCGGCGTCAATTCCCCGCCCACGAAAACGCGGGGGCGGCGGCAGCGCACCCAGCGCGTGTCCGCCTCGCCCCAGGAAGGCTGCTCCTCGAGCGGGCGGTGGGTCGTGGCGTCGTACAACACGATGATCTGGCTGTCCACTTCCACCGCGTAGGGTATCCACACCCAGTCGGGATAGATGTTGGGGACCGTTTCCGCAATCGACGTCTTGCCTCCCCCGGTCGGTCCATAGACGAAAATCGACGTGCCCGACACCACGGCGGTGCCGACGCGCTCGAGCGTCTCGTCGTTGAGCACCAAATGCGCGAACGCGCGCCGGATGTCGCCTTGGTGAATATCGGCCCCCTGCACCGTCTGGGCGCGCACGAGCCTCACGTAATCTTCCAGGGATACCGGCGCCGGGCCGGTGTACTGACTCAGCTCGAGCAGCTCGAGCGCCCGCCGCTTCCCGCCCTGCGTCGTCACGATGCGGTGGATGCCGGCCACCATCCCCTTCACTTCGCAGAGCTGTTCCTTGCGCATCGTGTTGAAGAGCTCGTCGACGACGTGCAGGCTCAACTGCATCCGCTCGCCGAGTTCCCGCAGCGTCAGCTCGCCCGAGACGAACAGCGTCTTCAACGCCAAGTCCTCGAGGAAGCTGCGCCGGATTCCGGTATCCGGGACGGTATGCGGCGCCGGTATCGTCGCCGCCGGGCTGGCAATCAATGTTTCAGGCATCGGCATCTCCTCAGCGAAGTCAGGCGTCTCCCGCTCAAAATCCCCGAGGCGATCTCCCCTCGGCTGGCTTGCTCCGGGGTCTCGGCCTGTCGGTAAACCGAATCGCCGGTTCTTCGTACCTGGATCATGGCAGCCGGTTCGGTCGAGTCGGGGAAAACCCTATTGTTCCCCACTGCCAATTGGGGGATGATAACGAATGGCGAGGCTGGTTGTCAGCCGCCAGCTCCTCAGGCATCACCCTAGAGATTACGGGGTAATCCCCGATGCTTGGGAACCCAAATTGGCCGGGCGACGTCCAAACAAGCAGGGAAGAAGCCAAAAGCTCCACAATAGACAGCGCAGCCTGGAAGGAGGAGCCATGGCCAAGAATACGGGTCGCAGGTTCCTGAAGCGGCGAGGCCTCTTTGTTTGTGCCGGCCTGCTCGCGGGATTGATTGCCGTGCCTGCCTGGGCGCAACGTGGCGGACGCGGAGGCGGAGGAGGTTATGCACCGCCGCCACCTCCACCGCCCTCCAGCCCCATGGAGCAGCGCCCGATGGGAATGCCGAATATGGGCATGCCACGCATGAGCATGCCTCCCATGCGCCAGCCGTCCATGCCGCGCCCTGCCCGTATGCCACGCTCGGCACCCATGCCGCGTCCTGCGCCGGCGCCGCGCCCGACAACTGCCGCCGGTCCTTCCCTGCCGAGTGCACCGCCAGCGCCGCCGAAAGCGCGGCCAAGTCCTTCGGCCGTGCCAGCGAAGCCGCCGAGCCCCGCGCCAACGACCGCTGTCAACCCCACTGGGGTTGCGTCGCGACCCGTGACTCCGGTCCCCTTCCTGTTGTCTACTTCCAGGATCTTCCGTCGACCCGCATATACGCCCACGACTCCCTCCGCCTATCAGGCGCGCCTGGCCACGATCGCCGCGCTGCGCAACCAGCAGCTTTTGAATTCCTATCCCTGGCCCTATTCCCCGTATGCGGGTCCAAGCTATTGGGGCTATGGGGATTTCGGATTTTGGGGCGGCTGGGGATACCCCATGTTCTTCGGGTCTCCGATGTTCTTCAGCAATTTCTGGTGCGATCCGCTTGATCTCTTCTCGCCTTGTTACGACTACAATTACGCGGACTACTCGAGCTTTCTCACTTTCAATTTGTTCTACTCACCCTGGTCGTTTCCTTATGCCGGCTATTCTCCCTTTGGGTATGGCGGGTTCGGTTTTTACAACATGGGCTTCGCCTCGCCGTTCCTTTTTAACTCCTGGGATATGCCGTTCGGCTCCCCCTTCTATCTCTCCAGCGGCTTGAGCCCGTATGCCGGCGCCACATTCGGTACTTTCTATCCTGCGGCAGGTGCGACGGCCCTATCGGGACCGACCGCCCTTGGACCGTGGGGTCTCGCGACCAGCTCGACCTCATCCACTCTTCTCGCGACGGCGAATCCGGCTTCCGACGCGCCCGTGACTCTCGTCCTCACCAACGGAACTACCGTCCGCGCCACCAAGTATTGGCTCGGCAGCGGGCAGCTGCATTACGTGACCGCGGCAGGAGTGAGCGCGGCCGTTCCTGTCGCCCAGCTCGACATGCGGGCGACGATGAAGCTCAACGAGCGGAATGGGGTGCATTTCCTCGAGCCGTCGCAGCAGCCGGCGCCTGGGCCCGCGCCCACGCACCCGTAACAGCTCATGAGATTTCCCTCGCTTCCGCGCGCGGAAAGCGCCGCCATCCTGCTCGGCTCGCTGCTGGCGTGTTCCGCGGTACCGGCGGCCGCGCAGCGCGCGCGCGTAGCTCCTGGCGTTGCGCGCCTGCCAATCATTCCACCAGTCGTGCGTCCCGTTCCCCAACCTCCGGTTCCACCTACGGTCTCTCCCCCCGCGCCGATGCCCGCTCCCGCGCCACAGCTTCCTCGCGCGCCCGTTATCCTCTCCGCACCACCTGTGCGACCTGAGCCCATCAAGATGCTGCGGCCACCCACCCTTCCGCCCGCGCCCGGAATTCCCGAATCGCCTCCTCCCTCTTCCGGCGCGAATCCCATCGTGGCTGGGATCGCTGCAAGGATCGGGAACGGCGCTCCCGCCGGTCCGCCGGCCGGCATCGAGCTGGCTCCGGTGCGAGAGCCTCCCGCGGTCGCGGATACGCTCCCTCCCGGCGCCAAGCTTTACTGCTCTCCGCTGAGCGTGCTCTACAACACCGGTTCGGTCTGTTTCAATCCTGACCTCGAAACGATCGATCCCGATTTCCTGCCTTGGAGCCTGTACGCGCCGCCGCTCTTCCTTAATGTTCGCGGCTTCGTCGCGCCCTATCCTCTCGGTCTGTGGATCCGCTATTGCCCGGACTGCGCCTTCAAGGCCACCCAGGGTCACTTGCCGGTATTCGCTCCCGCGGGGTTGCCCGCGCCGGCGACGCCCGCGATACAACCCGCACAGCCCCGCGAGGCTCCGCCTCGCATCCTGCCCGCTCGGCCTGCGATCGAGTTGGTGCTGACCGATGGCAGCACGGTCTTCGCGAGCCGCTATTGGCTGGGAGAGGATTGGCTATTGCACTTCGTTACCCTCGACGGCTTGCGGCAAGCCATTCCTTTGGGTAAGTTGAATCTCCAAGCTACCGGCAGCGCCAATTACGAGCGCGGGGTCACGTTCTGGATTCCCGGCTGGCCCGAGCCCAAGTCCAAACCCGAATAGATGGATTCGTCCGCCCAAGCTCGCGCCATCGCCGTCATTCCCGCGCGCTACGCTTCCAGCCGCTTCCCCGGCAAGCCGCTCCTCGACCTCGCCGGCAAGCCGATGATCCAGCGGGTGGTCGAGCAAGTCTCGCGCGCCCGGAGGATCGCGCGCGTTCTCGTCGCCACCGATGACGACCGCGTCGCCGCCGCGGTTCGCGCGTTTGGTGGCGAAGCGGTGATGACGCGCGCCGAGCACCGCTCCGGGACCGAGCGCTTGGCCGAAGTCGCCGCGCGGCAGGGCGGGACGATCTTCGTCAACGTTCAGGGCGACGAGCCGCTGATCGAGCCCGAGGCCGTCGATTTGGCGGTCGAAACGCTGGCCGAGGACGACGAGGTTGCGCTCGCCACCCTGGTCACGCCCATTCGCGAGCCGGCCGTTCTGGCCGATCCGAACGTGGTCAAGGTGGTGACGGATTTCGATTCGAACGCGCTCTATTTCTCCCGCGCGCCGATTCCCTGGCTGCGCGATGGCCATGGCGCCGGCGCGGCGGCCGCGCGCTATTTCAAGCATATCGGCCTCTACGTCTATCGCCGCGACGCCTTGCTCGACTTCCCCACGCTTCCGCCCGGCGAACTCGAAATCGTCGAGCAGCTCGAGCAGCTCCGCTGGCTCGAGAACGGCTACCGGATTCGCGTCGCCATCACCGAATTCGATTCGCTCAGCATCGACACTCCCGAGGATGTGTCGCGCGTCCTCTCCCGGCTCGCCGCCCAAGAGCGAGGAAGTTCCTGACCGGCAAAGTTCCTGATCGGCTCTTGAGCCCCGACTCGCGTTCCGGTAAAATGTCGCCCAGCAGGAAGCGAGCGGGCGCAACCGGCGCGGAGGTTGATTCGGAATCCGGGGAATGGCGGCCAAATATATTTTTGTGACCGGGGGCGTTGTTTCCGCGCTAGGAAAGGGCGTCGCCGCCTCTTCCCTCGGTTGCCTGCTCGAAAGTCGCGGTCTTCGCGTTACCCTCCAGAAGTGCGATCCCTACCTGAACGTCGATCCCGGCACCATGTCGCCTTATCAGCACGGCGAGGTGTATGTCACCGAGGACGGCGCGGAAACCGATCTCGATCTCGGCCACTACGAACGCTTCACCCATGCTGCCCTCACCCGCGAGAACAACTGGACGAGCGGGCGCATCTACGAATCCATTTTGGCGAAGGAGCGCCGCGGGGATTATCTCGGCAAGACCGTGCAGGTGATTCCCCACGTCACCGATGAAATCAAGGCGGCCTTCCGCATGGTGGCGGAGGGCGTCGACGTGGTGATCGTGGAAATCGGCGGCACGGTCGGCGATATCGAGTCGCTTCCCTTCCTCGAAGCCATTCGCCAGATGCGGCTCGAGCTGGGGCCGGAGAACACCGTCTATTGCCACGTCACCCTCGTGCCCTTCATTCCCAGCGCGGGCGAACTCAAGACCAAGCCTACCCAGCACAGCGTGAAGGAGTTGCTGAGCATCGGTATCCAGCCCGACGTCCTGCTCTGCCGCAGCGACCGCCGCTTGCCCGCCGACCTCAAGAAGAAGATCGCGCTGTTTTGCAACGTCGCCGAGTCTTGCGTCGTCTCCGCGCCCGACGTCGACGCCATCTACGAAGTTCCCGCCTCCTTCGCCCGCGAAGGTCTGGACGAACAGGTCCTCCGCCTGCTCCGGATCGAGGCGCCGCCGCGCAACCTCGCCCCCTGGATCGATCTGGTCGAGCGCATCCGCCATCCCCAGGGCGAGGTCCGGATCGGGGTGGTCGGCAAGTACGTTCAGCTCGAAGACGCCTACAAGAGCTTACGGGAAGCCCTCGCCCACGGCGGTTTCGCTCATAACCTTCGCACCGTCATCGAGTGGGTGGAAGCCGAGGAGATCGAATCTCCCGCCGCCGCCCAGAAGCGGCTTGCCTCGATGGACGGCATCCTCGTCCCCGGCGGCTTCGGCAAGCGCGGGATCAGCGGCATGATCGAAGCGATCCGCTACGCGCGCGAGCGCCAGGTGCCCTATTTCGGCATCTGCCTGGGCATGCAGTGCGCCGTGATCGAGTTCGCCCGCAACGTCGCCGGCCTCGACGGCGCGCACTCCACCGAATTCGATCCCCACACCCCGCACCGGGTCATTTTCAAGCTGCGAGAACTGATCGGCATCGAGGAGATGGGCGGCACGATGCGCCTGGGGAGCTGGCCTTGCCGGCTCGAGCCAGGCTCCTTCGCAAACCGCGCCTACGGCGCTTTCGAAATCCACGAGCGCCACCGCCATCGCTACGAATTCAACCGGGAATACGAGCCCGCGCTTACCGCCGCCGGCCTGCGCATCAGCGGCCGCACACCCGATTCCCTCTACGTCGAAGTCGTCGAAGTGCCCGGCCATCCCTGGTTCCTCGGCTGCCAGTTCCATCCCGAATTCAAGTCCAAGCCGCTCGAGCCTCATCCGCTGTTCCGCGCCTTCGTCGGCGCCGCGCGCGACCATCGCCAGAGCCGGCTCGCCGAGTCGCGCGAGGAAGCCCGCGCCGTTCGCCGCTAAGGGACTCTGAGCAAGCTCGCTAAACCAGTGCTATCATGCGCGTGAACGTGCCTGAGCGCGGCGAGGCAAGCTATGGCAAGTGCGAAGCGCTACGATTCCGGGGCCGACTTCCTACAGCAAGCGCGCCAGCACCTCGAGCGCCAACACCTTCCTCACATCCTCGCCTGCCTCCGCGCGCTTTCCGATCAGGACATCTGGTGGCGGCCGAATCCCGCTTCGAATAGCGTCGGCAATCTCGTCTTGCATCTCGCCGGCAACGTGCGCCAGTGGATCGTTTCGGGGATAGGCGGCGCGCGCGACGTGCGCCATCGCGACAAGGAGTTTGCCGAGCAGGGGCCGCTGCCCGGCCCCGGCCTCGCCGCGCTGCTTCGTGGCACCGTCAACGAGGCTTGCGGCGTCCTCGCGCGCACGCGCCCAGACACCCTTGGCTTGCCGTGCGACGTGCAGGGTTTCCACATGACCCGCCTGCGAGCCATCCAGCGCGTCGTTGAACATTTCGCCACGCACGCCGGCCAGATCGTCTATGCCACGAAGATGAAGACCGGCCGCGATCTCCGCTTCACTCGCCTGCCCAAACCCAAGCCCGCGCGTCCCACGCGCGACGGCGGCGCCGCCAAAGGCGCGGGGCGCCGGCGTAGTTGAGTTGAACGAGCGCGATGAAGCGGATGCTAACTCGCGCATCGAAGATCGAAACCAGCGGACCCAGCGCGTAGAGCCCTTGCGCGATCTGGATGCGCCGGCAAACCGCCGCCGGCACGTCCCCCGGAATATCGTCTTTGACCAGATTCCTGCGTGTCGCCACGCCCCAACTCGCGTACAAGGGTAAGCCGAGCAGGAAGAGGTTCGCCCAGTAGATCCCCACCGCCAGCCGGTAGCGATAAAACTCCGCCAGCAGCCGCGTCGAAAATGGAAGGAGCGTCCGTTGTATAATGCGCGCCACAGTGTCACTCTCCGCGGGCGCACGTCTAGGTGTCTACGAGGTCCTCGGCGCGATTGGCGCGGGCGGGATGGGAGAGGTCTACCGCGCGCGGGATACGAAGCTCGGCCGCGAAGTCGCGCTGAAAGTTCTTCCCGAAGCGTTCGCGAGCGACGCCGAGCGCATGGCGCGCTTCGAGCGCGAAGCCAAAGTCCTGGCCTCTCTTAATCATCCCAACATCGCTTCGATCTATGGCTTTGAGGATAACGGTGGCGCGGGCATTCCTGCCCGCGCGCTTGTTATGGAGTTGGTCGAAGGCCACACGCTGGCGGAGAGAATCTCCGGTGTAGGGGCGACCCTTGTGGTCGCCCCAGCTCAAGAGACAAGGGCAGGCACAAGGCCTGCCCCTACAATCGCCAAAGCAATTCCGACCGACGAGGCGCTGCCGATCGCCAAACAGATTGCCGAAGGCCTCGAATACGCCCACGAGCGCGGCATCGTCCATCGAGACCTCAAGCCCGCGAACATCAAAATCACTCCCGAAGGCACGGTGAAGATCCTGGATTTCGGCCTGGCGAAGGCGCTTGCCGGTGAAACGGCCGCCGCCGATCCCTCGACCTCGCCCACGCTCAGCCATTTGGCCACACAAGCCGGGATCATCCTCGGCACCGCGGCTTACATGTCGCCCGAGCAAGCCAAGGGCAAGCCGGTGGATCGCCGCGCGGATATTTGGGCTTTTGGCTGCGTGCTGTACGAAATGCTCTCTGGCAAGCCGGCTTTCGAGGGCGAAACCATCACCGACATCCTGGCTGCCGTGGTGCGCGCCGAGCCCGATTGGTCTTCGCTGCCCGAAACCACACCCGTTGCGATTCGGAACCTTCTGGCACGCTGTCTGAACAAGGATGCGAAGCAGCGCCTCCGCGACATCGGTGAAGCGCGCATCGCGATTGAAGATTCCCTCCCGGGCGGCGCGGAATCCGCTGCACCCGCCACCCTGGCGGAAAGCGCGGCGTTGAGACCTGCACGGGGGAGCCGGCGGTGGTTGCAGGCCTTGCCTTGGGCCCTAGCGGGGCTTCTCGCGGCGGTCGCGGCATTTTTCGCCTTCCGCTATGAGACCGGCGTGCGGGCGCCGGCGGGGGCCATCGTTTCTCAGATTCTGCCGCCTGCGGGGCAATCGTTCTTGCTCAGCGGGAACAGTATCGGGCCGCCTACGCTCTCGCCGGGCGGCCGCGAACTGGCTTTTTCGGCCGTGGGTTCGGACGGCAAACAACGGCTCTGGGTGCAGCCGCTCGATTCTCCGGCCGCACTCCCGCTGGCCGGGACCGATGACGCCACCTATCCTTTCTGGTCGGGTGATGGCCACTCCTTGGGATTTTTTGCGGACGGCAAGCTATATCGGATCAACGCTTCGGGTGGTCCGCCGCTCGCCTTGTGCGCCGCACCCAACGGCCGCGGGGGCGCCTGGAACGAGGGCGGAACGATCCTCTTCACGCCCGACCTGGCTTCCACGGTATATCGCGTGCCAGCGTCGGGAGGCACGCCCACTCGGGTGGTCGATAAGTCGATAAATACCGGCAGCAATCGCTGGCCGCAGTTTCTTCCCGACGGCAAGCACTTCCTGTTTTACGATCACTCGGACGCCCCGGGAGAGTCGGCGACCTTCGTCACCTCGCTGGATGGTGGCCCGCCAAGGCTCTTGCTGCGAGGAGCCTCCAACGCGCTTTACGCTCCGCCGGGATACCTGCTTTTTATTCGGCAGGGTACGCTGATGGCCCAGCGCTTCAAGGTGAGCCAACTGCGCCTGGAGGGCGACGCCCTTCCGCTTGCTCAAAACGTCGTGGACAACTTCCTCATTTTCCATGCCATGCTCGCCGTTTCGGCTACCGGCACGCTCGTATTTCAAAGAGGCAGCGCCGGCGGGGGCAATTCCGAGCTCTTGTGGTTTGACCGGAGCGGCAAACAGACCGGGCAAATGGGGACGATGGGCGCCTATTACACGCCGCGCCTCTCGCCCGACGGAACCCAATTGGCGGTCGGCGTCGGTGGCGCCGGGGGGAACAACATCTGGGTTTTCGATCTTTCCCGCGGCGTCAGCACCCGCCTCACCTTTTCGCAAAACGACCTCAGTCCGGCATGGTCTCCCGACGGCAAGACGATTGTTTTCGAATCGGGCCGAGGCACGCACTTCAATCTCTATCAGAAGTTGGCCGACGGCAGCGGGAAAACTAACCCTCTGCTCGTGGACGACGCCGACGAGTACGATCCCGTTTGGTCGGCCGACGGCCGCTACTTGGTGTTCGAGCGAAGGGCCCCGGGGCCGGCGTCACACGTCGAGATCTGGGCGCTTCCCAACTTTGGCGACCGGAAGCCGTTTTCCGTCGTGCAAAGCCACTTCTCCGTTTCTCAGCCGAACCTTTCTCCCGACGGAAAATGGCTGGCGTATCTCTCCACCGAATCGGGCCAACCCCAGGTCTACGTGCAGCCGTTCCCGCACGGAAGCGGTAGGTGGCAGGTTTCGTCGGCCGGGGGCGACTGGCCGGAATGGTCGCGCAGCGGCAAGGAGATTTTCTACCAGTCGGCGGACGGCAAGATCATGTCCGCCAGCATCACGGAAGCCGGTTCCCGGTTGATCATCGGACGCGTTGGGGCTTTATTCCAAACGAATACGCTCGTTGGTCCCGGATGGCCGTACGACGTGAGCGCCGGCGGCAAGAAATTCGTGGTCGTGAACCAAAAGCAAGCGCAGGCCTCGCAGCCGCTGACTCTCGTCGTTAACTGGCCGGCGCTGCTGAAGAAGCAATGAAGGCAGTGGCTAGAAGCCATTGCAATACCCCCGATTTCGGTGGTCGGAGCTTCAGCTCCGACAAAAAAGTGGCCAAAATGAAGGGGCTTCAGCCCCTGAAGGATTTCCCGGGAGGTTCTGCAATAGCTTCTAGTGGCAAGTGACGGGTGGCTGGGTGAAAGCAAAGCAATGCTGAATACAGGCACGAAACTCGGACCGTACGAGATCGTTGGCGCGATTGGCGCCGGTGGAATGGGTGAAGTTGAGCCGCTTCGGCGGCGTCCGAGCCGCCAGGCGAAATCCCGAGTCCGCCGGGCCGGACGAGGGATCTCATGCTGAACGCTGGCGCAAAGCTCGGACCGTATGAGATCGTTGGCGCGATTGGCGCGGGCGGTATGGGTGAAGTTGAGCCGGTTTGGCGGCGTCCGAGCCGCCAGGCGAAATCCCGAGCGAAGCGAGGGATCAGGTGCTAGCTCCGGGTACCAGACTTGGATCTTACGAAGTTCTCGCGCCGCTGGGCGCGGGCGGTATGGGCGAAGTCTATCGCGCGCGCGATACCCGGCTCGGCCGCGACGTCGCCATCAAGGTCTTGCCCGCTTCCTTCGCCTCCGATCCCGAGCGCCTGCGCCGATTCGAGCAGGAAGCGCGCGCCGTCGCGGCCCTCAATCACCCCAACATCCTCGCCGTCTACGATATCGGCACCGAAGCCGGCGCACCCTTTCTCGTCACCGAACTGCTCGAAGGCGAAACCTTGCGCGAGCGCCTCAAAGAGGGGCCGCTGCCCGTGCGCAAAGCCGTCGAGGTTGCCGTCCAAACAGCTCGCGGCGTTGCCGCCGCCCACGAGAAGGGCATCACCCACCGCGATTTGAAGCCCGCGAACATCTTCCTCACCGCCGACGGCCGCGTGAAGATTCTCGATTTCGGCTTGGCCAAACTCGCCGGCCCGGAGGCGCCGGCCCCCAGCCAGACCCAAGCCGCCACGCTCACCGCCGGAGGAGCGACCGAGCCGGGCGTCGTGTTGGGCACCGCGGGCTACATGTCTCCCGAGCAGGTGCGCGGCAAGCCCGCCGACGCGCGATCGGACATCTTCGCGCTGGGCGCGATCCTCTACGAGATGCTCTCGGGCCGGCGCGCGTTTGAGAAAGACTCCTCCGCCGATACGATGGCCGCGATATTGAAAGAGGACCCGCCGGAACTTGCAGGGGAAGGAACGAAGATACCGCCCGGCGTCGATCGCATCGTAAGACACTGTCTCGAGAAGAACCCCGCCGAACGGTTCCAATCCGCGCGCGATCTCGCGTTCCATCTGGAATCCCTCTCGGGGGCTTCGACCACGAGTCCCGCCACGTTTGTTGCCGGCCTATCGCCCGAGCGCCAAAGGCGCCCGCTGCTCTTTGCCGGGCTAGGCACCCTCGGTCTTCTCATTGCGGCGTGTGCGGGCGCGTACTATCTGGGCCGTAACGCGGAGGAGGTCGCGCAACCAACTTTTCAGCCCACTTTTCAGCAGTTGACTTTCGACCGCGGAATGATTTACGGGGCGCGGTTCGCACCCGACGGACAGACTGTCTATTACGGCGCCAGTTGGAGAGGCGAGCCCGTCCAGGTTTATTCGACAAATCCCAGCAGCCCTGAATCGCGGGCTCTAAATCTCACCGGTTCGGGATTGTTCGACGTTTCCTCGGGAGAGATGGCCGTTTCGCTGGGTTGCAAGGAATTGTTCGTGTCGCTGTGCGAGGGCACCCTGGCCACAGTCCCCGTCTCCGGCGGGTCGCCCCGTGAGATTGCCGACAACGCGGCGGCCGCGGACTGGGCTCCGAACGGTCAAATAGCTGCGATCCGCGAGGTCGGCGGAAAGTTTCGCGTCGAATTCCCGCTAGGAAGGGTTATTTATCAGGGCATTGGCTGGCTCGCCTTCCTGCGCGTGTCGCCCAACGGCGAGATGGTGGCCTTTGCCGACCTCCAGCCCGGTAGCGACGTCGGACGCGTGGTGGTCTTGAATCGCGCGGGCAAGCTGGTTGCGCGTTCAGCCGTCTTCCCGAGCGTGGAGGGAGTCGCCTGGCCCCCCGGTGGGAAGGAAGTGTGGTTTTGCGCCACGCGCCGTGAGGCTTGGGCCAACGCCATCCACGCCCTCGACCTTTCGGGCAAAGAACGAGTTCTTCTTCGCCTGCCAGGAATCGTGCGGCTATGGGACGTTTCTCGGCGTGGGGACGTGCTCCTCTCCAAGGAGTCGTGGACGACTGACTTGCGGTTCCGCGGCCCAAAGGATGCCAAGGAACGTGACCTGTCCTGGCTCGACTCCACTATCGTCACGGATCTTTCGCCCGATGGCTCCCGTGTCGTATTTGAAGAAGCAGGGGCCGCGGAGCGCAGCGGGGTGTACGAGGCCTATTTGCGCAAGACAGATGGGTCAGCCCCGGCCGAGCTGGGGCGGGAAAACGAGCCTGAACTTTCCCCAGACGGGAAGTGGTTCTTGGCGAGCAATTTCCCATTCTCCCGATTTGACATTTTGCCCACGGGCGCAGGACAAGCCCGGGAGGTGCAGGCAGGCGGGATTAAGGAATTCACGTCGCTCGGCTGGATGCCAGATGGAAAGGAGTTCTATTTTGCCGGGAACGACGGCCGCGAGTGGCGCATGTACGTCGAGGGGATTGACGGCGGCGCGGCCCGCGCCGTGACGCCAGCCATCCTGGTCAAGGCTGATTCCGTGGAATCCGATTTGGTTTCCCCCGACGGGAAGCTCATGTTTGCCCGCGATTTGAGCGCCAAGGGTTGGTTCTATCCGGTAGCGGGCGGGAATCCGCAGCCCGTCCCCGGTTTCATGCCCCAAGATATTTGGGCCAACTGGACGGCGGATGGACGTTCCGCATACCTTTATCAAGACGAGAAAACGTACGCTGAACTGTATCGGTTGGACCTCGCGACCGGGAAACGGCAGCTCCTGAGGACGTTGGCTCCGTCGGATCCAGCGGGATTGAGCGCCGTTGAGCCGCTGAGAATCACGCCGGATGGCAAGGCCTATGCGTATTCGTACGACCGTGCGCTATCCGTGCTGTACCTAGTGAAAGGCGTGAAATGACCCTTTCGAATCTGTGTGGCAACGCGAAAAGGTGCGAATTCCACAGCCCTGGCGCAAATTTCGTGCGTTGTCCGCAAACGACTTGCGCGAATCTATGAAAAATACAAACTGTGGAAATGCCAGTTGCCACACAGACTCTTTCGACCGGGACCAAGCTCGGGCTTTATGAAATCGCAGCGCCGCTGGGCGCCGGTGGAATGGGTGAAGTTGAGCCGGTTTGGCGGCGTCCGAGCCGCCAGGCGAAATCCCGAGCGAAGCGAGGGATCAGGTGCTAGCTCCGGGTACCAGACTTGGATCTTACGAAGTTCTCGCGCCGCTGGGCGCGGGCGGTATGGGCGAAGTCTATCGCGCGCGCGATACCCGGCTCGGCCGCGACGTCGCCATCAAGGTCTTGCCCGCTTCCTTCGCCTCCGATCCCGAGCGCCTGCGCCGATTCGAGCAGGAAGCGCGCGCCGTCGCCGCCCTCAATCACCCCAACATCCTCGCCGTCTACGATATCGGCACCGAAGCTGGCGCACCCTTCCTCGTCACCGAACTGCTCGAAGGCGAAACCTTGCGCGAGCGCCTCAAAGTGGGCCCGCTGCCCGTGCGCAAAGCCGTGGAGATTGCGGTCCAAGCCGCCTGCGGCGTCGCCGCCGCCCACGAGAAGGGCATCACCCACCGCGATTTGAAGCCCGCGAACATCTTCCTCACGGCCGACGGCCGCGTGAAGATACTCGATTTCGGCTTGGCCAAACTCACCGGCCCGGAGGCCCCGGCCCCAAGCCAGACCCAAGCCGCCACGCTCACCGCCGGAGGAGCGACCGAGCCGGGCGTCGTGCTGGGCACCGCGGGCTACATGTCCCCCGAGCAGGTGCGTGGCAAGCCTGCCGACGCGCGATCGGACATCTTCGGATTAGGCGCGATCCTCTACGAGATGCTCTCGGGCCGGCGCGCGTTCGAGAAGGATTCCTCCGCCGACACGATGGCCGCGATCCTGAAAGAGGACCCGCCGGAGCTTGCAGGCGAAGGCGCGAAGATACCGCCCGGGGTCGAGCGCATCGTCCGGCACTGTCTGGAAAAAAATCCCGGCGAACGGTTCCAATCCGCGCGCGATCTCGCCTTCGATCTCGAATCGCTTTCCGGCGCATCCACCACCACCGCCGCCGCGGCCCTCGCCGGCGCGAAACCCCCTTCGCGGAAATCGCTCCTTCCCATCGCCGCGGTGGCCGTGGCGCTTGTCCTGGTTGCCGCGGGAGCGTATTACGCGGGCCGATCGAGCCTGCCAAGCAGCGGGGAAATCGGATATCGTCCCCCAAGCTTCACGCACATCAATTTCAAGCCCGAGGTCGTTTTCAACGCCCGCTTCGCCCCGGACGGCGAGACCGTCGTCTACGCCGCGGCAGCCGAAGGGAACGTCCCCGAGTTGTTCATTCACCGGGCGGATTATCCCGCGCCGCAGCCGCTTGGCCTTCCCGACACCGAGCTGCTTTCGATCTCTTCCCGAGGCGAGTTGGCCGTGCTCACCGGAGCCCGCTTCGTGGAGCACGCCATTTTTTTCGGCACGCTCGCGCGGATGGATCTCGGCGGAGGCGCGCCGCGCGAAATTCTCGAGAACGTTCAGGCTGCCGACTGGACGCCCGACGGTTCGGGTCTCGCGATCGTTCGCGAAGTGAATGGCGAGAGCCGGCTGGAGTATCCCGTCGGCAAGGTGCTGTTCCAAACCGCGGGCTACGTGAGCGATCTGCGTTTCTCGCCGCGCGGCGACCAGATCGCCTTCTTCGATCATCCCTTTCGCTACGACGATCGCGGCTCGGTGGACCTGGTGGACCTCGCAGGCCATCGGCGCGTGCTGACCGCGGGCTACGAAGGCCTGGAAGGTCTCGCGTGGGCGAAGGACGGCAGCACGATCTATTTCGGCGCCGTGGGCCTGGGCTCGGCGGATTATCTCCTTCGTGCCGTCACCCTTGGCGGCAAGGTCAGCACCTTGCTCGCCACGGGCCAAGCGCTCTATCTGGAAGATGCGGATGCGCAGGGCAACCTGTTGGTTAACAACGCCGCCGACACGTATCATGTGGCGGCTCTCGCGCCCGGAGCCGCCGCCGAGCGGGGCCTCAACTGGCTCGACCAATCGAATGCCCCCTGCCTTTCCGCGGACGGCGAGGAACTCCTTTTCACCGATGACGACGCCATCGTGGGAAATAACTATGCCCTTCTGCTCCGCAAGACCGATGGCTCGCCTGTCGTGCGGCTGGGGGATGGCGACGCGATGGGGCTTTCGCCCGACGGTCAATGGGCGCTTTCGATCGTCCCGGGGCCGCCCGCCCAGCTCGTGCTCTATCCCACCGGAGCGGGGGAGAAGCGCGCGCTCGATCGCGGCGAAATCGAAAATTACGATTCCGCTCGATTCTTTCCCGATGGCAAGCGCATTCTCGCCTGTGGCAACGCCGCCGGCCGCCCCACGCGCTGCTACGTGCAGGAGATCGCCGGCAGCCCGCCTCGGCCCGTCACTCCCGAAGGCACGGCCCACGGCCTTCCCTCGCCTGATGGCAGCGAAATTCTCGTGCAAGGCGCCGCCGGGGCATTTGCTATTTACCCGGTTGCCGGCGGACCCGCTCGCCCCGTTCCCGGGCTGGGACCGGACGACGTGGTCATCCGCTGGACCTCCGATGGCCGCTCCGTCTATTGCTTCGGGAACTCGGAGGTTCCCGCGCAAGTTGTGCGCGTGAACCTCTCGACCGGCCGCCGTACCCCGGTCCGCACCATCGCGCCAGCCGACCGTGCCGGCGTCTACAAGATCCGGGAAATCTCCCTCGCCAAGGGCGCGAAATCCTACGCGTATTCCTACGAGCGCAGCGTTTCCACGCTCGTCGTGGTCAAAGGTCTGAGGTGAGCCTCAAGCGAGATCGCCACTCGCCTCGTTCGAGGGTTCGCCGGGAGGCCGTTGATCTGTGTGAGCACTCTGGTCTCGTGTCAGGCCACCGTCTTACCCCGCCGTGGCGGGTCAAGCAGATCCCAAAAGCGCGCGGGCAGGAATGCCCGCGCCACGTGCGGCTCGCCCCCGCTGTGCTGCCGCCAAAGCAGGCCGCTACCTGAGCGCGCGGGGAAGCGCAGGAAGCGCGGGGAAGTTGCAGGATTCAGCCGAAGTCGCGTATGATGCGTGGGCCGTCTTTCGATTCCAACACTCCCTTTTTCTCGCGCTGTGCTCGACTCGGAATCGTGTAGTTCGCAACGCCGGAGTCCCGGCCCTCGGGCCGCCAGACCCTATAGGAGAAGCGCCTCATGCGCATCAACGACGAAGCTCCCAATTTCACCGCCGAGACTTCCCAAGGCACCATCCAGTTCCACGAATGGATCGGCGACGGCTGGGCGATCCTGTTCTCGCATCCCAAGGACTTCACCCCCGTGTGCACCACGGAGTTGGGCTACATGGCGGGACTTCAGCCGGAATTCGAGAAGCGGAATTGCAAGATCATCGGCTTGAGCGTCGACCCGGTCAGCAGCCACACGAAGTGGCTGGCGGATATCGAGGAAACCCAGGGCCACCGGGTGAACTACCCGATGATTGGCGATCCCGAGCTGAAGGTGGCGAAACTGTACGACATGCTGCCGGCCGATGCCGGCGGCTCCTGCGATGGCCGAACGGCGGCCACGAACGCCACCGTGCGCACCGTGTTCGTGATTGGCCCCGACAAGAAGATCAAGCTGATGCTGAGCTATCCCATGTCCACCGGCCGCAATTTCGACGAGTTGCTTCGCGTGCTCGACTCCATCCAACTCACCGCGAAGCACCAGGTCTCCACCCCGGTGAACTGGAAGCAGGGCGAAGACGTTATTATCGGCGGCAACGTCTCGGACGAAGAAGCGCGGAAACGGTATCCCGGCGGCTGGAAAGCGCCCCGGCCCTATCTGCGCATCGTTCCGCAGCCGGAATAACCCGCCAGGGGGAAGGCGGAGCCCGGAATGGCCGGCCATCCGGAGGTTGAACTCTGGAGCGCGTGGGATTTGCTCGAGCGCCTGGAACGCCGCGGCGAATTCTTCGTGCTCGACGTGCGCAACCGCGAGGAATTCAGCCGGTTTCGAATCGAAGGCCGCAGCCCCGTCCCCAGCGTCAACGTTCCCTATTTCGAAATCCTCGAGCTAGGCGGCCAAGACGACATGATGGATTCGATCGTCGCCTATGCCGAACGCGACCTCGCACCCACGCTGCCCGCCGACCTGCCCATTCTCGTTGTCTGCGCCAAGGGAGATACCTCGCTCTTCGTCGCCGAAGCGCTGCGCCGGCTTGGATTCGCCGGCGCCAGCCTCGAGGGAGGGATGAAAGCCTGGGGCGACCATTACGCGGCGCGGCCTGTCGTCGAAGAGCCCGGCCTGGCGATCTATCAGGTGAGCCGGCCCGCGCGCGGCTGCCTGAGCTATGTGGCGTCCGGCGACGGGAGAGCCATCGTCATCGACGCCCTCCGCCACCTCCATCCTTACCTGGAGCTGGCTCGCGCCAAAGGGTTCACCATCGAGATGGTGATCGATACCCACGGCCACGCCGACCACATCAGTGGCGGACGCGCGCTGGCCTCCGCTACGGGCGCCTCCTACTACTTGCATCCTTACGACGGCATGCATCCGATCGATGTGCTTCCGGCGACCATACCTTACGAGTTCCTTCGCGACGGCCAGAGGTTTCCCCTCGGCCGGCGCCAACTCGAAGCGCTCCACGTCCCCGGCCATACGCTCGGCATGGTCGCCTTTCGGCTCGACGATCGTTTTCTCTTCTCCGGCGACAGCATCTTCCTGCGGTCCATTTCCCGGCCCGACTTGGGCGGGAAGGCCGAGGCGTGGGCGCGCTTGCACGCGCGATCGCTGCGGAAGCTACTCGAACTCCCCGACCGCATCGCCGTGCTCCCGGGCCACTTCAGCGGGCTGGACGAGGCCGATGAATCGGGCCGCTTCGCCGCCTCCCTGGAAGATTTGAAGCAGCGGAATGACGGCCTCGTGGCGCTCGAGCGCCTGAACGAAGAGGGCTTCGTGCGCTACCTGATCGAGAGCCTGCCCGCGTTCGTTCCCGAGTATGTGGAGATCAAGCGCGTCAACGCGGGCTTGCTCGCTCCCAACGAGGAAGATGCCGCGACGCTGGAATTGGGCAAGAACGCGTGCGCCCTCGCGCAAGCCTACGCCGCCGCCAGCGGAGGACAACTATGAGCCAGGCCTTCGACAAGCTGCTCGACGCCCGCGGCCTCAATTGCCCCATGCCGTTGGTCAACGCGCGCCGGGAAATCGCGAGGATCGAGATCGGGCAGGTGCTCAAGGTCGTGGCCTCGGATCGCGGCTCGGTAGCGGACTTTCAGGGCTGGTCCAAGGTGGCAAAGAACGTGGAGCTGGTTGGCCAGGAGACGGAGCCGGCGGAAGGCGGCAACGTCTACGTTCACTACGTGAAGCGGACGGCGTAAGGAGGCAACCCCATGGATACGGGTGCGGAAACGAGTTTCGCGCGAGATGCGGAGCGGCTACAGGCGCTCGAGGAGAAAACCCGGGAACTCGAGAAGCGGCTGGCGCAAGTCGAAGGCCAGGCGCCGGAGGACAGGGTTACGCTCGTCATATTCTCGGGCGATCTCGACCGCGTGCTCGCGGCCTTCGTGATCGCCACCGGCGCCGCGGCGATGGGCGAACAAGTCAGCATGTTCTTCACGTTTTGGGGATTGAGCGTGCTGAAGAAGGGCAAGCAGCTCTCGGGAAAGACCCTTTTCCAACAGATGATGACCGTCATGTCCCCGGGATCGAGCGAGAGCCTGCCCGTATCGAAGATGAACTATTTTGGCGTGGGCGCGAAGATGCTGCGAAGCATGATGAAGCAGAAGAACGTCAGCTCGCTCGAAGAGATGATCGCCCTCGCTCGGGAGCTGGGCGTGCGCATGATCGCCTGCGAGATGTCGCGAGACGTGATGGGAATCCACGACTCCGAACTCGTGGGCGGCCTCGAATGCGGCGGCGTCGCGAGCTGCCTGGCCGATGCCCTGAAGTCGCGCACCAGCCTGTTCATCTGACGCGCCGCGGGACGGCTTTCCCCGCGTGAAGCCTACGCCGGGGCATCGATTCCCGATTCAGCGAGAAGCTGTTTCAAGTCACTCGCCTCGCTCGATACTCCGCCGCCCACCCATTCGCGCCTCTTGCCTCCTGCCTCGTGCCTCCTGCCTCGTGTCCCCTGGCGGGTCTTGAAGCCACGCGCCGTCTACATTAGACTTCCGAACTCATGACCTCAGGCCACAGTCTCACCGCGTACTTGGACATCGAGACGAACTACGTGGGCGCATTCCCGCCCACGGACGACCGGTTCTTCCGCGACTACCGCAATCACCAGATCACCGTCCTCGGGATTCGCGCCATCGGGCCGGAGTCGGATTCGCTCGTCCAACTGGTGGACAAGGATGTGTCGCGCGCCGCGCTCCTCGACGCCCTCCGCGGCGTGGACCGCCTGGTCACTTTCAATGGCCGCTCCCTGCCCGACTGCCTCAAGGGCCGGGTGGGATTCGATTTCCCCGTGATCGCCGCTCAGCTGGGGATCACCCTCGACCGCGAGTTCCCTCACACGGATCTCGTGCCGGAATGCTGGAAGCGCGGGCTCTACGGCGGTCAGAAAAAAGTGGAGCAAAGATTGGGTTTGTCCCGTAAGCTCCCCGGCCGCGACGGGGCCTGGGCGATGGAGATGTGGCGCGAATTCGTCCGCACGGGCGAGAAGCGATGCCTCGACGACCTCCTGCTTTACAACAAGGAAGACGTCTTCATGCTCCGGGAAATCGAGCTGCGCCTTGCGCAGCTTTAACCCGCATATCTCGCGAGCCCCGAAGCAATCGTGCGGATGTAGCACAGCCACTCTTGGCTGTGCGCTTTTCTTTCCCTCGCCTCATAAGCACTGCACAGGCAAGTCCCGACGGCCCGGGAGCCCGTGCTACCGGTGCCGGGTCTGCGCGCCTTTGGTAGCACAGCCATTCCTGGCTGTGCGCTTTTCTCTCTCTCGCCGCATAGACATCGCACAGGGTCGAAGGCCGCAATCGCGTTGGGAACATCCCATGAAGCCGGTCGTCGGCGTCGAAATCCCCGGGCGCTGTTTGGGTGCCCCACCCTTGCGCAGTTCGCAAGGGTGGGCCTCGGGGACTGTCGCTCCGGCCCGGCCCACTATTACCATCCTGAACGGCTCCGAACCGGCATCTTCCGCAGCCGGTCAGGGCCATGAGCCGGGAATCCCAGGGAATCTTTGAGTTCCTCGAAAACTTCGAAGACGATGGAGCAAGTGGATGCGCGGTGGCTCATGGCTCACGGATCACGGTTCACGGGCGACGGGCACCGGCAACGGGTCACGGGTCACGAACCACGGGTCACGGGCCACGAACCACGGGTCACGGGTCAAGGGCCCGTTCTCGCCGCCGAACCTCCATGCGATACCGGTACTGGAAATCGGCGGGCACTTCGGCGACACTAGGCTGACACGCACGGGACCCGGAGAGCCGCCGTGCAGGAAGTTGCCGGCGCCGAACCGGGCTACCCGAGAGGACGCCAGGCGCGTCTAAGGAAATATGAGCTTCGCGCTTCCCACCCTCGACGACCGCATCCGGGATGCCGACCGGCTCGTGGCAGTCCGTAAGAGCGAGCTGGTTCCGGGCGACGCGGTTCTGGTGCAGACCAGGAATTCCGTCTACGCCATTCGCGCGCTCGGTAACGGCTTCTACGAAGTTTCGGGCGGCTGGTTCGACCGGCACGGCGGGCGGGCGCAGGTCGTGACCATCAACGGGTGCACGTGGGGCGGTAGCGCAATCAAGCAGGACCTCGTTGCAGCGCGCGGATTGTTTCTGGAATTCGGAAATCGCGTAGTGACCACGCGCATCCTCTGCGTCGTCGTGGTTCGTGGCGAAGCGCGCCGGCGTCCTGGTCGCGACCGGGGAACGTGCCCCGGCTCTTCCACAGACCCTTCGGAAACTAATTACCGGTTGAATTAGGAATAGACTTCCGTCGGCGCCCACCCAGGAGCGGCGTGCGACGGGAAGAGGGCGCTGCCACGGCTTGATATCCACTTTTTCCCAATCGCCGCGAATGATCCCCTCCCGAATCTGGCTCGCCGTTTTGCCTTTCCAGCTCCGCTGGTAAGCAGGGAAGTTGGCGGGCGGCACGGGCCCGCGAGCCGCGATACACGGGTGACGAGTGCGGCGAAAAGGGTAAGGGGAAAGACTGCGGGCGAGACGCCCGCCCCGATTCCCTTCATCGGGCCCGCGCCACAAAGGGCCGCGGATGTATCGCAGATGTGATCTTTGAGGTTTCAGACGGGGAGCCGGGAGACGGGCGAGGCAGGCACCCGGATCACTTATTTCCCAAGCAGCCGCCAGCATTCGCAGGCGATGGCCCAATCCTCCTGCGCGGGAATCACGAGCACGCGCACGGTGGAATCTTGCGCGGCAAGATCGGTTTCCACCAGGTTGGCATCGTTCTTCCCCGAATCCAGCTGCAAACCGAGGAAGCCGAAAGGCGCGCAAGCCGCCGCGCGGATCTCCGGCACGTTTTCGCCGATCCCGGCCGTGAAGACGACGACATCCAGCCCGCCCAGCGAAGCCAGCATGGCGCCCAGCAAGCCGCGCAGGCGGTGCACGAAGACATCGAACGCCAAGCCGGCGCGCGGATTCCCTGCTTCTTTCGCTGCGAGCACTTGACGCATATCGCTCGAAACGCCGGAGAGACCCAACAAGCCCGATTCCCGGTTGAGAACGCGGTCGAGGTCGTCGGCGCCGAGGCCGCGCGTCCGAACCAGGTGGATCAGGATGCCGGGATCGACCGAGCCGGAGCGGCTGCCCATGACCAGGCCGTCGAGCGGGGTGAAGCCCATCGTGGTGTCCACGCTTCGCCCGCCGGAGATGGCGGCGAGCGAGCAGCCGTTGCCTAAATGACAGGAGATGAGGCGAAGCGAGGCGGGCTCGCGGCGGAGCAGACGCGCGGCGCGCTCGGCGCAATAGCGGTGATTGATGCCGTGGAAGCCGTACCGCTCGATGCCATCTTTGAGCCAGGCGTGGGGACCGGCGTAGGCGGCGGCTTCCGGCGCCAGGGTGCGGTGGAACGCGGTATCGAAGACGGCAACTTGCGGAATCGGGCCAAAGAGCCGTTCGATCGAGCGAATCCCGCCCACTTCCGCGCGATTGTGCAGCGGCGCGATTTCCGAAAGCTTGGCGATCGTGCGAATGACTTCGGGAGTGACGCGGGTGGCCTCGCGGAACTCGCGGCCGCCATGCACGATGCGATGTCCCACCGCGTCGATTTCCGCGGGCGAACCAACGGCCGCCGCCGAGCCCTCCGAGAGGCAGCCCAGCAGGCGCTCGAGAGCCGCGGCCCGCGAGCGGTGCGGTAGCCGCTCGCGCCGGCTGGCCCCGTGCTGGTTTCGGACGCGCAGCTCCGCCGCTTCCTCCTCCCCTCCCCACTCCAGCCGGGCTTCCCATAGCGGCGGAGGAGGATCGGCGGGCAGGGGCGCGGCGAGTTGGTACAAGCAGCTTTTCTGGCTGCTCGAGCCCGAATTGAGAACCAGGATTCTCATACCTCAGTACGGCCACGTCCAACCGCGGATTTCCGGCATGTCGTCTCCGTGCTCGGCGATGTATTGGCGATGCTCTGTCAGCCGATCGCGAACGAACTGCTTGAAATGGCCTCCCACGCGATCGAGGCGCGGAACGCGATCGACCACGTCGGAGGCCAAATGGAAGCGATCGAGCTGGTTGAGCACCGTCATATCGAACGGGGTGGTGGTGGTGCCCTCCTCTTTGTAGCCGCGCACGTGCAGGTTGGGGTGATTGGCGCGGCGATAGGTGAGGCGATGGATGAGCCAGGGATAGCCGTGGTAGGCGAAGATGACAGGCCGGTCCACGGTGAAGAGCGAATCGAAATCGGCGTCGGCGAGGCCGTGCGGATGCTCGGAACTCGGCTGGAGGGTCATCAGGTCCACGACGTTGACCACGCGGAGCTTCACATCGGGGAAATGCCGCCGCAGCAGATCGACGGCCGCGAGGGTCTCGAGCGTGGGAACGTCTCCCGCGCAAGCCATCACCGCGTCGGGCTCGGCTCCTTCGTCGTTCGAAGCCCAGTCCCAGATCCCGATCCCCGCGGTGCAATGCCGGATGGCCGCTTCCATCGGCAGCCACTCGAGTTCCGGCTGCTTGCCCGCCACGATCACGTTGACGTAATTCCGGGAGCGGAGACAGTGATCGGTGACGGAGAGCAGGGTGTTGGCGTCGGGAGGGAGGTAGACGCGCACGACGTCCGCTTTCTTGTTCACCACATGATCGATGAAGCCGGGGTCCTGGTGGGAAAAGCCGTTGTGGTCCTGGCGCCACACGTGCGAAGTGAGCAGGTAGTTGAGCGAGGCGATGGGGCGGCGCCAGGGGATCTGCCGGCTCACCTTCAGCCACTTCGCGTGCTGATTGAACATCGAGTCGACGATGTGGATGAAGGCCTCGTAGCAGGAGAAGAAGCCGTGCCGGCCGGTGAGCAGATAACCCTCGAGCCAGCCTTCGCAAAGATGCTCGCTCAAGACCTCCAGGACGCGTCCCTCGGGCGAAAGCCGCTCGTCGGTGGAAACGAAAGGGCCGGTGGACATCTTCCCGGTGACTTCGTAGAGGGCGTCCAAGCGGTTGGAGGTGGTTTCATCGGGACCGAACACGCGGAACGTGGCGGGATTGAGCTTCATCACGTCGCGCAGGAAGCGGCCGAGAACGCGCGTGGCTTCGCCGGCGGTGGCGCCGGGCCGCGGGACGGGCACGGCGTAGTCGCGGAAGTCGGGCATCCGCAGATCCCGCAAGAGGAGGCCGCCGTTGGCGTGAGGATTCGCGCCCATGCGGCGCTGGCCTTCGGGAGCGAGGGCGGCCAGCTCGGCCCGCAGCGCGCCGTTCGCATCGAACAGCTCTTCCGGCCGGTAGCTTTTCATCCATTCCTCGAGGAGTCTCAGGTGCTCGGGATTCGAGGCGGCTTCGGGAATGGGAACCTGATGGGCGCGCCAAGTGCCCTCCACCGGGCGCCCGTCGACCTGTTTTGGCCCCGTCCAGCCCTTGGGCGTGCGGAGAACGATCATGGGCCAGATGGGCCGGGCCGAGAAGCCTTGGGTGCGCGCCTCGCGCTGGATGGCGCGAATTTCCCCGAGAGTCGCTTCAAGCGCCGCAGCCATTTCCCGGTGCATGGGCAGAGGGTCGTGGCCCTCGATAAAAACGGGGCGATAACCGACGCCCGTGAAGAGATGGCTCAATTCCTCGTCGGTCATGCGGCCGAGTACGGTGGGGTTGTCGATCTTATAGCCGTTGAGATGGAGCACGAGCAAAACGGCGCCGTCGCGCGCGGGATTCAAGAACTTGTTGGAATGCCAGCTTGTGGCCAGCGGACCCGTCTCGGCTTCGCCGTCACCCACCACGCAGCAGGCCAGCAGATCGGGGTTGTCGAAGACGGCTCCATAGGCGTGCGCGATCGAGTAGCCCAATTCCCCGCCCTCGTGAATCGAGCCCGGGGTTTCCGGAGCGGCGTGGCTCGGAACCCCGCCGGGAAAGGAGAACTGCTTGCACAAAAGCGCGAGGCCGCGTTCGTCTCGCGAAACCGCGGGATAGACCTCGCTGTAAACGCCTTCGAGGTAGGTGTTGGCCACCAGCCCCGGACCGCCATGACCCGGTCCGGCGATGAAAATCGCGTTCCAGTCGTGCCGCCGGATCATGCGGTTGAGATGGACGTACACGAAGTTCAGGCCGGGGGTGGTGCCCCAGTGCCCGAGCAGGCGCGACTTGATGTGCTCGGGCCTTAGCGGCTCGCGCAAGAGCGGGTTCGCGCGGAGATAGATCTGGCCGACGGAGAGATAGTTGGCTGCGCGCCAGTAGGCGTTCAGCTTTTCCAGTTCTCCGGGTGGAATGTTCTCCGGCGACGCCGGAGCCGAATCGGATTCGCCAGAGTGACTTGGCATGGACGTACCTCCTGTTGTCAAACCCGGCGGCCCTGGAGCCCGGCGCAAGTCTCTTTCCTACCGGCAGGACGGTAGGAGCATCCGCCGCGGCCGACAGCGTGCCCCTGCGAACTCGCCGCGCGCTAGCTCGTTCCCTGGGCGCGCTCGGGGGCGAGCGCGGAAGCGTAGATTTCCGTCGCGTATTGCTTCGCCATGCGCCGCGTGCTGAACGCCGGCGCCACGCTCTCGATCGAGGCTTTCATCACCCGGACGTAGTCGTGGGGAATCGCGTCGTCGGAGCGACGATAAAAGAGCGGAACGATCTCCTTCTCGATCCGTTCGTAGAGCGCCTCCGCATCGGCCGCCGTGCGGTCGCCCTCGGGGGCCTCGGCGCCGAATGCCCAGCCGTTCTTCCCGTTGTACCCTTCGATCCACCAGCCGTCGAGAATGGAAAGATTCGGCACTCCGTTGATTGCGGCTTTCATCCCGCTCGTGCCGCTGGCTTCGAGCGGCGGCAGCGGGTTGTTCAGCCACAGGTCCACTCCGCGAACGATTCGCAGGGCCAGTTCCTGATCGTAATCCTCGACGAAGGCGATACGGCCGCCCATCTCGCTTTCCTGAGCCAGGCGAAACACTCTCTCGATCACCCGCTGGCCTTCGAGGTCGGAGGGATGCGCCTTGCCCGCGAAGATCAGCTGCACCGGATGCCAGGAATCCAGCAGGAGCCGCTTGAGCCGGTCGAGATTCGTCAAGACGAGATCGGGCCGCTTGTAAGCGGCGAAGCGGCGCGCGAACCCAATGGTGAAGATCTGGGGATCGAGCAAAGCGCCGAAGGCCACCACGCTTTCGCCCCGGACGTGGTCGCGCTGCCAGCGTCGCCGGGCGCGCTCGTTGATTTCGTCGAAGAGGGCCGCCTTCAGATGGAGATGGATGCGCCAAATGTCCTGGTCGGGAATCTCCTCTACCGGTTTCCAGATTCCCGCCCGGTCCTGCTCGTCGCGCCAGCCGGGCCCGAGGCGGCGGTCGAGCAGGGGCTGGAGCCCCACGGGATCGATCCAAGTGTCCAAATGGACACCGTTGGTGATCGCGACAATGGGAATTTCCTCCACCTTCTTTTCGGGCCAGAGTCCCGCCCACATCTTGCGCGCCACTTCGCCGTGACGGCGGCTGACGGCGTTCGATCGTCCCGCCAGCCGCAGCGCGAAAACCGTGGTATTGAAGCCGGCGGCGGGATCTTCGGGATTCGCGCCGAATTCCAGCAGCCGGCGGCAGTCCCGTTGCATCCGGGCGTAAAGCGGACCGAAGTACTTCTCGATCAGGGGGAAGGGGAAAACGTCGGTTCCCGCGGGGAGCGGCGTGTGGGTGGTGAAGATCGAGCCGGCGTGGACGCGCGCCATCGCCTCGTCGAAACTGAGTCCCTGCTCGGTCCCCTGGCAGATCCAATCCAGCAAGGCCAGGGCGGGGTGGCCTTCGTTGATGTGCACGGCGGCGGGGTGGATGCCCAGCGCCTTCAGCACGCGCATGCCGCCCATCCCCAACACGATTTCCTGGCGTAGCCGCTGCTCGGGACTCGTGGCGTAGAGATGATGCGCGATGGCGCGGTCTTCGGGCTGGTTGGCTTCGAGGTCGGTATCGAGGAGATAGACGGGGACGCGGCCAGCGTCGGCGCGCCAAACCGCGACGTGCACCGGCGGATCGAAGAGCGGCACCTCGACGACGAGCGGGCCGCCGCTCGGACCGGCGACGCTCGAGAGGGGATCGTAGGCGCGATCGAGCGTTAGCTCCTCAGTTTCCTGGCGGCCGTCGTCGCCGAGCTTTTGCGTGACGTAACCACGCGAATAGATCAACCCGACCGCAACGGCCGGAACCGCCAGATCGCTCAGCTCCTTGACGTAGTCCCCGGCCAGAACTCCCAGCCCGCCGGCGTAGAGGGGCAGCGAGGCGTGGAAGGCGTACTCGGCGGAGAAATAGGCGAGGCGGGAGCCCGCCGCGGCGGGCCACTGGGAACAGAACCAGCCGGTGCGCGAAGCGACGTTGGCGTCGAAATGATCGAACACGGAGTCGTAGAGATCGAGGAACGCGGAATCGCGCGAAGCGCCCTCCAGCACCTCGGCGGGCAGCGTCGCGAGCATGCGGATGGGATTCCCCTGGCTTTCCCGCCAGGCGCGAAGGTCCATCGCGCGGAACAGGTCGCGGGCCTGACGGTGCCAGGTCCACCACAGGTTGTAGGCGATGCGATCGAGCCCGCGAATCCGCTCGGGGAGACTGGGGAAGTGGAGAACGGGTGAAACGGTCGAGTCCATGAGGTTCACCAACCCTAGCGCCGTGAGAGCAAGATCGCGCTCGCGCGCGGGCCGAGTCTGTAGAGGCTTGGATTTTCCAAGAGCGGCTCCCGCTCCGGCTCGTAAAGATCGTGCGGAGCCTCGCGAAAGGTATCGGCGGCCAGATGCCACGCTCCTCCGCCGGGGGCGGCGGGCAGCGCGAACGAGGCCGACTCGGAGCCGGAATTGAAGAGGAGAACGACGTCGGCCTCGCCGCCTCCGACAACCAGGCAGCCCAAGGCGCGCTCGGCGGGATTCTGCCAGTCCGGCGTTCCGCCGCCCGGATGGAACCAGCGGATCTCGGCGTCGGTATAAAACGCCTCGCGACGAAGAACCGGATGGGCGCGGCGGAACGCGATCATGCCGCGGGTGAACCGATGGATTTCCCGGTGCCGCTCGAGGAGCCGCCAGTCGTACCAACTGATTTCGTTGTCTTGGCAGTAGGCGTTGTTATTGCCCAACTGGGTGCGGCGGAATTCGTCTCCGCCCAGCAGCATCGGCACGCCGCGGGAAACGAAGAGGGTGAGCAGAAGATTCTTGATCAGGCGGCGGCGAAGCGATTCGACGCCGGGATCGTCGCTCGGACCTTCGACGCCGCAATTGTCGCTGTCGTTGTAGTCGAAGCCGTCCTGGTTGTCTTCCCCGTTCGCCTCGTTATGCTTGCGCGAGTAGCTGACCAGATCGTTCAGGGTGAAGCCGTCGTGGGCGGTGATGAAATTGATGCTGGCGGCCGGGGTCTTCCCCGAAGACTGGTAGAGATCGGAACTTCCGGCGAGCCGGCTGGCGAATGGGCCCGCGCCCGGCGGCCGCCCCAGCCAGAAGCGGCGAACGTCGTCCCGAAAGCGCCCATTCCATTCGGCCCACCGATGCTCGGAGAAATTCCCTACTTGATACGCGCCGCCGGCATCCCAGGCCTCGGCAATCAGCTTCGCGTCGCGCAGGAAGGGGTCTTCGGCAATCGATTCCAGCAGCGGCGGGTCGGCTAGCAAACAGCCGTCGCGGCCCCGGCCGAGCACCGAAGCCAGATCGAACCGGAACCCATCCACCTTCATTTCGACCACCCAGTACCGGAGAACGGTGCGCAAGAATTCGCGAACGACCGGGTGGTTGGCGTTGAGGGTATTGCCGACGCCGGTGAAATCGAGGTAACGGCTGCGCCGGGATTCGTCGAGCATGTAATAGATGGCATTGTCCAAGCCGCGGAGGGAAAGCGTGGGGCCGAGCTGGTTGCCCTCCGCCGTATGGTTGAGAACGATATCGAGGATCACCTCGAGACCGGCGCGATGGAACGCGGCGACCATCTCTTGGAATTCCTTCTTCTGCTCCCCGCGGGCGCCGCCGGCCGCGTACGACCCTTTCGGCGCGATGAAAGCGACGGGGTTGTAGCCCCAATAGTTGCGCAGCGGTTCGCCGGTCACTGGGTTCGCCCGCGCCAGCTCCTCCTCGCTGAATTCTTGAACGGGCATCAGCTCGATCGTCGTCACGCCCAGCGACTGGAAATAGGGAATGAGCTCGACGAGGCCGCGATAGGTGCCGGGATGCGCCACGCCGGCGGAGGGGTGGATGGTGGCGCCGCGCACGTGCGTTTCGTAGATGACGGTATCGGAGGCGGAATGGCCGGGCCGGCCATCGCTCGACCAGTCGAAGGGCTCGTGCGTGTAGACGCATTTCGGCATGGCCGCGGCGTCGTTTTCCGCCGAGCGAGCGTCGTCCGGCAAAGGGGCCGAGGGGTCGTAGCCGCGCGCCTTCTCGAAATCCCAGTGCTCGATTCCGGTGATCGCGCGAGCGAGCGGGTCGAGCAGGAGCTTCGAGGGGTTGAACCGGTGGCCGCACGCGGGATAGTAAGGCCCTTCGACGCGGAAAGCGTAGAGCTGGCCTTCGGGCACCCCTTCCACCCACACGTGCCAGACGTCGCCGGTGCGATGGCGGGCGGGATCGAGGTCGATGACGCGCGCGGGAAAGCCATCCTCGGCGCGGTCGTAGAACTCCAGTCGCACGCGCGTGGCGTGGCGGCTGAATACGGAAAAATTGACTCCCTGATTGTGCGGCCGCGGGCCCCAAAGCAGCGGCGTCCCCGGCTGGATTTCGCCGCGTTTCGCGGATTCCCCGGGCTGAGGGACGGCTTGTGTTTTGGCGCTACGTTTGCGCACGCGCTTGGCTCACGGACGGCTTCGCCCGTCGCTCTAAAGTAGCACAGGCATTCTCGCCTGTGCCCCGTTACCACCTCGCAGCCCGCGCCGAAGCCGTCCAACGCACCAAGTCGTTAAGGTTTAAACGCCGCGGCCTTCAGCGCGGCACGGGATCGCGGCCGCGCTTCGCCAACAGCCCTGTAGCACAGCCACTCTTGGCTGTGCCGTCCGTCACCTCGCCGGGCCAGAAAGCGGCACGGTCCGTGCGCCTCCCGTTATCCATTCAGATTCGACAGTTGAGGGTTAAGAGCCGGCCGGCGGAGCCCCACCCGCCCGCGGCGGGCCGAGAGACGCAGAGGACACGACGCGGGAGGCTCTGCTACCGATACCCGTAGCACAGGCCTGTGCTTCTTTAAGCGAACGCGAGGAATGCACACATCGAGAGTGTTCCCCAGGGCCTTCGGCCCCCAAAAGTTCATGAAAACCGAGGGGATCGTGGAATCCCGCTTGTCGTTCGGGTGCCTACCCCGATTCTTTTGGTCGGGGCCCCATCCTTCCGCCGTCCCGAATCCCGTCCCGTATCCCGAAACTTCGGGACGGGATGCGCCTGGGGACTGGGCTTTCGACCCTCTGCGGGTCTGGACGGTTTAGTAGCACAGCCACTCATGGCTGTGCGCATTTCGAGGCCGACGGGCGCGTGGCGCAAGGTCGCGGTGGGGCTGCCGCGAAGGGGGTAGAATCGCTCCAGGAGCGAACGAGGAGGAGTTGTGGCGATTCATCCCCTGGCCGGAAAGCCCGCCCCCGCCGACGCGCTCGTCGACGTCGCGCGGCTCGAGCGCGAATACCACGAGCGGCGGCCCGATCCCTCCGACCCGCGGGAGCGGGTCCGCTTTGGAACCAGCGGGCACCGAGGCACGCCGAGCAACGGCACGTTCACCGAGTCGCACATCCTCGCCATCGCCCAAGCCATCTGCGACTACCGCCGCAGCGAGGGCATCGACGGGCCGCTTTTCCTGGGTAAGGACACCCACGCCCTCTCCGCCCCCGCCGAACGTACCGCGCTCGAAGTCCTGGCCGCCAATGGCGCCGAAACGCGCATCCAGCCGGACGGCGGCTTCACGCCCATTCCTGCCGTCTCCCGCGCCATCTTGGCTCACAACCTCGCTGGAGCCGATGGCCGGGCCGATGGCATCGTCATCAGCCCATCGCACAATCCACCAGCCGACGGAGGAATCAAGTACAACCCGCCCCATGGCGGGCCGGCCGATACCCAAGTGACGAGCCGAATCGAGCGGCGGGCGAATGAGCTGCTGGCCGCGGGGAACCGCGGCGTGAAACGGGCGGAGTGGCGCGGCGTCGCCGCGGCGACGGTGCGCGAATACGATTTCGTCGCGCCATACGTGCGCGACCTCGCGGAGGCCATCGATCTGGAAGCGATACGCGGCGCACGGCTGCGCTTGGGCGCCGATCCCCTCGGAGGCGCCTCGCTCGGGTATTGGGAGCCCATCAACGCCCGCTACGGCTTGCGCGTAGAAGTGGTGAATGCGCGGCTCGACCCCGCTTTCGGTTTCATGACTTTGGATCACGACGGCAAGATCCGCATGGATTGTTCGAGTCCCTACGCGATGGCGGGGCTCGTTGGCCTCAAAGACCGCTTCGACGTGGCCTTCGGCAACGACCCGGATGCGGACCGGCACGGAATCGTCACCCCGTCTTCGGGGCTGATGAATCCCAATCATTTCCTGGCGGTGGCGGTCGACTACCTGCTCGAGCGGCGCCCGGCGTGGCGGGCCGAATCGGCCATCGGAAAAACCCTGGTGAGCAGCAGCATGATCGATCGCGTCGTGGAAGCGCGGAAACGCCGGCTGTGCGAAGTCCCCGTCGGATTCAAATGGTTTGCTCCCGGCCTCTACGATGGCAGCCTGTGCTTCGGCGGGGAGGAGAGCGCGGGAGCGAGCTTCCTCCAGAAGGACGGGCGGGTTTGGACCACCGACAAGGACGGCATCGTGATGGATTTGCTCGCCGCGGAAATCACGGCGAAAACGGGTGCGGACCCGGGCAAGCGATTCGAGCAGCTCGCCACCCGCTTTGGGATGCCCTGCTACCGCCGGCTCGATCTCCAAGCGACTCCCGAACAGAATCAGGCGCTGGGCCAGGTGAAGGAAGACGCCGTCGCGGCCAGCCAACTGGCAGGCGAGCCTATCCTGGCGATTCTGACCCGCGCGCCGGGGAACGGCGCGAGCATCGGCGGGCTGAAGGTGGTGGCCAAGAGCGGCTGGTTCGCCGTCCGGCCGTCGGGAACCGAACCTATCTGCAAAATCTACGCGGAGAGTTTTCTGGGGGAAGCGCATCTCGAATCCCTTCTTCGCGAAGCCGGAGAAATCGTCGAGCGCGCCACGAGCCGGCGGTCGCGCGAAGCGGGAGAATAGAAGCTATTTCAAAACCTCAGTCCTTGGAGGGCACGGCTTTAGCCGTGCCGTAAAAGCGGCCCAAAAACGGGGCTTTATTGATCCTTGCAGAAGAAATGTCCTACTTGGTCATTCCGAGCGCAGCGAGGAATCTGCTTTCCCCGCCTGCCTCGTGGGACATTTCTCTTGCAGTAGTCAATAGCCCCTGAAGGGACCCGGCGGGAAGTTTTGAAATAGCTTCCAGGAGGAAGCGCATGAAAGCGTGCCTGCTGCGGGCCGCCGCGCCCATTGAGACCCATCCGCTCGAATGCGCCGAAATCGAGCCGCCGAGCCCGGCGAAGGGCGAGGTATTGGTGCGAGTCCACTGCTGCGGCGTGTGCCGCACCGATCTGCACGTCGTCGAAGGCGATCTGCCGCCGAAGAAGTCGCCGGTGATTCCCGGCCATCAGGTGGTTGGCGTGGTGGAGCGATTGGGAGAAGACGCGCGGCGCTTTCTTCCGGGTGACCGCGTGGGAATCGCGTGGCTGCACCATGCCGACGGCACGTGCCGTTATTGCCAGATCGGCGCGGAAAATCTCTGCGACAACCCTTCCTTCACCGGCTATACGGTGGACGGCGGCTACGCCGAGCTGATCGTCGCGCCGGAGGAGTTCGTCTATCCGATTCCTCGAGCCTTCGCCGACGAGCAAGCGGCGCCGCTGCTCTGCGCCGGGATCATCGGTTTTCGCTCCTTGCGGCTCTCCGGAATCGGGCCGGGCGGCCGCCTGGGCTTCTACGGGTTTGGCGCTGCGGCGCACGTCGCGATACAGGTGGCGCGGCACTGGAACGTGAAGGTATACGCTTCGACGCGCGACGAACGGCACCAGCGCCTGGCGCGCGAGCTGGGCGCGGAGTGGGCGGGGGGAACGTTCGACGCGCCGCCCGAAAAGCTCGATGCTGCCATCGTCTTCGCTCCCGCCGGCGAGATCGTTCCGGCCGCGCTCGCCGCCCTGTGCAAGGGCGGCACGCTGGTGCTTGGCGGCATTCACATGAGCCCGATCCCAAGTTTCTCCTACGACCTGCTCTGGGGCGAGCGAAGGATTCTCAGCGTGGCCAACAATACGCGGCGGGATGGCGAGGACTTCCTGGCCGTCGCGGCGGAAATCCCCATCCAAACGCGCGTCCAGATCTTTCCCCTGGCCGAAGCCAATCGCGCCTTGAACGCCCTGAAAAACGACGCCATCGAAGGCGCGGCGGTCCTCCGCGTGGCACAGCCTGCGCCGGTTGCCGTCCCACGGCCCTGAGCCCGCCGAGGCGAGTCGAAGGGTAGCGCCGGCCGACTTTGCGCCTTTGCGTCTTTGCGTGAAACGGTTGTCTCTGTTCCGCCCGTACCCTCACGCCGAGCCGCAGGTGAAAGCGACGGGGCCATTCGCGCCATTCCGGGCCTGGGAAAACCCGTCGGAGGGCGACGGGATATGGCGTGGGGAAGTGCTTTGTTTTCAGCGGGGAGTTCGCCTAACCCGTCGCAGGCGGTCGAGTTGCGTTTCTTCCCTTTTTCTTCTCTCTGTGCTCTGTATGTTACATGCTGTAATGCTTCGCCGGTCTCCGCGCAGCCTCCGCGCCCTCCGTGTTGCGCCTTTGCGTTTCGGCTCTTAACTCCCAACGCTGAACTCTGAGCTTTTACTCCCGTCCCCTGCTGCCTGCTCCCTGTTATCTGTAACCTGTTGCCTGTGCCCCATTGCCTGTGCCCTTTTGTCCGTGGCCTGTTGCCTATTGCCTGTGGCCTATTGCCCGTCGCCTTCCGGCCCCGTTCCCCTTCCCGCCTCCCCTTCACGTCATTCCCGCGCAAGCGGGAATCCAGTCCGAGATCTCAAATCTTCGATGTCCCCTCCCTCCGCCCTGCCGCCGCGCCTCCGCCAGAAGCGCTGGCTTTGTGGTCAGGCGGCGGGGTCGGCAACGGAGTGGCCCGCCCCCCTTTGGTGCGGAACCTCGCGGCAACCGAACCAGGGGAGCGTCTAATTTCGTGCCCGAGGATGGTGAAAAGGAAACCCTGGCTTCAAGAAGAGCGAGAGGCCACTATGAAAGAATCATTGCTCTATCCACGCATCGAAACATTCTTGAAACATCACTTCGGCTGCCAGTGGATTGGATGCAGAAAGGGCAGCGAGGACGTGGGCCAAGTTGATGTGGTTGGCGTGAGGTCGTACCGCGAGAGATTCAGCAACCGCTACATCGTCGTCGGCGTGGAGGTGAAGCCGAAGACTTACCACTTCGGTAAGAAGGTCGGCCAAGCGCTCGGCTACTCCCTGTTCGCCCACAAGGTGTACCTCGTCTGTCACGAGCGCTTCACCGTTACGCAAATCGGGTTGGCATCGAATCTAGGAGCGGGACTCATCCAGATTAAGAAGAGGGCTGGCTGCGCTGAGGTTCTCGGCTCTCGCACGTTCCAGCCCGACAAAGAGAAGATGCTGCGGCTGCTGATCAGGCTTGACCTCGGCGAATGCATCTTGTGCGGATCGGTATTCAGCTTCGACGATGGCTATTCCCAAAACCTGCACAAGGCTTCAACCCACGGAGTGGCGCTTGAAATGAAGCGGCGGATTGAAGCGAAAGACTTCCCTTCCTTCAAGGGCTATCATTCAAGAACGTCGCAGTACCTCTACCTCTGCAATCTCTGCAACCGCCTCTTCCGGGAGGGGCAGTACAAGTTCAAGTAAACGCGTTTAATTACGAAAAAAAGGCGTGGAATTGGTAACGGTCTCGCCGAGCGCGTGAGATACCTTACCTCAGTGAAAATGGAAATCCCGGCCCCATAGGCCCGTCGAATCCCCCCCGACCGGTCCTCGGAACTGATGTCGGATGTTCCCGTTGAATCCGTTCGCCCACCCTTCTTGCTCTGCCGGAGCCCGCGGGGAATTTCGCCGGTGGGTCCATGCTGGCCACACCGCGCCGCGCCCGGCCATGGATCGCGACAGGCCCGGGGCTTGCCTGCGTCCGGGGCCGATCCCCGTGCACCGGTCAACGTCACGGCGTAGGGGTTACAGGGTCGCAAACGAGGCCAGGAGATGGGGCCTGGTGCGCGGTGACTTAAAAAACAGATCAGCATTTCTATTGAGCACGGGCCCACCACGAATCGCTACCCGCACAGTCTTTCCCGCCCTCAGGCCCTCAGGCCGAGCGTGCCGTACAGCGGTGACCTCTGGTAGAGTACGCAACCGGGACCGTCGGCCCGCTAAGGGGCAGCAGATCAGCCCGCGACCGCGCGCGGGCACCTGAGACGGTCTGACGCTATGACAATTGAAGCCAGCTTCGACGTACCGTTCGTCGCCAAGCTTGCCCTGCGGGAAAAGCAAATCCAGCAGAACTATCGGCCCATTATCGCGGTGCACAAGTGGTTCGCGCGTCGCCCCGGTACCCTGTTCCGAGCCCTGGCGCTTGCGGAGTTCGGCAGCGACCCGGTCGCCGATCTCTACTACAGGGCTAACGGGTTCCCCGGCCGCAAGATCGCCGACCCCTTCATGGGCGGCGGCTCGCCTCTCATCGAGGCCAATCGCCTCGGCTGCGATGTGTTCGGCTTCGACATAAATCCTATGGCGGTTTGGATCGTCCGCGAGGAAATCGAACATCTCAATGTCCAGACATACGAAGAAGAAGCTCGCCGCATGCTTACAGCTCTCCGCGCTGAAGTTGGCGGGCTATACGTGACGGACTGCCCGCTCTACGGCGACGCCGATGTCCCGGTCAAATATTTCCTGTGGGTCAAGGTAATTGACTGCCGTTCCTGCGGCAAGGCCGTTGACCTGTTCCCTGGCTATCTCATAGCCGAAGATTCGCGCCACCCCAAGAACGTGCTTGTCTGCCCTGAGTGCGGAGATCTAAACGAAGTCACTGACCGAGAGAAACCCGGTTCGTGCCGCGGCTGTAAAGCTACGCTGAAGCTTCAGGGCCCGGCGAGCCGCAACCGCTGCGCTTGTCCGCACTGTGGCCGCGCGAACCGCTACCCCTCCTCGGAAGACGGATCCCCTCGCCACCGAATGTTCGCCATCGAGTATCACAACCCTCCCCGGAAGGCTCACCACAACGGGCGCTTTTTCAAGAAGCCGGACGCAAAAGACAGGGCCCGCGTTGCCGTGGCCACAGAGCGGTGGGCACGCGTGAAGGCGCAGTTTGTTCCGGACGACGAGATTCCGGCCGGCGACGAAACTGACCGCCTGCACCGATGGGGCTACAGCCATTACCGCCAGATGTTCAACGACCGGCAACTCCTGGGGTTGGAAACAAGCTGCCGGCTGGTACGTGAAGTCGGGGATGAGCGTCTCCGCCGAGCCTTAGCCACCAACCTTTCGGACCTGCTGCGCTACCAGAACATGCTCTGCAGGTACGACACTTGGGCGCTAAAGTCGCTCGATATCTTCTCGGTGCACGGCTTTCCTGTGGGGCTCGTCGAATGCGAATCCAACCTGCTTGGCATCTCCGATGCCCGCGGCGTAAGCATTGGATCCGGCGGGTGGGCAAACATCATAGACAAGTATGCCAAGGCAAAACGCTACTGCGAAGCCCCATTCGAGGTGCGCGGCAACGGCACGGGTAGCATTCAAATTCCGATCAAGGGCGAGTGGATCGGCGAGAGCCTGGCCGACGGCCGGCGCCGTAACGTTAGCCTTCGCTGCGCCGACGCGGCCACGGAAAAACTCGCGGCTGCGAGCCTCGATGCCGTTTTCACCGATCCGCCGTATTTCGGCAACGTGCAGTACGCGGAGCTGATGGATTTCTGTTACGTGTGGCTGCGTCGCCTGGCCGGCGGGGGAGCGGAAGGGTTTGACCGTCCCTCGACTCGGGCCGCGGGAGAGCTTACAGGCAACGTGACAAGGGGCCGAGGACTCGAACACTTCACAGAAGGTCTCAGCCGCGTTTTTTCCCGCATGGCTGAGGCGCTAAGGCCTGGCGCGCCGCTGGTTTTCACGTACCACCATAACAGGGCGGAGGCGTACTTCGCCGCGGGTGTTGCCATACTCGATGCTGGACTGGTGTGCTCTGCCTCGCTGCCATGCCCGGCCGAGATGGGCGGCTCCATCCACATCCACGGCACTTCATCCTCGATTGTCGACACGGTGTTCGTGTGCCGCAGCCGCGGTCGCATGCCCCGGCGCTGGCTGTTCACCTCCGCCGAGGGACTCGAGGCGATACTTCTCAGCGATCTGGCCCAACTCGCCCAGGCAGGCTGTAAGGCAGGGGGCGGCGACACCCGCTGCATTATGCTAGGCCACCTGACCCGCATGGCCGTCTGGAACCTACGGGAGGGCTGGGACCGAGGCGTTAAAATCTCTAAAAAGCTGGACCGCTTCGCGCTGGCGGTCAGGCAGATTGCCGACGCCGAAGCGCTCCTGGGGCGGATGCCGGCCGGGGGAGCTCGCCCCAGATCCTCCCGCATCCTGCTTACCGCTCCCGACTCCCCCACGAGGTCCCGCGGTGCCGCTACGTTTTGAGACAAATTACCGTGATCCAAACGTCCCTTGGGACCCGCTAGTCGATGAGGTATTCGACGAGCTTAGGTCAACCTTCCTCGAAGTACCCAAGGGCGACGACTTCATTGAATACCCAGTATTCGAGAAGGGTTACGAGGTCCTCAAGCGCTGCACTGACGCCTTTAAAGTAGTCACAGCCGAAAATGTTCTCACGGCCCTCCATGAGGCTCGGATCGCCTTCACGGTCTTTCGGTGCATCCTCGGGCTGTCGCCACCTGAGTGGGCCTACGTCACTACCGAGGTGGCGGGCGTAGAAGTGGACCAGGGAGCAGCGCGGTCCATCGACCGAAAAGTTCGCCTTGCACCGTTGGCCCCGATGGACGAAGGCGAGGGGGTCACCGCGAAGCGGGTCCGCGCCATGGTTGACGTCGGCGTGCGGCTGCTGGCACAGGGTACGCCGTCTATGCCTCCGGGCGTAGTCCATAGGCTGGACAAGGCGGATACTGCAGAGGGACTGCGCAGCTTACGATCCATGTCCGAACTCGGGGCACCATATCCCGTTCTCCTCTACGAGCGATTCCTCGGGCGACCATTTGCAACACACCGCGACTCTGTAAGCGAGCTTGTCGGAGAGGTTGTGGAGGTCGCAATCAGGAACGTCCTGACCGCGGCAGGGGTTAGCTTTCGGGAGACCAAGCGGGCCGAACGTGTACCAGGGTTCGACCAAGCACCCGACTTCATTATTCCCGACGAGTTCACACCGGCGGCGGTGATTGAGGCAAAACTGACGGAAGATGACGGGACGGCGCGGGACAAGGTCGCACGCGTGCAACGGCTCCGCACACTCCGGGACGAGTAGGGCAAGGACTACGATGTGATCGCCTGCGTGGCTGGCCGCGGTTTCAAGGTTCGGCGTGAGGATATGCGCCGCCTACTCCAAGCAACCGATGGAAGGGTGTTCACTCTGCCGACCCTGCATCTGCTGATCCAGCACACCCGCATCCGGGAATATCGCGTGAGATAGGGGTTCGCCCCGCGGCCACCACGAAATACGCGATCCACCAGTGCTAGTTTGCCGCGAGTTTTGCTGCATCCGTGGCGTTAATCCACCTTCCGCGGTTCAAATGCCCATATGAGAATTTCCTGCCCGCTGAAACTCTTCCGTCCCGGGCCCGACTGGACGGCGGTCGCACAAGGAATCCGGCCGGCAACCTCGGCGTCCCCGGCTACAAATCAGCGGCCAGCGTTCGGGCTGCGCCTCCGGGCCGAGGGCCTCGGCCGAAGTCCCCAGCGTCTCCTCCCACCTCCGAACGGCTATTGACTACTGCAAAAGAAATGTCCCACGAGGCAGGCGGGGAAAGCAGATTCCTCGCTGCGCTCGGAATGACCAAGTAGGACATTTCTTCTGCAAGGATCAATAGCCGGCGCGCACGAGCGAAAAACCGCTCCTGCCGCTTCTCCAATAGACCGCAGGCGTGCCCGTGGCGATAGACGGCCCGAGAGCTGCCAAGACCGTACTCGCGAACTAGCGAGTCCGGGTGTGCCCAGCGGAGAAATTCCCGATCGATCTCCCGGCGCGCGGGATGTCGGCAGATCTGGCAGCGGTCGCTATGGTGCTTCGACGGCTGGCTCGTAACCCGAAAGACAGGTTACAGGCAACAGGTCACAGGCCACAGCAATCAAGGAACTGGTTGACAGGTGGGGCCGTGGCGTTACAGCGTGTAGCACTACAAGCGCGGAGAGAAGAAAAAGGGAAGAAACGCAACTCGACCGTCAGCGACGGGCTAGGCGAACTTCCCGTTGAAAACACAGCACTTCCCCACGTCATTTCCCGCCGCCCTCCGACGGGTTTTCCAGACCCGGATTGGCGCCGATGGCCCCGTCGTTTTCATCCGCGGACATCCGCGGCTCGGCAGGCCGAACGGGGATTACCGTTTCATGCAAAGTCGCAAACTTGCAAAACCGGCCGACGCTACAACAGGCAATAGGCAACAGGCCACAGGCAACAGAAGGCAAAGACTGCGGCCAGCCGCGGCTCGGGAATTGTTTGGCGAAGCGGCATCGCTGCTGGCATCATCGAAGTAGGTGACCCATCCGAGGGGAACGATGCCGGGGAGGCAAGGAGTGCAGAGGGCCGCGTCAGACCTACGCGCCGAGCTGGATGATGCCAGGCGCCGCACCGACGCCCTCTTCGATTTGGTGAAGCCCGAGCGGCTCTACGACCGCCCGATCCCCGCGCGTCATCGAATCATTTTTTACCTCGGCCATCTCGAAGCTTTCGACTGGAACTTGCTTCGGGAAGCCGCTGGCTGCCGGCCACCCTGGCAGCCAGAGTACGACCGCCTGTTCGCTTTCGGGATCGACCCCGTCGGCGGCGGCCTGCCCGCCGACCGGCCGGAAGACTGGCCGGCGGAGCACGTGGTGCGAAACTACGGTGCGGCCATTCGCTCCGAGCTGGACGCGGGAATCGCCAAAGCGCGGCGCTCGCCCGCGAACGGCGGCCCAGCCGAGTTCAGCCGGTTGCTGAACGTCGCGATCGAGCACCGGCTGATGCACGAAGAAACGCTTTCCTACTTGCTCCAGCAAATGCCCTACGACGCCAAGCGGCGGGTGGCGCAGCCTGAGGTTCCCGAGCCGCCGCCCTTCGACCCGCCTCGGCGGGATCAGGGCCGTGAGCCTGTCGAACGGAGCCAGCGGAGTTCCCTGCCCTCGATGGTCGCGATTCCCGGCGGCGCCGTCACGCTGGGCTCTTCACGCGCGCTCGGGCGCGCCGAAGAGGAAACGTTCGCCTGGGACAACGAGTACGAATCGCATGGGGTGCACGTCGAGGATTTCCAGATCGGGCGCACCATGGTCACCAACGCGGAGTATCTGCGCTTCGTCGATGCCGGCGGCTACGAGAACCGGGCCTGGTGGAGCGGGTCGGCGTGGAAATGGAAGAGCGCGGAGGGCGTTCGGCATCCTCTCTTCTGGCGGCGCGAGGACGGGCGCTGGCTGTGGCGCGGCATGTTCGAGGAATTCCCCCTGCCGCTCGACTGGCCGGTGTACGTGAGTCATGCGGAGGCGAGCGCCTACGCGCGCTGGGCGGGAATGGCGCTGCCTACCGAAGCGCAATGGCAGCGCGCGGCAGACGGCGGCGAGGAGCGGGCTTATCCGTGGGGCGAGGAGCCGCCTTCGCCACGCCGCGGCAACTTCGATTTCGCGCGCTGGGATCCGGTTTCCGTGGAGGCGTATCCGGCAGGGAGCAGCGCCTTCGGGGTCGAGGGGATGCTCGGAAACGGGTGGGAGTGGACGTCGAGCGTGTTCGCGCCGTTTCCCGGTTTCGCTCCCTTTCCCTTTTACCCCGGCTATTCGGCGGACTTCTTCGATGGCAAGCACTTCACGATGAAGGGCGGGTCTTCGCGAACGGCTGCGCGGCTGCTGCGGCGCAGCTTCCGCAACTGGTTCCAACCGCACTATCCTTACATCTACGCCGGCTTTCGCTGCACGAGCGACTGACGCCATGGCGCCCAGAATCCCAGCCCCGGCCCGCACGGCACGCGCAAGGGCGCAAGCCGCGTTCGCCGCCGACGTGCGCTGCGGCCTACTTCGCGAGGGGCCAAAAGAGCTGCCCTCCAAATATCTCTACGACGCGATGGGTTCGGCCCTCTTCGAAGCGATCAGCTTGCTGCCCGAATACGGTCTCACCCGCGCGGACGAGCGGCTCCTCCGACGCCACGCCGGAGAGATCGCGGCGCTTGCCGCATCGCCGGCGCGCGCCCGAATCGGGCGCGTGGTCGAACTCGGTAGCGGCACCGGAAAGAAAGCGCGCTGGCTGCTCGAAGAGCTTTGCCGCCGCCACTCCACCTCCTACTTCCCCATCGACGTTTCGCGCGCGGCGCTCGCCGCCTGCCGCGCCGAGCTCGGCGATATTCCCGCGCTGCGCATCACGGGCTGCCTAGGCGAATATCTCGACGGCCTTCGCGAAGCGGCGGCCGGGCGCGGGTCGGGCGAGCGCATGCTCGTCCTTTTCCTCGGCAGCACCATCGGGAATTTCGACCGGGCGGGGGGAACGCGCTTCCTCGGGGACGTGCGGAGGATTTTCGAGCCCGGCGACGGCTTGCTCCTCGGAACCGATCTCGAGAAGCCGGAAGCGCAACTGCTCCGAGGCTACGACGACCCTCTGGGAATCACCGCGGCGTTCAATCGGAACCTGCTGGCGCGAATCAATCGCGAACTCGGCGCGAATTTCGATCTCCGAAATTACGAGCACGTCGCGCGGTACAACCAGGCCGAACGCCGCATCGAGATGTACCTGCGGGCGGAACGGGAACAAACGGTTCGCATCCCGAAGGCCGGCTTCTCGGTCACCCTCCGCGCAGGCGAAACCATCTGGACCGAAAGCAGCCACAAGTACGCGCCGGAAGAGCCCCGCCGCATGGCCGAACAATGCGGATTCCGGCAGGCGGCTCAATGGATCGACGCCGAGTGGTCCTTCGCCGAAACCCTGCTCCTCGCCAGCTAGTGCGAGCCGAGGGTGTAGCCGATGGAGACACCGTAGCGATTGGCGCGATCGGCGCTGAAGTCCACGTTGTTCCGCACGAGGTAGAAATCCGCTTCCGGGCGAATGAAGAAGTTACCCCAGGTGTAGAGTTTCAACCCGACGGAGAAGTGGCTCATGAAGTGCTTGCTCGAGACGTAGTTGGTATTCGTGAAATAGTTGTAGAAGCCGGTGTAGTAGCGGATATCTTCCGCGCCAATCCCCGCCTGGAATTCCGGCTGCACCTTGTGGGAGAAGGACGGCGCGAACACCGCGTTGAAATCGTAGAAGACCGGCCGGAAGGGCGCTGTCGGCTGGCCGGCGTAATCGCCCTGCCTCGCTTTCCAGGAGACTTCCGCCCCGGCGCCGAGGTGGTGGAAAAACAGCACGTCGCCGCCGATCGTGTTGTAATACCCGCCTCGCAACGAGTAGGGCGCGTGATCGCCCGTTGCCGAAGTCGCCGCGGGGGCTTCTATCGTGCTGCCGCCATAGTAGAGATCCACTTGCTGCGCGTGGGCGACGCCCTGGAACAGGAAAAACAACGAGCAGGAAACGAGAAGAGTGGCTACGCTCAGCTTTCTCACGAGATCCTCCAAGAGAATTTTCTGGGATTCTGCATCGCACCGCCGGCAACGCTTCCCCGGCCGCGCCGGTCGTCCCGTGCCGGCTACTTCTCAAAGCTAAAAGCCGACACGACCACGGCGCTCCTTCCCCTGCTTTTTCGATGCGCCGGCGGGGGAATCAGATGCTCGGAATATGGCTCTGAGATTTCAGACTTAGCGGCCGGTCAGCCTGCGGCGCCAATCGTAGCGGCGACCGAGTCGCGTGAACGCCCAGCCGAGAAGCACGCAGCCCACCACGCCCGGAACGAGAATGTAAATCAGAAAGCGGACGCCCGGATTCTCGAAAAAAGACATCGTCCCCCCCGCCCTGTTTGCCCCGCCCGCTGCGGCGGGTAACGAAAGCATAGCATGGGGCAAGCGTGCTCGCGATGAAACCGCGCGCCGGCTAGGGCGAGGGAATTGTATTAGCTAGGGAGTACCGGCCTAGGACCAGAAGCCACGAACCCCACCATGGCAGATCGGCGAGCTGGCGAGAGTAGGCCCGCCCACTCTCACCCCTTTCCGCCGGCCCCACGCTCGACATGTCCCCCGAACTGGTACCGCATGGCCGACAGAACCTTGCTGGCGAAGTCGGCATGGCCGCGGGAACTGAAACGGCTGTAGAGCGCGGAACTCAAGACGGGCACCGGCGCCGATTCATCGATGGCCGCGAGAAGGGTCCAGCGGCCTTCGCCGGAGTCGGAGACGCGGCCGGCGTAGGAATCGAGGTTGGGCTGCTGGAAGAGCGCGGCTGCCGTCAAGTCGAGCAGCCAGGAGGCAATGACGCTGCCCCGCCGCCACAGCTCGGCAATGGCTGCAAGGTCGAACTCGTACTGATAGCGCTCGGGATGGCGCAAGGGCGTGGTTTCGGCGTCGGTGACTTGGCGCTCGCGGCCCACGTTCGCCCTATGGAGAACGTTCAAGCCTTCGGCATAAGCGGCCATCACGCCATATTCGATACCATTGTGAACCATCTTGACGAAATGGCCCGCGCCGGAAGGACCGCAGTGAAAATAGCCCTCCTCGGAAGTATCGCCAGCCTTCTCGCGGCCGGGAGTCCTCGGGGCGGAGCCGCGGCCCGGAGCGAGGGTCTTGAAAATCGGATCGAGGTGTTTCACGACGTCGGCGGGGCCGCCAATCATTTGGCAATAGCCGCGTTCGAGACCCCACACACCGCCGCTGGTGCCGACATCGACGTAGGCGATACCTTGCGGGGCGAGCTGGCCGGCGCGGCGCAGGTCGTCGACGTAGTAGCTGTTTCCGCCGTCAATGAGCACGTCGCCGCTCGCGAGCCGCGGCGCGATATCCGCAATCACACTGTCCACGATGGCCGCGGGCACCATCATCCAAATCGGACGCGGGGGAGCGAGCCGCTTCACGAGATCCTCCACCGAGGCCGCCCCGATGGCGCCTTCCGAAACGAGCCGGTCGATACTGCCCTGGTCGCGGTCGTAGACCACGCACTGGTGGCCGCCGCGCATCAACCGGCGGACCATGTTCGCACCCATCCTGCCCAGCCCTACCATTCCCAATTGCATGGCGAATTCGCTCCTTTCCCGGCCACTGTAGCATGATGCCGCGGGAAAGACAGCGGATAGGGCACCGACGGGCGACCACAAGGGTCGCCCCTACGCCGGATGTGGGGCGCGGGCACCGCGCCCCTACGAACATCGAACCCAACCGCCCCGACCGAAAGACTCGGGCCAAGCCCCCGCGCCCCAGCGGCGCATCCCAACCAAGGCGTGCGGGCAAGAATGCCCGCGCCACAGGTGCGCGGCTGCGTTACTTCCCACATGGCATGCTGTAAATCTCGCGAAGGCGAGGTCCGGCGAGCCCCCTCCGCCGGCCAGAAGGCGGTGTTAAAGGGGGCGCTAATCGACTCGAAAACAGTGGGTTGCGCTCGAACGGGCTGGGGAGTCAGAATGTTGACCGCGGGGCGCGGCGGGCGGGCAGGCGTTGGCAGGCCGATTGCTCTGATAGGGAGTGGATGCATTGCGGCAGAACTCGCGATGGGTAGAGCGAGTTCGTTCGCGGAGGAGTGAGAGCTGGATATGGCCGCTCCTTCCCCGGCAAGGCAGCGTGTGGCAGGCTGCAAGCCGGAGGTGCATCTCAGGCCAGGATCCCCCGCTCGCGTCTGTCATCGCACCTGCACTCGATCGTTGCGCTCCCTCCGTCTTCGGCCCCGCGTTCTTCCGAAACCACGGCGAGCCGCTGCCCGATTCCGTGCCCGTGTGCATCGAAACGCGAGCGGGAGGGCCCCGGCTCTGCCCGGAAGCTTCGGAAAGCGCCTGGGGAGCCCGGCGGAGCGGCTGGAGGGAGCAAGCGATGAACGCCAGGGACGCGGCAGAAGAGCTTCGCAGGGAACACGAGGAAACGGCGGCGCTCGTGACGGCGTTTGAGCATGCGCTCGAGCTGGTCGCGAGCGAAGCGGACGAACCACGCGATCGAGGGCTCACTTGGCTGCGGGAGATGGCGCCGCGCCTGGCGCACCAGCACGCGACCCCGGAAGAGGGAATGGGGGGCCGGCCACCCGTCGCCTTGCTCATCGCCGAGGGACCCGAACGCGCGCGGCTCAGAGGGAAACTCTTCGAGCTGGGCCGCGCCGGCTACGAATTTCGTAAGGAGCTGGGTTTTGCCACCACGCTCGATACCGAAGATCTGCTCGCGCGAGGCAGGCGCTTGCTCGCCGAGCTTCAGCAGGAAATGGAATACGAGGAGGAGTTGCTCGATCGCGCCGAGGCGCGAGAGCCCGGCGAGACCGAATAGCGGGCGAACCCGAATAGCGGGCGAACCGGAACCGATTTCTTTTAGCATTCACTTCTGCAAATGGGAGGAAAGGTATGGGAAGCACAATCACGAATCCCCCGCGGTTGAAGGACACCGATAGCTATATCGACGAAGTCATGGCTACGGTCAAAGCCCGCGATCCGGGCCAGCCGGAGTTCCACCAAGCCGTGCAGGAAGTGCTCGATTCGCTGCGGCTCGCGTTGGGCAAACACCCGGAGTTTCGCGAGGCGCGGATCCTCGAGCGAGTCGTCGAGCCGGAGCGGGTCCTCCAGTTCCGCGTGCCGTGGTTCGACGATCAGGGAAAGGTCCAGGTCAATCGCGGCTTCCGCATCGAGATGAACAGCGCGATCGGGCCGTACAAGGGCGGGTTGCGTTTCCACCCCTCGGTGAATCTGGGCATCCTGAAGTTTCTGGCGTTCGAACAGGTGTTCAAGAATTCCCTCACCACGCTCGCGATGGGCGGCGGCAAGGGCGGATCGGATTTCGACCCGAAGGGCAAGAGCGATAACGAAGTGATGCGGTTCTGCCAGAGCTTCATGACGGAGTTGTGGCGCCACATCGGACCCGACACCGACGTTCCCGCGGGCGATATTGGAGTTGGCGGGCGGGAGATCGGCTATCTCTTCGGCCAGTACAAGCGCCTGGCCAATGAATTCAGCGGCGTTCTCACCGGGAAGGGTCTCGGCTGGGGCGGTTCGCTGATCCGGCCTGAAGCCACCGGCTACGGCTGCGTCTATTTCGCCGAGGAAATGCTGAAGACCCGCAAGCAGACGCTCGAAGGCAAGCGGTGCCTGGTTTCGGGGAGCGGCAACGTGGCGCAGTACACCGTGGAGAAGCTTCTCGATCTGGGCGCGAAACCGCTTACCCTTTCCGACTCGAGCGGTTTCATCGTCGATCCCGACGGAATCAATCGGGAAAAGCTGCAGTGGGTGTTGGAATTGAAGAACCTGCGCCGGGGCCGTATCGCCTCCTACGTCGAGAAGTTCCCCAAGGCGCTCTTCAATCCCCTCGACTCGCTGAAGAATTACAATCCGCTCTGGGCCGTGGTCGCCGATTGCGCCTTCCCCTCCGCCACCCAGAATGAAATCAACGCCCAGGACGCGGCCAACCTCATCAAGAACGGCGTGCACGTCGTCGCCGAGGGCGCCAACATGCCTTCCACCGCGCAGGCCACCAAGCTGTTCCTGGATGCCGGGATACTCTACGGCCCGGCGAAGGCTGCCAACGCCGGCGGCGTGGCGACCTCGGGCCTGGAAATGGCGCAAAATAGCATGAGGATGGCTTGGACGCGCGCCGAGGTGGACGATCGCTTGCACAAAATCATGATTGCCATCCACCAGACCTGCTACGAAACGGCCGAGAAATACGGCACGCCGGGCAATCTGGTGAACGGCGCCAACATCGGCGGCTTCCTCAAAGTCGCCAATGCGATGCTGGACCAGGGGCTGGTGTAGTCGCCCCTCGCAAACTCGTTTACGGACCGTGCCGGGCTAGAGCCCGGCGCTACATGAGATGAAGGGATGGGAGTTCCGCGGGGCGGCTTCGCGCCGCCCCGCGGCATTCCGCGAGTGATCCTCCCGAGGACGGGCGGCGCGTGGCGCGGAATCGCCAGGGTCGCGAACACCACGCTTCGAGGCGGCGGTGCTAGCGCGGTGTATTTATGGACGATGCGGCCAGCACCGTAACATAAGCTGTCATGCTGAGCCCCGATGCCTTTCATCGGGGCGAAGAATCCCGATCGACCGTCGAGCGCACGGGATCCTTCGGCCGCCCGGCGGCCTCAGGATGACGGCGTTCGGACGCGCGACCGAGTTTCACGTCTCAGTCTTCATCCGTAAAGCGGCTTAGGGGCGGGAGCGTGGGGGCATGGATCGAGAGGCGAACGCCGTTCTGGATGCCGAGAGGCAGTTCGAAGGCTTCGAGAGCCTCGCCCCGTTCCGCGTGCACGACGTTCTGCTCGTTTCCAGTCTCTACGATTCCTTCATCCTGCGCGAGGACGGCCGGCTCGGCGAGTTGCTGATCGGCGAATCGCTCGAGCTGGATTCGCAGCAGGTTCCCGGCATCACGCGCGTCTCGAACGGCGCCGAAGCGCTGGCGCTGCTCCGCGCCGAGCCGCGGTTCAACCTGATCGTCGCCAATCTTTCCTTGGGAGACATGGACGCCGCGCAACTGGCCGGCGCGATCCGGGCTTCGGGACTCGACGTGCCGGTCGTCGTGCTGGGTTACGACTACCAGGAGATCAAGACGTTCGCCGGCCGATTCGCGCCTAGTCCGGTCGAGCGCGTCTTCCTTTGGCAGGGCAGCCCGCGCATTCTGGCGACGATCGTGAAGCAGGTCGAAGACCGGCGCAACGTGGCACACGACACCGCGGCGATGGGCGTGCCGGTCATCCTCGTGGTGGAAGACAATATCCGCTACTACTCGGCTTTCCTGCCGGTGATCTATACCGAACTCATCACCCAATCGCGCCGGCTGCTGCAGGAAGGAATCAACGCCGCGCACAAGCTGCTGCGGCTGCGCGCCCGGCCCAAAATCCTGCTGGCCACCAACTACGAGGACGCGCTCGAGCTCGCCATGCGCTACCGCCAGCCGCTCTTCGCGGTCGTCTCCGACGTGGAATTCCCCCGCGCCGGCGAATTGACGGCCGAAGCCGGCTTCGCCCTGGCGGAAGCGATCCGCGAGGCGGTGCCCGACGTGCCCATCCTGCTGCAATCCAGCCGCACCATGTTCCGCCGGCGCGCGCACGCGGAAGGCTTCTCCTTCCTGCGGAAGCGCTCGCCCACTCTGCTCCGCGATCTCCGCCGCTTCCTCACGGAGCAGTGCGGGTTCGGAGATTTCGTGTTCCGGCTGCCCGACCGCAGCGAGGTGGGCCGGGCGAGCGACCTGACCACGCTCGAGCGGCGGCTCGCGGACGTCCCCGTCGAGAGCATCGCCTATCACAGCGAGCGAAATCATTTCTCGCGCTGGCTCATGGCCCGCACCGAGTTCGCGTTGGCGCAGAAGCTGCGGCCGAGGAGGGTATCCGATTTTCCGACTCTGGAGGGCCTGCGCCAAAACCTGATCGAAAGCATCGACGAGTACCGCCGGCAGCAGAGCCAGATCCTCATCGCCGACTTCGCTCCGGAGGCATTTCCCGCCGGAGAAGCGGGGTTCCTGCGGGTCGGCGGCGGCTCGCTGGGCGGCAAGGCCCGGGGATTGGCCTTCGTGCGGCACCTGCTCTACCGGCACCAGCTCGAGTCCCGGTTCGCCGGCGTGCGGCTTGCCGTGCCCTTGTCGCTCGTGCTCACTACCGACGTTTTCGACGGATTCGTTGCAGAGAACGACCTGCTCGATTTCGCCATTCGAGGCGACGACGAAGCGGAAATCCAACGCCGCTTCCTCGCCGCGCGGCTTCCCGGCTGGCTGCTCGAGGATCTGCGCGCTTTTCTCGCCTCGGCGCGTTTTCCGCTGGCGGTGCGCTCGTCAAGCCTGCTCGAAGACGCGCAATACCAGCCGTTCGCGGGCGTTTACGAGACCTTCATGCTCGCCAACCACGATCCCGATCCCGAAGTCCGCCTGGCGGAACTCGCCGAAGCGATCGCGCGCGTCTACGCCTCCACCTTCAGCGTCCGCGCCAAAAGCTACATTCGCGCGACGCCGTACCGGCTCGAAGAGGAGAAGATGGCGGTGATCCTGCAGCGGCTGGTGGGCGGGACGCATGGCAACCGGTTCTACCCGGATTTCTCGGGCGTGTTGCGCTCGCGCAACTTCTACCCTACGCCGCCAGTGCGGACCGAAGATGGCATCGCCGTCGTGGCTTTGGGACTGGGCCGCGCGGTGGTGGAAGGGGAGCGCGCGGTGCGTTTCTGCCCGCGCTACCCGCGCCACCTCCCGCAGTTCTCTTCCCCCGAAGAGGTCCTGGCCAATTCCCAAGCGGAATTTTGGGCGCTCGAATTGGAGCACCGCCCAGGCGGCGGGGACCAGATGGCGCATCTGCGCGAAGCCTGCTTCGGCCTCGACGCGGCCATGGCCGATGGCACGCTGGAGCCGCTGGCCTCCACCTACTCTCCCGACAATCACGCCGTCTACGACGGGATGGGCCGCGCGGGTATGCCTCTGGTCAGCTTCGCGCCGATTCTCAAGCACGGCGCCTTTCCCCTGGCTCCCATCCTCGACGAAATCATGAAAATCAGCGAAGACGCCTTCGCGCGGCCGGTGGAGATGGAATTCGCGGTTCGCCTGGCGCGCCACGAAGGCGAGCCGGCGGAGTTCGCGATCTTGCAAGTCCGTCCGCTATCGCTTCTGCCACCGGGCGAATCCCCTGCCTGGGACGAAGTCGATCCCAGCCGCATTCTCTGCCAATCCGCGACGGTGCTGGGCAACGGCCGGGTGGAGGACTTGCGCGACGTCGTGGTCGTGGACGAGCGCCGCTTCGAGCGCGCCCGCAGCCAGGAAGTGGCCCAGGAAGTGGCCGAATGGAACGCGCGGCTGACGGCGGAAGGGAAACGCTACCTCCTCATCGGCGTCGGCCGATGGGGCTCGCAAGAGCCCTGGCTGGGCATCCCGGTGAAGTGGGAGCAGATTTCAGGGGCTCGCGTCATCGTGGAAGCCGGTTTCCGCGACTTGCGCATCGCCCCTTCCCAGGGCAGCCACTTCTTCCAGAATCTCACCGCATTTCAAGTGGGCTACTTCACGGTGAATCCGGATGCCGGCGAGGGGCGGGTGGATTGGCAATGGCTTTGGGAGCAGCCGGCAGCCACCGCGAAGGGCTGCGTCCGCCATCTCTCCTTTTCCTCGCCCCTCGTCGTGACGATGGACGGACAAACGGGCCGCGGCATGATCCTCAAGCCCGAGCACGAGCCAAGAGCGGAGTTGTAGTGGCACCCGCCGCAGCGAGCAGCGTGCCCCTACCCGTCATCCGTCGGGCGCGGCGTACCGCGCGCCTACCTTCCGTAGACGAGGACGTGGAACGAGCCGGGCGTCAGGCGAAACCGGCGATAGCGCGGTGTATTCGCCGTCGCGTTCGGATTCGGCTCGAACTTCCCGGTGACCAGGAAGATGTCGTGACTCGCGGGATCGAGCGCCATCGTTCGCGCGCCCCGCTCGGTTTTCACGTTCTCCACGACGTGGAACTTCGTGGGCGAATCTTCGTGAATTACCGTCAAATCGCCGCTGCCGCCGTTCGATGCAAAAGCGTAGCCGGTGCCGGGATCGAAGCGCGTGGCGTCGACGCCCTGGCCGATCGGTTCGGTGGTAATCACCTTGCCGGTCTCCCCGTTCAGGATAACCATGAGCCCGTTGCGGCAGCCGGAAAAGAGGATGTGGTGCTTGGCGTCGATGGCCAGCCCGCTGGGACCCTTACCCGGGGCGACGGGCCAGCGATGGGTGATCTTCATCGCGCGCGAGTCGATTTCGACGATTTCGCTGGTGGTTTCGATATTGGCGTAGACGTGCCCGCGGCCGTCGGCGACGGGGAATTCGGGGCCGCCGCCCAGATCGATGTGCCCGACCACTTTCCCCGTCTTCGCATCGACCACGGTGGACGTCTTCGAATCGCCGTTCATCGTGAAAACGCGCTTCGAGTAGGGATCGTACACGTCGCCGTCGGCGTCAGGATCGGCTGCCGCCGAGCCGAGCACCTTCAGCGTCTTCAGATCGAACATCCAGAGTTTGGCCCCGCGGCCGTCGGTGACAAATCCATGGTTGAATTGCGGCGCCAACACGACGCCATGAATCCCTTCCATGCCGCCAATGTCGCCCACCACCTCGCCGCTCTCTACGTTGACCACCACCACGTGCGTGCCGTGGGTAATGAACAGGCGATGGGTGGAAGGCTGGAATTTCAAGTAGTCCCAGCCTGTATCGCCGGGAATGGGAATCGTCTTTAGCAGGTGATAGCCCGACGGGCCCACGGCACTCGCCTGGGCGGTCGGAGCGGCTGTCGGCTGCGGCGCGGGATTCGCTCCGGCAAAGGCCGCGGCGCCGGCGATCAAAATACCCGAAAGAATCATTCCTCCGAAAAACCTCTTGAAAGTGAACACACGTGTCATCACTGTACGCCTCCTAACAATCCTATGGACGCGAGGCGGGGCGATACCGTTTCCACCTTCTGCGAATCCGAAACCGCGGGCAAGCCGGCCACGCCACTCATTCAGAAGGCGGCGGCGCGCAAGAGGAAGTAAGCAAAGACGCCGACGAAACGCAGGCGCTACCGGCGGCAGTTATTCCTCTCGCAACGCCGCCCTGGGATCGATGCGCGCGGCGCGGCGCGCGGGGAAATAGCAGGCGGCAAGCGCGGCCAGAGCGAGGACCGAGCAGACTCCTACGTACGTTGCGGGGTCGCTGGGCTTGATTTCGAAAAGGTAGCTGCGCAAGAGCTGTGCGCTTGCGCCAGCGCATCCTCACTTGCTCCGATGCGGGACTCGCGGGCCTCATGCCGCGCTGAAGCCCGCGGCGCTACGTTCAAACCTCACTGCATGGCCCGGCAGCCGCGTTCCGCCCTGGCGAGGGCACTTGTGCTACTCGTCACGGGTTATTTGGATCCTGGCCGTCAGTAGATCGCGAGCCGTGCGATCCGGCCCGTGAAACCGGTGGTCTCGCCGATGCTTGGTGAGCCGCCCAGGACTCGTCCCGAAGTTTCGGGACTGGAACCCGCTGGCTTTCGTCTCGGAAACGCGGCAGCTTGTATTCGGGGTTTGGTGAGCCGCCCAGGACTCGAACCTGGAACCCGTTGATTAAGAGTCAACTGCTCTGCCAGTTGAGCTAGCGGCCCACCGCAAGGCGAGAGCTAAAGTGTAGCGAAACCGATTGCGTGTCGCAACGCGCGCGCGCGGCTAACCGCGCAGCAGCGCGATGATTTCACGCGCGGTTTCGCGGGCGCGAGCGAGTTCGTCGGCGTGGAAAGAGATGGCGGCGACGCGGGCGTGCCCGCCGCCGCCGTAACGTTCGCAGATTTCGGCTAGATTGTGATGGGCGGCATCTTCTTTCCACGGATTCGATCCGACGGAGATCTTGGCGCGCGTCGAGGAAGAGCTCACACCCACCGAATACAGGCAATCGGGAAACAGATAGTAGGGGATGAACTTGTTGTAGCCCTCGAGATCGAGATCGCTGACGTCGAAAAAGATCACTCCCTTCAACGCTTCCGCCCGCTTCTGAAGGATGTCTATCGACGCCCGGTGGCGCTCGAGCAGCGGGCCCAGGTGGCGCACGATGAACGGCAAGCGCTCGATCTCCCCCAGCGAGCGCTCGGCCAAAAGGGGGATCAGCCGGGCCACCAGCGTGGGATCGGGCGCCGCCTCGATCACCAGGGCCAGGCGCGTGGCCGGCTCCGCCAGCGCGACCGCGGCTTCCGGCGAGCCGTATTGCGCGCCGTCAATCACGTCGGCCCAGTGCACCAACTCGGCGAGCGGGCTGGGATCGAAGCCGAATTTCGCCCGGGCGACGGTCGCCAGGAATTTCGTGCACGATTTGTAGGTCGGATCGTAGAACTTCTTGCCGGAGCGGTCCTCGCGGAAATGCGCGGCGTCTTCGGGGGAGAGGAAGGCGCTCTGATGATGATCGAACCACCAAGTCAGCCGGGGCGAGCTCGAGTACTTGAAATCGACGATGACGTTCTCATCGCCGTCGAACATGCCTTCGGTGAAGAGCTGGGAGGCGCGATGCACCAGCCCCGTGAGGTGGAACGCCGCGTCGGGAGCCATGCGCTCGCGGTAGAAACGCAGGAAGACCGCCGCCGAAGACGCCCCGTCGAAGCACCGGTCGTGATAGCAGAGCCGAACGTTCACCGCAGCCATTCGAGCCTGTTCCCCTGCCGAAGTTTCCCCACCGCAATGAGGAAGGCCATTAAAGATGGCTGCCGGTGAATGGCTTGTCAAGTGAGGAGGGCCTGTGAGGAGGGCTTGACAGCGGCGGGGAACGGCGTCAGGATGCATCTGCCCTAGACGTCTAGGAGAGAGGGTGAGCGGCGACAAACTGCAAGGAGCGATCGACCTGCTCGCGCTGAAGGTGCTCGCCCGCGGGCCGCTGCACGGCTTCGGCATCACCGCGCGCATCCAGCAGATTTCCGGCGAAATTCTCCACGTCGAGGAAGGCTCGCTCTATCCTGCCCTGCACCGCATGGAGCGCAAGGGATGGATCCGCTCGGAGTGGCGGGTGACCGAAAACCATCGCCGGGCCAAGTTCTACCGGCTGACGCCGGCCGGCCGGAAGCGATTGGCGGAGGCGGAAGAGAGTTGGGAGCGGGTGGCGGGGGCGGTGGCGAAGGTTTTGCGCTTCGCCTGACCCCGGGAGCGTGTTGGCCGGCGCGAGGGAGCAACGATGGCAAGACGGCTTCCGAAACTGTTTGGGCGGAGAGAGTTCGAAAGTGAGCTGGAAGAAGAGCTGCGCTTTCACCTCGAGGAGCGCACGAAGGAGAACCTCGCAGCGGGCATGAGCCCCGAACAGGCGCGGCGGGCGGCGCGGCGGGCGCTGGGTAATCCCGAGACGCTCAAGGAATCCATGCGAGAGGCCTGGATGCCGGGCGCGATCGAGGGAATCTGGCGGGAAGCGCGCTACGCCGTGCGCTCGCTGACGAAGAGCCCGGGATTCACGCTCGCCGCCGTTTTGGCACTCGAGCTCGGCATCGGCACCAACACCGCTATCTTTTCCATCGTGAGTGCCGCGTACCTGCGCCCCCTGCCCCTCAAGGACGCGAGCCGGCTGGTGACCTTCGCTGCGCCTCCGGTCACGCGCTGGCTTCCCACAACCCAGAAGGGCCAAGCGTCGGGCCATGCGCACGTCTCCTGGATCGATCGCGTACACACGATCGAGTTTCCCACGCTGTGCCTTTCCGGACCGGTAAGTTTAGACAGCGGCGCGGGCGCTGAAGCTCTGGGGCAGATACAGATCAGCGAGGTCTCCAGCAATTTCTTTCGGCTATTCGGCCTCGAACCGAAGATCGGCCGCGGACTCGGGCCCGAGACGCGCGGCGAAACCGTGGCGGAGTTGAGTTATGGCTTCTGGCAGGAGCGGTACGGCGGCTCGCCTGCGGTGCTCGGCAAAACCATCGAACTCAATGGCAAGCCGTTCACGGTGATTGGGGTTTTGCCGAAGGGATTCGATTTTCCCGATTGGACTCGGGTATGGACTCCGCTCCCGGCGGAATCGACCTCGGCCTTTCCGGGGCTCTCTGGGATGCGGCAGGTCGCGCGGCTGGCGCCGGGCGCGAGCTTGGCCCAGGCGGATGCGGAACTCGATGCGATCGTGAAGACCCTGCCTTTCAGTATCATGCAGGCTCTCTCACGGCACGCGCGCGCGGAATCGCTCCAGCGGAGCCTGGTGGGGTTCACTGGCCCGCTGGTGTTGTTGCTCTCCGCCGCCGTAGTCCTCCTGCTCCTGATCGCTTGCGCCGACGTCGCCAACTTGCTGCTCGCGCGCGGCGCCGATCGCTTCCAGGAACTCGCGCTGCGGTCGGCGCTGGGGGCGACGCGCGGCCGGCTGGTGCGCGAGTTGCTGACGGAAAGCCTGTTGATCTCGGTTGCCGGCGCCGGCCTCGGCGTGCTCATCGGCTGGCCGGGAATCGAGCTGGCGCGAGCGGTGGCGCCGGTGTCGCCGTTGCTGGCGCGAGGCATCACGCTCGACTCCCGGGTGTTGGGATTTGCCGTTGCCGCAGCGCTAGCGACAACGATCCTGAGCGGCCTGCTGCCGGCACTGGCTGCTTCGCGGCTGGCGCCGGGCGAAGCGCTGAGGTCGAGCGCTCCCGGAGCGGTCGGGCCAGGCCGAAGCTGGGCGGCGAGCCGGCTGCGGAACCTGCTCGCCGTGGCGCAGATTGCGCTGGCTTGCACGCTCACGATCAGCGCGGGGCTCTTGGTCCACAGCTTCTGGAAGATCGTGCATGTGAACCCGGGATTTCGCGCCGCGCATGTGGTCAGCACCGAAGTTTCGCTCGTGGGTACTGCCTACAAGACGCCCACAAGCCAGGCCGTCTTTTATCAGCGGGTCCTCGAGCGCGTCCGCGCTCTGCCCGGAGTCCAAGACGCCGCGTTCGGACCCCCCCCCGCTCTTTGAGGCGCTATTTGCCAACAGCCAGATCCAGGAAATGTTCCTATGGGCGCCCGCTCCGCTCCTGAACGGCGAAGGGGGCGGGTTTAGCGGTCTCACCGTCAGCCCCGATTACTTCCGTACGCTCGGCATACCCATCGTCGAGGGCAGGGCTTTCACGGCCGCGGACACGGTAACTTCGGAGCCTGTGGCCATCATCAATGAAGCGGCGCGGGGAGCGCCCGGGTTCCACGGGCGCGACCCGCTGGGGCAAGAAGTCCAAACCGTGGACAACAAAATGGAGACCGTTGTCGGTGTGGTCGGCAACGTCCACTCCTTTCGTTTGGACGTGAAACCCTGGTTCACGATCTACGTGCCTATCACCCAGTCTCCGGGCCCAGGCAACGCGCTGCTGGTGCGCACGGCAGGCGATCCGCTGGTCGTAACGAACGTGTTGCGGCAGGCGGTGCAGGAAGGGGCCGCGGGCGCGGAGGTCTCGCGGCCCCAGACGCTGAACGAAATGATTTCGACCTCACTCGCGGCGCCCCGCTTCCAAACCGCGCTGCTGGGGCTGTTTGCCGGCTTGGCGCTCGTTCTGGCCGTGCTCGGCATCTACGGATTGATGTCGGATGCGGTGCGCCGGCGCGCGCATGAAATGGGGATTCGGCTGGCCATGGGCGCCCAACCTCGCGAAGTTCTGGGAATGGTATTGCGGCAAGCGCTGTGGCTGGCGCTCGCGGGCATCGCGATCGGCGTGGCGGGAGCGGCGGCGCTCGCGCGTTTGCTGGCTTGGTTCCTCTTCGGCGTCTCTCCGCTCGATCCGCTGACGTTTGCCGCTGTGCCCGCGCTGCTCGCCGCAGCGGCCGTCGCCGCGTGCCTGGGTCCTGCCTTGCGTGCCGCGCGCGTCGATCCGGTCGTCGCGCTGCGCTGGGAGTGAGATAGACGGAGGACGATGGCCAGCGATCGGCGACCCGCGGAGCGTGGCGCCTGCTGCGGCCTCCCGTAACTTCGGCGTGCCATCGACCTCCCAGCGTCTCTCGGTACTGGACCTCTTCGAAATGCCGACGGCCGACGGCGCCTTCTCACCCCGTAGAACTTCTTTCACATTACCGTGATACAAAGATGCGCAGGCAAGAATGCCTGCGCCACCGCGAAGGCGGGCGACCACAAGGGTCGCCCCTACGAATGCCCCGGCACGGCTGCGGGCAGGCCTCCGCACCAGAAGAATGCCGGCAAAGCCGCGGCTAGAGTAAAATGGACGGCATGAAATCCCTCGTTCGCTCGGTCCGCTTTTTGCGCAAGAACTGGCGAGTGATCGCGATCGCGATTTTTTCGCTTTCGGTGGCGATGACTCTGGCCGTGATTTGCCTGAGCGTTTCGAACACGGCGGTGCTGGTCGCGCCCGCGGGCGTTTCGCCGAATCGCCTGGTGGCGATCTACCAGCGCGCGCCCGGGAAGGCCTTCGGCCACATGTCGTACCCCGATTACGGATACTTTCGGGACAACAGTCACGCTTTCTCGGGCGTTGCCGCGCTCGCGGAGATGATCTCGGCGGGGCGCCAAACCTATGGCGCGGCGGACCAAGTGCATAAACCGATGGCGGTTTTCGCCTACGGTACCGTTTCGAGGAACTATTTCTCGGTGTTGGGCCTGCGCCCCTTCCTCGGGAGCTTCTTTGCCGCCGAGAAAGGCAAGTCGCAGACTCCGGTTGCCGTCATGACCTATTCCTGCTGGCGGCGGCTCGGCTCCGATCCGCACATCATCGGCACGCTCGTCGGGTCGGACACGGTCATCGGGGTCGCGCCCAAGAGTTTCACCGGGTCTCTCTTCGGGGTGAACGGCGATTTGCTGGTCCCGCTTTCGGGCGCGGATATCTCGAACGACCGCGGCCAGCGTCACCTATATCTGCTCGCGAGGCTGAAGCCGGGAGCCAGCCGCGAGCAAGCGCGGGCGGATCTTGCGGTGCTTTCGCGGCAACTCGAGGCGGCCTATCCGAAGGAGGAGAAGGACCGCACGGCGGTGCTGACGCGGGCCACGCTCCTGCCCCCGGAAGCCATTCCGGCCGCGGAGGAGATGGTCGCGGTGCTGCTCGCGCTGGTTCTGCTCGTTCTCCTGATCGCTTGCGCCAACGTCGCCAATCTCCTGCTGGCACTGGCCGTGGGCCGGCGGCAAGAAGCGACCATCAAGCTCGCGCTGGGAGCGCCGCGGAGCCGGCTGATTCGCGAGTTTCTTCGCGAGGGCGCGATCCTCTGCGCGGCGAGTGCCGCAATGGGCTACGCGCTTGCCGTATTCGTGGTGCATCGCTATTCCTCGTTCAGCGTCGGCGTTCCCATGCTGGGGGGCACATACACGCTCGGGTTGAAACTGCACTTCGGGGTCGCGGTTGCCGCCGCGACGCTCGGACTCACCTTCCTCGCCATCCTGGCCACGGGTCTCCCAGGCGCGCTCTACGCCTCCTCGCGGCAACTGGCGCAAGTCCTCAGCGGCGAAATTGTGATTGGCGGCACGCGGAAAGCCATTCGCCGCAACGCCCTCGTCATCGTGCAGGTGGCCGTCTGCACGCTGGTACTGGTGGGCATGGGGCTGTGCGAACGCAGCTTGTACAACCTGCGCCACGTCAATCCCGGCTTTTCGGCACGCAACATCGTAGCCGAGGAGATGCCCATCGGGGAGGAAGGATACACGGAGGCACAAGGGAAACAGCTTTACACGAAGGTGAGCCGGGCGGTCCGAGCGCTACCCGGAGTCGAATCGGCGGCGCTCGGAAGCTTTCCGCTCTTCGATAAGACGAGCGTGCCGGTACGCCTTCCCGGGGCCGCTAAGCCGATCGCCATCGACTCCGGCGTTGCCGGCGTCGGCTATTTCCGCACGCTGGGCATTCCTTTGCTGGAAGGCCGGACTTTTCAGGCTTCCGACGCCGGGCTTGGTCCCGAAGCGATTGTCGTCAACCGGAAGATGGCGGAGAAGCTTTGGCCGGGGCAGACGGCGGTGGGCCGCTCGCTCCTTACGGGGAATCCGCCGCAGCCTGCGGTGGTAGTGGGCGTGGTAGGCAACGGGAAGTACGACGGACTGGACGAGAGTCCGCAGCCGTACTTCTACTACGCGCTGAGCCAGCATTACCACGCCCAACTCAGCGTGATTGCGAGGACGAGAGGCGATCCGCGATTGTGGGTGCAGCCGCTGGCGCACGCCGTTGAAAGAACGGGCTTGGGCAATCCCTTCGGTCCCATGACCCTGCAGGGTATGGAAAACCTCACGCTGCTGCCCGAACGCATCGTGGCCGGCGGAATGGCTGTGCTCGGCGCGCTCGGGCTTGTTCTCGCCATCGCTGGGCTCTTCGGCGCGATTTCCTATTCGGTGAGCGAGCGGAAGCGGGAACTCGGTATTCGCGTGGCGCTGGGAGCGCAGCCGTGGCATTTGCTGAGGATGATCTTCCGGCAAACGCTCCTGGTGGCCGGGGCAGGCACGGCCATGGGAATCGGGCTGGGCGTTGCGGCCACGATTCTGCTGCGATCCGAGTTTTACGGGATTGGGGCGGTGGAGTGGTCTGTGCTGGTTCCGGTGGCGGCGATCATGCTGGCGGTTTCGCTGGGCGTCGCGTATGTTTCCGCGCGGCCGTGGATCAAGGTCAATCCCCTGGATGCCGTGCGGCACGCATAGGACTTTAGCGGTGTCTTCGAGACCCCTGGCGCAAGCTGTAATACAATGAGCTGCGGCGCTATGCGGAAGTGGCGGAACTGGCAGACGCACAGGACTTAGGATCCTGTGGCCGAAAGGCCGTGTGGGTTCGACTCCCTCCTTCCGCACCATGCTTTCCGGCCAGGAAAGCATGCCCTGAGCGAGCCCCGCTTTGGGGGGTGAGCCGAAGGGCCCTCCCGTGTTGGTTTCCCTCGGCTAGTGTTCGGGACAAGCTCGTCCCACCTTCCGCACCATGCTTTCCGGCCAGGAAAGCACGCCCTTCGCGACAGTCCTAACCCGCTCTCTTCTTGAAGAATTGGCTCAACACCGCAACCGGAGCTATCATCTCTGAAACTGCGGCGCTCGTTCTGAGCCCCTATGCGGTTCATCAGAGCGAAGAATCCCGATCTACCGTCGAGCCCACGGAATCCTTGGGCCGCTCCCGAATCCCGAATCTTCGGGACGGGAGGCGGCTTCAGGATGAAAGCGTTTTGGCGCGCGTGAGTTTGCGTATAAGTCTGCGGGAAAGAGGCGGGCTAATGGGCCTTGGGCAGTACACGACTAAGGCCCCTGGAGGGCCTTCGAGTAACTGGGCTGGAAACCGGAATAAGTCAGGGTAAGTTGGCCGAGTCTCGTGTATAGTGGTTCGGTGAGTTATGACAAATCAAGGGTGAGGAAAAAGAGATAACGATGGCTAACCTGGCAGAGATGCTGAAAGACCTGCGCGACTCGAGAGCGCACGCGGCAAGAGAACTCGGCCGCCTCGACAAAGCGATTACCGCCGTGAGCCGGCTCGTTAGCGCCGGCTCCGCCGCCGGACCGGCGCGAAAGGGAAGGAAGAGAGGGCGCCGCCGCCTTTCGGCAGCCGCACGGAAAAGAATCGCGGACGCCCAGAGAGCGCGCTGGGCGAAAGTAAGGAAGCAGAAGGCAGCCTCGGCGCGCGGCTGAGCATTCCGGCCGGCCCGCCGCGGGAGACAACTGGCGAACCCGCTTGCCTGGCCAACCGGGTTCGCCGCACCTCCACCTAGGGGCTCCATCGATTTCTTTGCCGGTGAGCCACTCAAGGTCGAAGTGTGTATAATCGCGGGGGCGGGCGCGACCGGCGGCTCGAGAGGATTCCCTCATGGCCGACCTCCGCGAGTTGCGCTTCACGCTTCGCATCCTCCTGAAGTCCCCCGGCTTCGTCGTCATCGCTCTCCTTACCCTTGCACTCGGCATCGGGGCGAACAGCACGGTGTTCACGTGGGTCAATGCCACCCTGCTCCACCCCATCCCCGGTCTTGCCGGCACGGGCCAAGTGGTGGCGGTGAATCGTAACCGCGACTCTTCACTTTCCTATCTCGATTTCGAGGACCTGCGCGAGCGCTCGAGCAGTTTTTCGGGAATGACCGCTTTCGGGCTCGCCCCGCTGAGCCTCACCGGCCAAGGAAAACCCGAGCACGTTTGGGGAACGCTGGTAACGGCGAATTACTTCCGCGTGTTAGGCGTGGTTCCGGCTTCGGGCCGCGGCTTCCTGCCCTCGGAAGACGCGGCTCCAAACTCCGCGCCCGTCGCCGTCATCAGCGATCGCCTCTGGCGAACGCGTTTCGGCGCGAGTCGCGCGATCCTCGGCAAACGATCCATCTCAATCTCCACCCCTTTACCATCGTCGGCGTCGCGCCGGCCATTTTCCAAGGCAGCACATCCGGGCTTCGCGCGGAGATTTGGGTGCCCATCACGATGGCGCCGGCGTTGTTTCCGGAGGGCCGCGATCTGCTCGAAGACCGCGGAACTTCTTGGCTCAACGTGCTAGGCCGCCTGCGCGAGGGCGTCGGCCGGGGACAGGCGCAAGCCGAATCGAACGCGCTCTTTGCACAAATCGCGCGCCAGTACCCCGATTCGCACCGCGGGGAAAATTCCCTCACGTTGTATCCGCTCTGGCGCGCACCCAACGGAGCCAACGCCTATTTTTCGCAGCTGATGCCGATCCTCGGCGCGCTCGCGGCGGTGGTGTTGCTGCTGGCGTGCGCGAATCTGGCCAATCTGCTCCTGGCGCGCGGCGTCTCGCGCCAGCGCGAGATGGCGGTTCGGCTGGCGCTCGGCGCCGGGCGCAGGCCCCTGGTGCGCCAGCAGTTGCTGGAAAGCGTCGTGCTCTCGCTCGCCGGCGGCGGGTTGGCCCTGCTCGCCACGATTTGGTCTTCTGCCCAGTTCATGGCCTTCGCGCCGGTAAGCGATCTGCCCATCTACGTCGCGGTGAATGTGGATCGCCGCGTGCTCGTCGCCACACTCGGATTCTCGTTGGTCACCGCCCTGCTCTTCGGCCTGTTCCCCGCGCTCCGCGCCGCAGCTATCCAGCCGTCGACCGTGCTCAAGGAGGAGGCGGGAAGCGTGGCGGGAGGGCGCCGCCACGGGCGGCTCGCCAGCGCGTTGGCCGTGATGCAGATTGCGCTCTCCGTGGTTCTGCTGGTTTCCGCAGGACTGTTCCTCCGCAGCTTCCGGGCTGTGGGCCGATTCGATCCCGGCTTCAATCCCCGCGGCGTTTTGCTGGCGACTTACGATCTCGCTCCGAACAGCTATACGCCGGCAAGCGGCATCGCCTTCGACCGCCAAGTGCTCGAAAGCGTGCGCGCGCTCGCCGGCGTCCGCGCCGCCAGCCTTGCCGACTGGGTCCCACTCGGTTTCGGCTCCAGATCGGATTCGTTCCAGCCGGAAGGTTACGTACCCGGCCCTCACGAAGCAGTCAACGCCGGCGTCGCGCTCGTCAGCCCCGGCTACTTCTCGACGCTGCAAATCCCGCTCCTCCGCGGTCGCGGTTTCGCCGCCACGGATTCCGCCGATTCCGCTCCCGTGGCGATTGTCAGCGAGGCGCTGGCCCAGCGCTATTGGCCCGGACAGGATGCGGTAGGCAAGCGGATGAAAGTGGACGGCAAATGGAGGACGATCGTCGGCATCGCGCGAACCACCGACTATTACGATCTGAACGAACCGCCAGCGCCCTTCATCTACCTGCCGCTGTTTCAGTCCTACGTCTCCGAGGTAACTCTGCACGTCCGCACGGCAGGCGATCCCCGCGGCGCCGCCAGCGCAATCACGCAGGCGATACGCCAGCTCAACGCCAATCTACCCGTTTTCGATGTTTCGACACTCGTCGCGCGCACGGGAGCCCGCACTTTCCCTTTGCGGATGGCCGGCACGTTCGTCGGGATCTTCGGCGCCCTGGCGCTGTTCCTGGCCGCGATAGGCCTTTACGGCGTGATCGCCTACGCCGCCCGCCTGCGAACCCACGAAATCGGCTTACGGCTCGCGCTTGGCGCACAACCCGGTGAAATCAGGAGGATGGTGCTCGCTCACGGAGCGAGGCTGGCGTTCGTGGGTATCGCCATCGGCATCCCCGCGGCGCTCGGTGCCGCGCAGCTCTTTCGCAGCCTCCTTTTCGGCGTGGGCGCAACTGACCCCGTGACATTCCTAGGCGTCACGGCGCTTCTGATTTTCGCCACGCTTGCCGCCTGTTACTTCCCCGCCCGGCGCGCCATGAGGGTCGATCCCATCGTTGCGCTCCGCCACGAATGATCCACACCCGTTCGAGCGAGTGCGTCGCCGCTCCTCGCGGTCCCGCGGCGGGAAGATCCAACGGAAGGATTAATCCGCCATATCAATATTCTTCGTTGTACTTTCTCACGCCAGCCGCGGTAGGAAGAAAGTATGACGCGGCGAATCGAGCTAGGGCCGTCTCCCGACCATGACGCCTGCGGGGTGGGATTTGTGGCGCGGCTGGGCGGAGAGGCGTCGCACGAGGTTGTTTCGCACGCTTTGACGGCTCTCGAAGGACTCTCCCATCGCGGTGGAGTCGATGCCGACGGCCTGAGCGGGGACGGCGCGGGCGTTTTGCTCCCGATTCCCGAGGCGTTTTTCCGAGCCCGGGCCAGCGATCTCGGGGTGCAATTGCCGGAAACGTTCGGGCTGGGAATGGCGTTTCTCGCGCCGGACTCGCCCGCGCGGCAAGCGATCGAGGAAGCTGCCGGGCCGTGCGGGCTCCGGGTGCTCGGCTGGCGCCCGGTGCCCACCAGTTCCGGCGTTGTCGGGCCGCGCGCGCGGACGACTCTTCCCGAGGTCTGGCAATGCTTTCTGGGCCCGAGCGGTGCCGGCGGGGATCTTGAACGCAGGCTGTTCCTGCTTCGGAAGCGGGTCGAAGCGGAGTCGCGCGCCGAAATCTACTTCTCTTCCCTATCGTCCCGGAGCGTGGTCTACAAGGGCTTATTGACACCGCGCCAGCTCGCCGCCTTCTACGACGATCTGCGCCATCCGGAATTCACCGCGCGTTTCTCGATTTTCCACCAGCGATACTCGACCAACACGAAGCCGTCGTGGAAACTCGCGCAGCCGTTCCGCTTCCTCGGCCACAACGGAGAGATCAATACGCTCAGCGGCAACCGCCGCTGGCTGCGCGCCCGCGCACGAGCGGTGCGGCGCCAATTGAACGTGGGCGATTGGTTCCCCGTGCTCGAGGAGGGCATGAGCGACTCGGCCAGCCTCGACGACGCGCTTGAGCTGCTTCTCCACCAAGGCTACAGCGTTGCCTCCGCGCTTTTCCGGCTGATCCCGCCGGCGTGGGAAAGCGACGAGTCAATCCCCGCGGGAATCCGCGAACTCTTCGAGGAGCAAGCCCGCCAGCAGGAGCCCTGGGACGGTCCCGCGGCGGTAGTCTTCACCGACGGCCGGAGGGTAGGCGCGAAACTCGATCGAAACGGTTTGCGCCCTTTGCGCTTCAGTCTCACGAAATCCGGATGGTTGGTGGCGGGCTCGGAAGCGGGCTTGGTGGAATTCCCGGGCGAGAGGACGGTGGCGCGCGGCCGGTTGGGGCCGGGAGAGATGCTGCTGGCCAATCCGGCCGAGGGCAGCTTCCATCAAGGCGCTTCCCTTTGGGAACTCGTCCTCCGGGAAACGCCGCCGTTCGAACGGCCCACAACCCCGATCCCGCCGTCGCGGGACGAAGGGCGGCGGCCGATGGCGCGCTCGCGCGTGCTGGCATCGGCTGGCGGCCCCGCGCCTGCCTTGGGGCCAGACAGGGCTTCCCTGCCCGCAGCCCTGGGCTGGACTGGCGATCAGATGCGCCTGCTCTTTTCCTCCCTGCCGCGGGAAGGAAAGGAAGCCATCTGGAGCATGGGCGACGACACTCCTCCCGCTTTCCTTTCGGCGGCGCGGCGCCCGCTTTGGGACTATTTCAAGCAGCGGTTCGCCCAAGTCACGAATCCGCCGATCGATCCCTTGCGGGAATCCCACGTCATGTCGCTTGAGACCGGGCTGGGCCATCTCCGCTTGCCTTCACCGGTAGCCGACGCAGGCCAAGTGGCTGCGATGGAAAGCGAACTCGCTCCGGTGGCGCGAATCGATCTAACCTTCGCGGTCGAAAAAGGGATTGGCGGCGGCGCCGAGGCGCTCGAGCGCATCGCCGAGCTTGCCCGCGGAACGCCAGGCCGGAGCGCGAGGCTTGTCGTCTTGAGCGACCGCGCGGTGAGCCGCGAGCGGGCAGCCTTGCCCGCTCTGCTGGGCGTCGCGGCGGCGTGGAAAGCCCTATGCGAAGCCGAAATGGCCGACGTCCCGGTGGTCGTCGAGAGCGGCCAGGCGATCGAAACCCATCATCTGGCGATGCTGCTGGCGAGCGGGGCCAGCGCCGTCTTCCCCTACTTGGCGCTGGCTTTGGCCGAAGACTCTCAGCCGGGCGGAGGGGAGAACTACCGGCGGGGAGTGGAAGCCGGTTTGCGCAAGGTGCTGGCGCGAATGGGAATTTCGACACTCGCCAGCTACCGGAACAGCCAGCTATTCGACATCGTGGGTCTCGATTCGCAACTCGCGGCGAAATACTTTCCCGATGCGCCCTGCCTGCTGGGCGGGCGGAATCTCGAAAACATCCTCGGCGAAACCCTGGAACGGCATGCGCTGGCCTTTTCATCGGGTTCGGCGGGAATGGCCGACGCGGGCTTTTACCGCTTTCGGCAAGGCGGCGAGCGTCACGCAAACGCACCGGAGCTGGTGCGGCGTCTGCACCGCTTCGTGGCCGAAGGCGGAGAGGACCGCTACCGGCGCTTTGCCGAGCTGGGGGAGAATCGGGAGCCGGTCTCGGTTCGCGATTTGCTCGAAATCCTCGACGGGAATCCCGTTCCGCTCGACCAGGTGGAAGGCGAGAGCGGCATTCTCCGGCGGTTCAGCACGCAGGCGATGTCGCTCGGCGCTCTGGGCCCGGAAGCGCATCGCACGCTCGCGATCGCCATGAATCGTTTGGGTGCGCGGAGCAACACCGGCGAGGGAGGCGAAGACCCCGAGCTGTACGCGAGCAACCCCGAAGCCGTTTGCCGGATCAAGCAAGTCGCTTCCGCCCGCTTCGGCGTTACCACCGAATACCTGGTGCGGGCCGACGAGCTGGAAATCAAGATGGCGCAGGGCTCGAAGCCCGGCGAAGGCGGTCAATTGCCGGCCGCGAAAGTAACCGGCGAAATTGCCCGGCTGCGCCACGCCGTGCCGGGCATGACGCTGATCTCGCCCCCGCCTCATCACGATATCTATAGCATCGAGGACCTAGCCGAACTCATCCACGACCTGCGCTCCATCAATCCCCAAGCCCGGATTGGCGTGAAACTGGTTGCGGGCTCCGGAGTCGGCATCATCGCGGCCGGGGTCGCCAAGGCGGGCGCGGACGTCATCAGCATCAGCGGATACGAAGGCGGGACCGGAGCTTCTCCGCTCACCTCCATCAAGAATACGGGCCTGCCCTGGGAGGTGGGTCTGCGCGAGACGCATGCCGCCCTGATTCGCGCCGGATTCCGCGGCCGGGTGCGCGTGCGCGTGGACGGAGGATTGAAGTTCGCGCGAGACGTCATCATCGCCGCCCTGCTCGGCGCGGACGAATTCGGTTTCGGCACGGCGGCGCTTCTGGCCATCGGCTGCGTGATGGCGCGCCAATGTCACTTGAACACCTGCCCGGCGGGCATCGCGACGCAAGAGGAGCGGCTGCGGCTGCGGTTCACCGGCCGGCCCGAAATGGCGATGAGGTACTTCCGCGCGCTGGCGAGCGAGGTTCGGGAACGGTTGGCGAAGCTCGGAGCGCGCCGGATGGAAGAGATCGTCGGCGAGGCCGGGCGGCTGCGCCCGCGAGAGGGGAGCGCGCGGCGCTTGCTAGGCGATCTGCTTGCGCCGGTACCGGAATCGCCCTTTCCCGCCCCGGAGGTGGAACGCGGCGCAAGGGGAATTGCGGAACAGGTGGCGCGTTTGGCTCGGCCGGCCGAACGCCGTCAGCACCAAAGCCATCGGACCGTTTTCCCGGTTCGCAATGCCGACCGCGCCGTGGGCGCGCGGCTCAGCGGAGAGCTGCTTCGCCGGGGCTTCGATCCCGCGCTCGAGCCCGCGCCGCTCGTCTGCCGATTTCGGGGAATCGCCGGCCAGAGCTTCGGCGCGTTCTTGATCCGCGGGTTGGTGTTCCGGATGGAAGGCGAGGCCAACGATTACGTGGGCAAGGGCCTGAGTGGGGGAACGATCGCCCTGACCGCGGGAGCGAAGGCGAGCCGGCGCGGAGATACGATCGCCGGGAACACCGCGCTCTACGGAGCGACGAGCGGCGAACTCTACGTGGCGGGGCGCGCGGGCGAGCGCTTCGCGGTGCGCAATAGCGGCGCGCTGGCCGTCGTCGAGGGAATCGGCCAGCACGGCTGCGAGTACATGACGGCCGGCGTGGTCGTCTTGCTGGGGCCGAGCGGCAGGAACCTGGGCTCGGGAATGACGGGCGGACTGGCGTACCAGCTTTCGAGCGCGTTTTCGGAGAGAAACGTTCACCCGGAGTTCGTGCGGCCGGCGGCCATAGACGCCGAGGAAGACGCGTGGCTGCGCCTGGTCCTGCGCCGGCATTATCGGCTCACCGGCAGCCCGCGAGCCGCCGCGCTACTGCGCGCTCCGGAGCTGCTGCCGCTCGTCCGGCTCGAGCCCGTGCGGCTGCCCTGCACGATCCGCGATACCTGGGCGCCCATTCTGCCGCGCCTGGAAAGGATTTTGGCGGCGCCCGCCGTTGCGCGCCCCGACCCCGCCGAAGAGACCGCTGCGGCGGAACTGGCGCCGGAAAGCCTCTAGAATCCGGCGGAATTCCTCACCGCCCTTCCGGTGCGGGTATACTTTCTATCCGCCATGGACTTCGATCAACTCACCACCTTCATCCAGGTGGTGAAACAGCGCAGCTTCTCGCGAGCGGGCGAGAAGGTTTTCCTTTCCCAATCGGCGGTGAGCGCCCAGATTCGCCAGCTCGAGGAGCACTATGGCGAGCAGCTCCTCGATCGCGCCGGCAAGTCCGTGCGGCCGACGCCGGCGGGCGAGGTCCTCTACGAATACGCCAAGCGGCTTCTGGGCTTGCGGGACGAATCGAAGCGGGCTGTCGCCGACCAGGCCAGCCGGCCGCGCGGCGAGCTCCTGGTAGGAGCCAACGAAGCCACCTGCCTCTACGTTCTTCCCGAGATTTTCTCCGAGTATCACCGCCGCTTTCCCGGCGTCCAGATCGTCATCTACCGGAATTTCAGTCACAAGATCATCGAGCGCGTGGAAGAAGGGACGATCGACGCGGGAATCGTCACCTTGCCGGTGAAGTCGCCGAGCTTGCGCGTTCATCCGATTTTTCGCGACCGGATTATGCTGATGACCGCCGTGGATAACCCGCTCGCCCGCCGCCCCGCCGTCACGATTGCCGAAATCGCTCAGCAGCCTTTGATCTTCCCTCGCACCGGGTTCACCCGCCGGATGCTCGACAAATTCTTTCGTCCCTACCGCGCCCAGCTTCGCATCACCATGGAACTCGCGAGCGTTGGCATGATCAAGCGGTTCGTGGCCGCGGGGCTCGGCGTTTCCCTGATCGGCTCGAGTTTCGCTCGCGACGAAGTCAGCGCCGGCCGGGCCGCTCTCGTCCCCATCGCCAATGTCGACTTATGGCGTGAACTCGGCCTCATCTACCAGCGCAATCGCAGCTTGCCGCGCGCCACCACCGCTTTCATCGACCTGCTGACCAGCCCGGGCCGGCCGAAACTCGCCGGCTCGCTCTCCGCCGCCGGCCGCCCGGCGCGGCCTCCGAAACGCAAGGGTTGAGTCCACGCCGGCCTTGACCGGCGCCCGGGGCTCTCCTATCATGGGTTTTACCTCCTGCGGAACCTTCCCCATGCAAGTTTCGGCGCGGGGGCGGGTCCCCATTCGCGTTCGGATCGCTCCCCCGGCGTGTTGGACGATGGGAATACGAAGATGGGCGTAGTCCACTGGCGAGCACAGGAATGACCGAAACCACCTGCTGGAAAGAGCTGGACCTGGAAATACCCGCCGACAAAGTAGAGGCGGAAACGGAAAAGATCGCCAAGGACCTGGCGCGCGTGGCCCGCATCCCCGGCTTTCGCCCGGGCAAGGCCCCCGTCAACTTGATTCGCCGGCGTTTCGCCGCCGACATCAAGAACGAAGTGCTGCAGTCGCTGCTGCCCGAACGGCTCGAGCAGGCGCTCGGCGAAGCCAAGCTCATCCCCGTCGCGCGGCCGCAAGTCGAAACCGTGGACTTCGCTGACGGGGGAGCGGTGAAATTCAAGGCCCGGTTCGAGGTGCTGCCCGAATTCGAGCTGGGCGATTACAAGAATCTCGAAATCGAGTTGGAGCCGGCCGCCGTCACCGAAGCCGATATCGACGGCCAAGTCCAGGAACTGCGCGAGCAGGCCGCCTCTTTAGTGCCGATCGAAGGGCGGCCGATCCAGGACGGCGATTTCGCGGTGTTGAAGCTGGTGGGGACGCCCGCCGGCGGGACGGGCGAGCCGATTCGCATGGAGAACGCCCTCTGCCACGTGGGCGCGGAAGAGACCGTAGCCGCCTTTTCCGAGAACCTGCGCGGGGCGAGTCCGGGCGATCACCGCCGTTTCGAAGCCGCCTACCCCGCCGACTACCCCAATCGCAAGCTGGCGGGCAAGAGCTTCGTTTACAGCGCCGAAGTCGTGGCCGTGAAGGAGCGCAAGCTGCCCGAGCCCAATGACGATCTCGCCAAGGAGACCGGGGAAGCGGAAACGTTCGAGGAGTTGCGGAAGAAGATTCGCGAGCGGCTGGAAGCGGCGCGCGAGGAGCATCGTAAGGATCAGGCCAAGGACAAGATCCTCGATCTGCTGCTCGGCCGCCATTCCTTCCCCGTTCCCGAGACGCTGGTCGAGCGGCAGATGGACGCCCGGGTCGAGCGCGCGGTGCGCCGGCTCGTCGCGCAAGGAATCGATCCGCGCGGGGTGAACATCGATTGGGCGGGGCTGCGGCGCCAGCAGAGGGAGCGCTCCGAAGGCGACGTGCGAGCCGAGCTGCTTCTGGACCGGATTGGGGAGTTGGAAAAGATCGAAGTGAGCGAGGAGGAATGGGAACGCGAATTGCAAGGCTATGCGGAGCGGAGTGGCGAAAACGTAGCGGCGGTCCGGGCCCGCTTGACAAGGGAAGGGGTGGCCGATACGATGAAGGCGAAGCTTCGCAGCGACAAGACTTTGGATTGGCTCTACCAGCAGACCCGGGTCCGCTGAGCCCTGCCGATGGGTGAGCGGCGACTCCTCGAAGCGTTCCGATCCCAACCATGAGAAACCCCGAGAACACGGATTTCCGGGCGACGACTCTTATCCCGATGGTGGTCGAGCAGACCAACCGGGGCGAGCGCGCCTACGATATCTACTCCCGGCTCCTGCGCGACAATATCATCTTTATTGGCACGCCGATCGACGACCACGTGGCGAACCTAGCCACCGCCCAGCTCCTCTTCCTCGCCGCCGAGGATCCGGAAAAGGACATCTCGCTCTATATCAATTCCCCGGGCGGCTCGATCACGGCCGGGATGGCCATCTACGACACCATGCAATTCGTTCGGCCCGACGTGGTCACCATCTGCATCGGCCAGGCCGCTTCCATCGCCGCGGTTTTGCTGGCGGCGGGAGCGGCGAAGAAGCGGTTCTGCCTGCCCAACGCCCGGGTGCTGATTCACCAGCCGTGGATTTCGAGCGTTTCGGGCCAAGCCACCGACATCGATATCGCAGCCAAGGAGATCCTGCGGATGCGGGCCGTCATCGCCCAGATGTTCTCGAAGCATACTGGCCAGCCGAGGGAGAAGATCGACCGGGACCTCGAGCGGGATTTCATCATGACGGCCGAGCAGGCCAAGGAGTACGGCATCGTCGATGAGATCATCGTCAAGCATCCGTGAAGAGCGTTCGTATCGGTTACCTCCGCCCCGCCCCCCGGCGTCGCCCCGCGGCGCTCCGGGAGCCTACAATGGGCCTAACCCCCGCGAAGGGCGCCGGCGAGAGGTAGGGAGCAAGGGGCTGTGAAAAAACTCGGGGAGGACATGTTGCGCTGCTCGTTCTGCCATAAGACGCAGGAACAGGTGGAGAAGCTCATCAGCTCCCCCTCCGATACCTCCCGCGCCTACATCTGTAACGAGTGCGTCCGCGTCTGCCAGCAGATCCTCGACGAGGAGAAGCGCGAGCAGGCCGCCGGCCCGGCCACCGGCCGCCACCTGCCCCGGCCGCCGGAGATCAAGAAGTTCCTCGAAGACTACGTGATCGGCCAGGAGAAAACGAAGAAGAAGCTGGCCGTGGCCGTCTACAACCACTACAAGCGGATTCAGCTGAACCGGCAAGCGAGCGAAATCGAGGTTTCCAAGTCCAACATCCTGCTGATCGGCCCGACGGGCACCGGGAAGACCCTGCTCGCCCAGACGCTTTCGCGCATGCTCGAGGTCCCGTTCGCCATCGTCGACGCCACCACGCTGACCGAAGCCGGCTACGTGGGCGAAGACGTCGAGAACATCATCCTGAAGCTGCTCCAGAACGCCGATTGGGACGTGGCGCGCTGCCAGCAGGGCATCATCTACATCGACGAAATCGACAAGATCGCCAAGAAGGACGAAAGCCCCTCCATCACCCGCGACGTTTCCGGCGAGGGCGTGCAGCAGGCTCTGCTGAAGATTCTGGAAGGGACCGTGGCCAACGTCCCGCCGCAAGGCGGGCGCAAGCATCCCTATCAGGAATTCATTCCCGTCGATACGACGAACGTCCTGTTCGTGCTCGGCGGGGCCTTCGTGGGCCTGGAAAAGCTCATCGAGCGGCGGGTGGGCCAGCGTTCGGTCGGCTTCCACACCTCGGGCGAGCCGGCCACCGCCACGCGGCGGAATATCGGCTTGCTCGAGCAGGTGCAGCCGGTGGATCTGATCCACTACGGCTTGATTCCCGAGTTCGTCGGCCGGCTGCCGGTGGTGGGCGTGCTGGAGGACCTGGACAAGCAGGCGCTGATCCGCATTCTCCGCGAGCCGAAGAACGCGCTCGTGCGGCAATACCAAAAGCTCTTCGAGTTCGAGGGCGTGCGCCTGGAATTCACCGACGACGCGCTGGAAACCGTGGCGGAGATGGCGCTGCAGCGCAAGGTGGGCGCGCGCGGCTTGCGGATGATTCTCGAAGACCTGATGCTCGACTTGATGTACCATCTGCCCGCGCAGCGGCGCCTGCGGGAGTTCGTCGTCACCAGCGACATGGTGCGCACGCAGCAGATCAATTGGGCTTTGTTCGAAAAGGCGGGGTGAAGCAGCAGGCCGGCGCATGTTTACCCGGGACAAAGGCGACGTGAAGCGGGTGCCCATGATGCCCGTGCGGGACATGGTGATCTTCCCGCAGGTCATGACACCCTTCATCGTGGGGCGGGAGGCGTCGGTCCGCGCGCTCGAGGAAGCGCTCGCCGGCGACAAGCGGATTTTCCTCGCCACCCAGCACGACGCCTCCGTCGACGACCCCAAGCCCGGCGAGATCTTCCAGGTGGGCACGCTCGCCCGCATCGTTCAGAGCGTGCGCCTGCCCGACGGCAACATCCGCGTGCTGGTCGAGGGCACCGATCGCGCGCGGATCCTGCAGCTCTCGAGCGAAGAGGGCTTCTTCCGCGCGGCTCTGCGCGTGATCCAAAGCCGCGCCGAAGTGACTCCGCAGGTGGAACAGACGACCCGCCGCGTGACCACGCTCTTCGAGCAGTACGTCAAACTCGCCCAGAGCCTGAATTACGACAGCGTCCTCGCTTCCGTCCGCACGGAGGACCCCGACCGACTGGCCGACAGCATCGCTTGGAACCTCCAGGTATCGGTCGAGGAGAAGCAGGAACTGCTCGAGATCGTCGATCCCGCCCAGCGGCTCACCCGCATCGCCGAGCTGCTTGAAATCGAGATCGAGAAGCTGAACGTCGACCGCACCATCAACAATCGCGTGAAGCGGCAGATGGAGCGGGCGCAGAAAGAGTACTACCTGAACGAGAAGCTCAAGGCCATCCAGAAGGAGTTGGGGCGCAACGAAGCCGCCGAGCTCGAACAGTTGCGCAAGCGCATCGACGCCGCCGGCATGACCGCCGACGCCCGCGAGAAGGCGCTGCAGGAGATGAAACGGCTCGAAGCCATGCCCCCGATGTCGGCCGAATCGACCGTATCGCGCAACTACCTCGAGTGGCTGCTCGCCGTGCCCTGGAAGAAACGCTCGCGCGAAATCCGCAACATCGAGGCCGCCGAGCGAATCCTGAACGAAGATCACTACGGCCTCGAGAAGATCAAGGAACGCATCCTCGAATATCTCGCCGTGCGCCAGCTGGTGAAGAATCCCAAAGGGTCGATCCTCTGCTTCCTCGGGGCCCCGGGCGTCGGCAAGACCTCGCTGGCCATGTCCATCGGCCGCGCCACCGGGCGCAAATTCGTCCGGCTATCGCTCGGCGGCGTGCGCGACGAAGCCGAAATCCGCGGCCACCGCCGCACCTATATCGGGGCCCTCCCCGGCCAGATCATCCAGATGATGCGCAAGGCCGGGGTCACGAATCCCGTGTTCGTCCTCGACGAAGTCGATAAGATGTCGATGGATTTCCGCGGGGATCCCTCGGCCGCCCTGATGGAGGTGCTCGATCCCGAGCTGAACCACTCCTTCACCGATCACTATCTCGACGTCGAATACGACCTCTCGAAGGTGATGTTCATCTGCACCGCCAACGTGCTGCACACCATTCCCCAGCCGCTCCAGGACCGGATGGAGATCCTCCGGCTGCCCGGCTACACCGAGCGCGAAAAGCTGGAGATCAGCCGGCGGTTCCTCCTGCGCAAGCAGCGCGAGGCCGCGGGCCTTACGCCGGCGAATTTCGAGCTGCGCGACGAAGCCCTCACCCACCTGATCCGGTACTACACGCACGAAGCGGGCGTACGCGGCATCGAGCGGGAAATCGCCAATATCTGCCGGAAAATCGCCCGGCGGGTGGTCAAGGAGGGGCGCAAGATCCAGGTCGAAGTCGCCCCCGCCAACGTCCACGAATACCTCGGCGTGATAAAGTATCGCGATCCGTGGTCGCAGAAGAAAGACGAGATCGGCCTCGCCACCGGCCTCGCCTGGACGGAAATGGGCGGCCAGGTGCTCGCCACCGAAGCCAGCGTCATGCCCGGCAAAGGCCGGCTCACCCTCACCGGCCAGCTCGGCGAAGTCATGCAGGAATCGGCCCAGGCGGCCATGAGCTTCATCCGCTCCCGCAGCCCCCAGTTTGGCTTGGCGAAGGATTTCTACCGCCATCTCGATATCCACGTCCACGCCCCGGAGGGCGCCATACCCAAGGACGGCCCCTCCGCCGGCATCACCATCGCCGCGTCGATCGTGAGCGCGCTGGTGCGCGTGCCCGTCCTCTGCTCGGTGGCCATGACCGGGGAAATCACCCTGCGGGGCAAGGTGCTGGCCATCGGCGGCGTCAAGGAAAAGCTGCTCGCCGCCCATCGCACCGGCATTCGCACCGTGATTTTGCCCCGGGACAACGAAAAGGACCTGGCCGACGTTCCCGCCGACGTGCAAGCGGAACTCACCATCAAATTCGTCGAGAGCATGGACGATGTGCTGGCCCTCGCGCTCGAACGGCCGCTCCCGGCCGACGGCGCCCCGGCCGAAGTGGCACAGGAATTCAGCGAGAACCTACAGCAGGATCAGGAGCTGACCAACTGACGGGGCGCCCGCAGCTTTGGCGTTTGCCCGTGGCGCTCGCTGCCTGAAGACTGCCGAAGGGGATTTCGCCCGGACCCCAACCCTCATGAAGGAAAAAAGCATGAACATCAGTCTTGCAGAACTAAAAGAGAAAAATATTTCCGATCTGGCGAAAATCGCCAAGGAACTCAATATCCCCGGCGCCGGCGGCATGCGCAAGCAGGAGATGATCTTTCAGATCCTGCGCGGCCAGGCGGAGAAGAGCGGCCTGATCTTTTCGGAAGGCGTCCTCGAATGCCTCCCGGACGGCTTCGGCTTCCTCCGCGCCCCCGAATACAATTACCTGCCTGGCCCCGACGATATCTACGTCTCGCCGTCGCAGATCCGCAAATTCGATCTGCGCACCGGCGACACCATCAGCGGACAGGTGCGTCCCCCGAAGGAGGGCGAGCGGTACTTCGCCCTGGTCAAGGTCGAAGCGATCAATTTCGAGGACCCGGAAGTCGCCCGGAACAAGATCTTCTTCGACAACCTGACGCCGCTTTATCCCCAGGAGCGGATCCGGCTCGAGACCGCCAAGGAGAACCTCACCGGCCGCGTCCTCGACATGCTCTGCCCCATCGGCAAGGGCCAGCGCGGGTTGATCGTCGCCCCGCCGCGCACCGGCAAAACCATGATGCTGCAGTCGGTGGCCAATTCGGTGACCGCCAACCATCCCGAGGTCTCGCTGATCGTGCTGCTGATCGACGAGCGGCCGGAGGAAGTGACGGACATGCAGCGCACCGTCAAGGGCGAGGTGATCAGCTCGACGTTCGACGAGCCGCCCCAGCGCCACATCCAGGTGGCCGAAATGGTTCTGGAAAAGGCCAAGCGGCTGGTCGAGCACCGGCGCGACGTGGTGATCCTGCTCGACTCGCTCACCCGCCTGGCGCGCGCCTATAACGCCGTTACCCCGCCTTCCGGCAAGGTGCTCTCCGGCGGTATCGACGCCAACGCCCTGCAGCGGCCGCGCCGCTTCTTCGCCGCCGCCCGCAACATCGAGGAGGGCGGGTCGCTCACCATCATCGCCACCTGCCTGGTGGATACGGGCAGCCGGATGGACGACGTGATCTTCGAGGAATTCAAAGGCACCGGCAATATGGAGATCAATCTCGACCGGCGGCTGGTGGACAAGCGCATCTTCCCGTCGATCGATATCAACCGTTCCGGAACGCGCAAAGACGAGTTGCTGCTCCCACCCGAAGAGCTGAATCGCGTGTGGATCCTGCGCAAGGTGCTCAGCCCGCTCTCACCCGTCGAGGCGATGGAACTGCTGCTCAGCCGCCTGGCCAAGACCAAGACCAACGGCGAATTCCTCGCTTCGATGCAGAGCCCTTCCTGATCGCGGCGCGTGCGCTTGCCCTTGTAGGACGTCTCGGTCTCCCCGGGGATTTCATTACGGCTGCCGGCCCAGCCAAGGCCATGCGCCTGGGTTTCCCCAAACGCAATTGCCGGCCGCGCCTTCCCCACGAAGGGCTTCCCGCGCGAATCGATTCCGAGGGCATGCCGGGCTGAAGCCCGGCGCTACGTCCAAACCTTCGCCAATCGCCGCGGGCGCGCTGCAGGCGGCAGGGCTTATCTCTGCTGCGCGAGCAGAACGATCACGCGCGCCACTTCCTCGGCCTCCATGGCCGTGCTGTCGACGACGATCGCGTCGGGTGCGGCGACGAGCGGCGAGGCGGCCCGCTGGCTGTCGCGCCGGTCCCGCTCGGCCACCTCCATTCTCATCCGATCGAAAGCGACCAGTTCCCCGCGCTCGGCCATTTCATCGAGCCGGCGCCGCGCGCGCCTTTCCACCGACGCGGTCAGGAAAAGCTTCAAATCGGCGTGCGGCAAAACCACGCTGCCGATGTCCCGCCCCTCCATCACCACGCCGCCTTCGGCCGCCAGTTCCTTCTGTTTGCGGACCAGGCTCTCCCGCACGCCGGCGATCGCGGATACCCGCGAAGCCGCTTCCGCGGCTTCCGGTCGTCGAATCTCTTCGCTCATCTCTCGCCCATCGAGCCAGACGCGGGTACGCCGTCCTTCCCACCGCACGTCGATCTTCGCGGTTTGGGCGATGCGCGCGACGGCGACGGCGTCGTCCAGCCGAACGCCGGCTTCCAGTGCCGCCAAGCCCACGGCGCGATACATCGCGCCGGTTTCGATGTAGTCGTAGGCGAGCAGCTCTGCCACCCGCATCGCCGCCGTGCTCTTTCCCGAGCCCACCGGCCCGTCAATCGCGATCGTAAGCTTCTTCACAGGCGCACCACGCCCTCCGGCCTCGGATCACGGGTCACGAATCACGGCCCTTCAGATTCTCTTGAACGCTCTTTCGATTTCCTGGACCGAATACCGCAGCAGTACCGGCCGGCCGTGCGGGCAGCTCATGGGATATTCGGCGCGGGAAAGCTCGGCGAGCAACCATTCCATTTTCGTTTGGTCGAGCGGCATGTAAGCCTTGATGGCGGCGCGGCAGGCGGTGGAAGCCGCGATTTTCCTCTGCACCGTCTCGAGCGAGACGGCCTGGTTCTCCCGCTCGATTCCATCCAGGATCTCTTCGAGCAGCTTCTCCACGTCGCCTCCCGCCACCCCGGCCGGCGCCGCCTGAATCGCCACCGTGCGCGTTCCCAGGACGGCGACTTCGAAGCCGTTGGCCACCAACTCCTCGGCGATCCGATCGAATATGGCGAACTGGCGCGGGCCGAGTTCGATGACGAGCGGCACCAGGAGCCGCTGGCCCGGCAGCGGCCCGGCGCGGCGCGCGGCCAGGTGCCGTTCGAAGAGCACGCGCTCGTGCGCCACGTGCTGATCCACGATCCACAAGCCTTCGCCGTTGACCGCGACGATGAAGCTGCTGTTGACCTGTCCCAAAGGCTTGAGCGTCGCAATGGATTCCGGGCCGGCGGCCGGCGTCTGCTGCTGCTTTTCGGCCGCTTCGCGGAACTGCCGGGCGAAATCGCCCGCGCTCGCGCCAATTTCGATCGTTTGCCCGGGATCGAATCCCAGCCGCATCCCTTCGGGCCTGAGCGGCCCTTCCACCAGCTCGAATCCCTGACCCAGCGCCACGCCGGCGTCAAGTCCGGCGGCCGCCGGCGCGCCCCCGGGCGCCGCGTTTGCACCGGCCGGAGCGTAGCCTGGCTGGCCGGCGCCCGCGCCGCTCCGAGCCATACCCGCTTCCGGCGGTGCCGGAGCCGCGGCCGGGCGCGAGGGGAAAGTCGCCACCGCGCGCGCCTGAGAGAGTGCCTGTCGAATCGCGTCGCGCACGAAGTCGTGCACGAAAGACGAGTGGCGGAAGCGCACCTCGATTTTCGATGGGTGCACGTTCACATCCACCGCCGTGTAGGGCATCTCCAGGAAGAGCAAAACCATGGGGAAGACGCCTGGCGGCATCAGGTTCCGGTACGCTTCGCCGATCGCGTGGAGGATCAGCCGGTCGCGAATCAGCCGCCGATTCACGAAGATGTAGATGTTGTTCCGGTTCGGCCGCTCCACCTGCGGCCGCGAAGCGAAGCCGCGCACCGTGATGACCTCGGCCAGCTCGCTCGGTTCGGGTTCCGGCTCCGTGATCGAGAAGCGCATCGGCGCCGAATGCTCCGGAATCTCGATCATCTGCTCGAGCGTTTGCCGGCCGAAAAGCTGGTAGACGCGGTCGGCGAGCCGCGCGGCGGACGCGGCGTTAACGATCTCCTGCGAAGGCGTTTTCAGGACGAAATGCCGCTCGGGAAAGGCGAGCGCGTAATGGGTGACCAGAGACGCGATGTGGCCCAGCTCGACCGTATCCGACCGCAGAAATTTCCGCCGCGCGGGCACCGAGTAGAACAGGTCGCGCGCCGTCACTTTCGTTCCCACGGGCGCGCCCACCGGCTTCACGGAGACCATTTTCCCCGCCGTCCATTCGATTCGCGTTCCCTGCTCTTCCCCCGCGACGCGCGTTTCGAGCGCGAGGCGCGTGACGGCGGCGATGGTGGGCAAGGCCTCGCCCCGGAATCCCAACGTCGCGATGGAAAGCAGGTCTTCGGCGGTGCGCAGCTTGCTGGTGGCGTGGCGCTCGAACGCGAGGAGCGCGTCGTCGCGGGTCATTCCGCAGCCGTCGTCCGAGACCGCGACCAAGCTCTTACCGCCCGCCACCGCTTCCACTTCCACCGTACGCGCTTCGGCGTCGAGCGCGTTCTCCACCAGCTCCTTCACAATCGACGCCGGCCGCTCCACCACCTCGCCCGCGGCAATCTGGTTCGCCACCATCTCGGGCAATATGCGTATCTTGCTCATCCGCTCTCCTTGATGCGGATGCCCAGCTCATCGAGCTGCTGCGTGTCGACCGTCGCGGGCGAATCGGCCATCAAGTCTTGCGCCGCGGTGGTTTTGGGGAACGCGATGACTTCGCGAATCGACTTCTCGCCTGCCAGCAGAGCCACCATGCGGTCCAGGCCGAGCGCGATCCCGCCATGCGGCGGCGTGCCATAGGTGAGCGCGTCGAGGAAGAAACCGAACCGGTGCCGCGCTTCTTCGTCCGAGAGGCCAAGCGCGCGGAACAAGCGCGCCTGCACGTCTTGGCGGTGGATCCGTATGCTGCCCGAGCCCAGCTCGACTCCGTTCAAAACGAGGTCGTAGCCTTTCGACCGCACTTCCCACGGCGCCGATTCCAGCTTCTCCAGATCCTCCTCCACGATGCCGGTGAACGGATGTTGCGCGCTCCCCCAGCGCTTTTCCGTTTCGCTCCACTCGAAGAGCGGGAAGCCCGTGAGCCAGGTGAATTCCCAGCGGCCTTGGGGAACGAGCTTCAGCCGGTGGGCAAGCCCCAGGCGCAAATGGCCCGCGATGGGGAGCGCGGGATCGGGGCCCTTGGCCGCCGTCCCTCCCGCGGCTGCGGCGACGGCAAGAATCAGATCGCCCGCTTTCGCCCCGAGCGACTCCGTCATCGCGCGCAAGTTCTCGGCGCCGAGCGGCTTCTCGAGCGAAGAGGCCGCCCCTTCCGGCCCCATCTTCACCGCGTACGCGCCGGAAGCGCCATGTGATTTCGCCATCTCCACCAACTCTTCCACCTGCTTGCGGGAAAGAGCCGCGCCGCCTGGAGCGGCTACCGCCCTCACGCTGCCGTGGATGCGGAGCGTCTCGCGCGCCGGGTCGAAAAACGGCGTCACGTCGCGAAGCTCCATCCCGAATCGGAGGTCGGGCTTGTCGCTGCCGTAGCGCTCCATCGCATCGCGATATTCCATCCGGCGGAAGGGGCGGGAAACCGCCAATCCCGTCGCCACCCATACCCGCTCGAGCACCCGCTCGATTACCTCGAAAATATCGTCCTGACGCGGAAACGACATTTCGAGGTCGAGTTGGGTGAATTCCGGCTGGCGGTCGGCTCGCAAGTCCTCGTCGCGGTAGCAGCGCGCGATCTGGAAGTAGCGGTCGAGACCGGAAATCATCAGCAACTGCTTGAAAAGCTGGGGCGACTGCGGCAGGGCGTAGAAGTGGCCGTGATGCACGCGGCTGGGAACCAGATAATCGCGCGCGCCTTCCGGCGTAGGCCGCGCAAGCGCGGGCGTCTCGATTTCGTAGAAGCCCAGCTCGTCGAGCGCGCGCCGCATCTCGAATACCAGCCGGTGCCGCAATCCCAGGTTCCGCTGCAAGCGCGGCCGGCGCAAATCGACGTAGCGGAACCGCAGCCGCGTCTCCTCGCTCGCGGTGATTTCGTCTTCGATGGCGAAGGGCGCCGCGTGCGCCGCGTTCAGCAGGCGCAGCTCGCCGGCCAGCACTTCCACCTCGCCCGTGGGAATCTGCGGATTCGGTTTCTCGCGCCGCACCACGCGCCCGCGCACCGCGGCCACGTATTCGCCTCGCAGCTCTTCCGCCTTCGCGTGGGCGTCTTTCGCCTGATCGCCGTGAAAAACCACCTGGGCGATTCCGCTGCGGTCGCGCAAATCGATGAAAATGATCTGGCCGTGGTCGCGCCGCCGGTGCACCCAGCCCATTAGGGTCACCTCGCGGCCGATATCGGCCGCGCGCAGATCGCCGCAATAGTTCGTCCGCTTCCAGTCTCCCTGCCTGTCGAGCATTGGTCAGTTCCTCATGAATCCGGCAAAGTAGCACAGGCACTCTTGCCTGTGCGGGCCTGAGCCAGCCACGATGAAAAGCGCACAGCCAGGAGTGGCTGTGCTACCGATCGGGCACGCGTCAGCCTCTCAGAAATCCGGCGACATCAGACTCCGCCAGTTTCCGCTGCTCGCCATCCGCCAGCCGCTTGACCGCGTAGGCGCCGGCGGCCACTTCCTGATCGCCGACGATGATGGCAAAGCGCGCGCCTAGTCGCTCGGCCAGACTCAGCGCCTTCTTCAGTTTCGATTCCTCGGCGGGTATTTCGACACGGAAACCTTCCTGGCGCAGCCGCCGCGCCAGGCGCACGGCGGCGGGATACGCTGCCGCGCCCAGCCAGACGATGAACGCGTCGAGCGGTCGGCCGGCCGTGGCCCGATCGAGGGATCCCGCCGCCTGAATCACTTCGATGAACCGGTCTTCGCCGAGCGCGAAGCCGATGCATTTCGCCGGCGGCCCGCCCAGCATCTCCGAAAGGCCGTCGTAGCGCCCGCCACCCGCCAGGGCATTTTGCGCGCCGAGATGAGGACTGGTGATTTCGAACGTGGTGCGGGTGTAGTAATCGAGTCCGCGAACAAGGCGCGGATCGACCGTGTACGGAATCGACCGCAGATCGAGCTGGCGGCGCAATTCCGCGAAATGGTTGCGGCAGTCGTCGCAGAGATGGTCCGCGATTTTCGGCAGCGATGCAACGATCGCCTGCTCTTCCGCCAGTTTCGAATCGAGCACGCGCAGCGGATTGGTGTCGATGCGCCGCTGGCTGTCTGCGCCAAGCTGGTTTTTCACCTTGCGCAGTTCCTCGCGCAGCAAGGCCACGTAGGCCGGCCGGCAATTCGCGTCGCCAATCGAATTCACGAGCAACGTCCAACTCTCGATCTTGCATCGGCCGAGGAGAACGATCAGCATCTCGATCATTTCCGCGTCGATGGCCGGGTGATCGCTCTGGCCCAGCACTTCCGCGCCAATCTGATAGAACTGGCGGTACCGGCCCTTCTGCGGCCGCTCCCGCCGGAACATCGGTCCCAAGTAGTAGAGTTTCACCAGCCCCGGCAGCGTCTGCATCCCGTGCTCGATGTACGCCCGCACGACGCTGGCGGTCGCTTCGGGCCGCAAGCTGACAGCTTTCCCTCGCCCCATTTCGTTCGCGGATTCCAAATCGGCTGGCTGGTCCTGAAAGGTGTACATCTCCTTGGAAACGATATCCGTTTCCGCGCCAACGGAACGCGCGAATAGCTCGGTATCCTCGAAGATCGGCAGGCGAATTTCGCGGAAATTGTAGGTTTCGAGTGTGTCGCGCGCGGCCTGCTCGAACCAGTTCCAAAGCGAGCTATCCGGCGGCAAGATGTCGCGGACGCCCCGCACGCTATGGAATTTTTTCTTTTCGGTCATGGGAGAGGCTGGTTTCTTGAAGCTACGAGTCTAAAGGACGCCGAGCGGTTAGGCCAGCAAAGAGGCTACGGGGCTTCGCTCTAGCCCCGGGTTGCCGAGTGGATGCCGGGCGACCACAAGGGTCGCCCCTACAACACCAAGCGGGCGCCTCGGAATGGCAGCTGGGAGGGGACACGGGACACCAGTCACGGGCCACTAGTGTCGCGTTACCGAAGAAGGTGACACACGGATGCGCTTCCTCGGGTTGGAATAAGTCCAGCGAAAGGGCTGGGCGTTGCGGTTGTAGAACCGGATGTAATTCATGATTTGGTGGGTCAGGT
>JAJYLB010000015.1 GCA_021788095.1 Acidobacteriota bacterium | reverse complement strand
TTATGCTTAATCAGTTTCAGTCGCGACTCCGCGTCGGTCCACCCTCAAACGATCATCCCTGAGGACCAGTTCGGCGACCCAGCTTCGTTTCAGTCGCGACTCCGCGTCGGTCCACCCTCAAACCGAGGGGAAGTGTGATTTCGAGCCGAATCAGTAATTGTTTCAGTCGCGACTCCGCGTCGGTCCACCCTCAAACACGGCTACGGATAGTAGCCCTCTGGCAGAAAGGGATGTTTCAGTCGCGACTCCGCGTCGGTCCACCCTCAAACCAAGACACCGGCAGCGATCCAGACGACTAGTCGCGTTTCAGTCGCGACTCCGCGTCGGTCCACCCTCAAACAAGGGAAAGCCGACTTCGAACCGAATCAGTAAGTTAAGTTTCAGTCGCGACTCCGCGTCGGTCCACCCTCAAACCAGAAAAGGTAGGAAGCCTATCGCCAGGATCCGCCTGTTTCAGTCGCGACTCCGCGTCGGTCCACCCTCAAACCGAAAAAACAGAGGGTCAAAAGCTGGCTCAAACCGGGTTTCAGTCGCGACTCCGCGTCGGTCCACCCTCAAACATGTGGCTAACAGTCCTGTCGGTTCTCATTGCACGTTTCAGTCGCGACTCCGCGTCGGTCCACCCTCAAACCGCGGTAAAAATAATGTTGCTGGACGAAACCGAAGTTTCAGTCGCGACTCCGCGTCGGTCCACCCTCAAACTTGGATTGTGACCTCCAGCTGTGCAGCTGACCGTCGTTTCAGTCGCGACTCCGCGTCGGTCCACCCTCAAACAACGTCAACGCGAACGGCGGCACCCAGTCCCAGTCGTTTCAGTCGCGACTCCGCGTCGGTCCACCCTCAAACCGGCTTACACTCACGAGCCTTGCCGACCGTTTGAACGTTTCAGTCGCGACTCCGCGTCGGTCCACCCTCAAACACCTGTGGTTTCTATCATTTCCCAGCTTGAATGTAAAGGGCTTCCGAAGGGCAGCAACCGGCAAACCCTTATCGTTCCAGTCGTTACTATCTTCCTCGCGATAGGAACAGGCAGTGTCGAAAATCGGCTTGCGGGCCACTTCAGAATAGCGCGATAAACCCGGCTCACAATCACTATCTCCTTGTTGTGCTGGCGGCAATCTGGCATCGTTTGTGTCGCAAAATGGCACGTCGCTCTTGCCAATAGCATAATTCTCGACAATTTGCCATATATGCCTCAATTCTAAACGGTTTAGAGGCCTTGAATTCCTTCAGCCAGCCGCCAATTATCGCAAATCGCTCGAAAACCGCTGCGCGCTGAATTATTTGCGCCAAACTCGTACGAGCTTGCTTCACCGGCATTCGACCGGCTTCGGCATTCGCCATCAATCAGTTGGCGGCCGACAGAAAGGGAAACCTCACTGTCGAAAATTGTTTGCCGGTCCATACCGCTCCGCCAGAAACCAGCAGTTCCCGCAAGCCCGGTAGAAGTTCACCTTGTCCACCCGGCGGCTGATCGCCCCGAGAACCCGCTCCCGCATCTCCTTAAAGCGCCGCTCGTCGAGATCGCATTCGACCACGCTCCGCTGCACCGGAATGCCGTAATCCTTGAGCAGGCTGAGCAGCCTCTGCCTCCGGCGGTCCGAAACCACATCGTAGGCGACGACCCAGTACATAGGCGCCCTAGGGCTCCAAGTCGCGAGCCTGCTTCATCGCCTTCGGCCGCCGCCGGATTCCGCCCTTTGGCTCGTCAGGATTCATATTCTCGCCAGGCAGCCAACTGTAATCCGAGAAGTGCAGCGGATAGTAGCGCACCGAATCCTTCTCGGGCCAAGTGTGCAGCTTGATGAAATCCTTGATGTGGTCAATCTCGCGGAAGCCCTTGCCTGCGGGGGCGCCAGGCTTGCTCAGGCACCACTTTTCGAACGCTTCGCGCGCCGTCCTCACTTCCTCGTCTGCGCCGGTGGCCGCCTGCGGCGCAGGTGCAGCGCCAGGCTCTAGCCCGGCATCTCGGCCCATCTCCCCGTCAACGGTCGCCTGCGGCTGCGGGAGCAAGGTTCCATATTCTTCCTTCGGATTCCGGAAGGAAATTTTCACCTCCGACGGCTCGAACGTGCCGAGCCCGCGCGGCTTGCCCTTGCCAAGCTGGATGGTATGGCCTTCGCGCGCCGCGGCTGTTGCGACCCCTCGGGCCGCTGCAGCGCCGGCGTTGGCTGTAGCGCCGGCATCCTGCCGGCTGTTTCCGGTTGGCGCGGCCCCGTTGCCCGTGGCTGCGCCGGTCAGCGCGAAGAGCAGCGCGCCAAGCTCGACGCGGCTCAGATTCTCGAAGTGGATTCTGCCCGTAAATTTTGCGTCTTTCGCGAGCGCCTGGATGCGCGCGGGGCACTGGCTGGCCTTATGAAGCGGCTCCTGCTTCTTGTGCATTTCCCAGATGCCGTCGGGAGCGCTATCGAGCCGCTGACGCCAATAGAATTTCCTGCCGCGAAGCTTCGGGTCCTTGTCAGAATAGCTGGCCGATACGTCGCCGTCCCTCCCCACCAGGTACATAGGTCGCGACTTCGCGTGAGTGCCCGGGGAGGTGAGCGGCGCGAGGCTCAGCCTTACCTCGGTCGGCTCGGATGCGCACCAGAAGGTTTCAAAGCGCAGCTTGCCGCGGAACGGATGCGCCTCGGGCTTGCCGTCTTCCTCCTTCTGATGTTTCGATTCGAAGCCGAACATGCGCTCGGCAAGGCCCAGCGGATATCCCAGCCCGCGGCGTTCGGGAGGGAAATGTTTTGGGGCAAGGTCGCGTATGCTGCGTTCGGCCGGCCACAGGTAGTTGACGTTCTTGCCAAACGAGTCAATCCGGCCCGAACGGTCCAACGTATAGAAGATTTGCTCGCCGGGATCGAGCCTCCTGAGATCGTCTCGCGCCTTATCCAGGCTGGGCAGATCCTGGCGATAGCTCGGTTTTGGTTTCGGGGCATGTGGCCCCTTCTTCTTCCAGTCCTTGAGAGCCTCCTCCCGGTCCATCAAGTACTTCGCGTAATGAGGATGCTCGATATTCCTCTCGTACTCTTCCCTGACCTTCTTCGGCAGCGTGACGACGGGCTCGCGCGTCCGGGTAGGGTTTCCCCGGGTGTGATCGTCGGTATCGCGAGCCAGGAGGTTCGCCTTGCAGGGAACGGGTCGGCCGGCCAAGCCCATGGGCCGCACCTCGAGGTCTCCGTTTGAAAGCTCCCTGACGACCTTTCCGAAGTGGTACTCAAAGCTACCGTTCCTTCGATCGCGGTTGAATGCGCGGCGGCGGTAGGGAATGCGCCTCCCGTATTCCTCTTCGTTGGCCACGCCGAAGCGGTCGTTGGCAACCGCTTCGACCATGGCGCGAAGCGGCCCTTTGACCGAGGAGCCGGGGATGGCATGAACCTTCGCCGACCCGGAAGACCCCCGGAGCTTGAAAAAGGGCCGCAGCGTCGTGTTGTCAGACGGAAAGGGAAAGCCGGCGGGAATGAAAACGGGCGTCAGCGCGGTGAGGGTGAGTCCGATTTCGCCCTGGAGCAGTTCGGGCCACCAGCGGTCGTGCCCCGCGTGCTTGCCGCCCGCGGCCGGGTCGGGCACGTCAAGCCACGGCTCTCCCCCCGGCAACGACACGAAATTGTATGGGTTGCGATTGACGTCCGGCGGACCGGGCGCTCCTGGCACTGTTGTCTTAAGGTCCGAGAGCACCCGCCCGGGGTGTTGGCCCCTGTCCGGATCTCGAAACACGTGCCCTGTCCGCAGCGCCAGGGCTCTATCGGTGACCTGGAATTCCGCGTCCTTGAGAACCAGCAGGCGGGATGTTTTGTTTCCCGTTTGTTTGGCGAAAACCAAGGCTGGGTCGCAGCTCGAAACAACCCCGATGATCTCCCACTTGCCGTTGATTTTCGCCTTCCTGCCGCGCACCAAAACCTCGAGGTTGCCGCCGGCACCGTCCATCTCCTTCCTGATGCCCTCCGGCAGCTCAATCCAAGGGAATGGCTTGCCGAGCGTCTCCCCATCCGCGGACACGTAGACAGCGGCCTGGGTCCGCGTTGCGTCTGTGCAACGCACTGTGGCCTTGTCGAGGTTTTCGCCCTCAGGCATTTTCACGCCGCCCTCCGTCCTCCCTGTCCCGATCGCACCCGATGCCTATGCACCGGTGCGCGATGACGCGGGGTTTGTTCAGTTCGATCTCAAACTTCCGAATCTCTTCTTCGCTGCTAAAGGACAGACCTGTCTCCGGCTCCCCTACAAAATACTCGACCACGTCCACGTAGACCCGGTCGCCCTTCTTCGGATTCCCGGCAATGATCTTCGAGTAGGTAATTTCGCCGGGAATGTTTCCCTCCCGAAACTGGCCGAGACCGTCGTCCCAATAGCCGACGAGGTAATGCCGCGTGGCTCTGGCGGGCTTGTCGCAATTGACTTCTTCCATGCTGGCCGCGCCATCCCCCGGCCGGCGAGCTTGGGAATCCTCCGAAAGCCACCAAAGCAGATAGCCCGAGCCGACCCGCACCCAGCGAATCTCGGCGTTCGGGCCGAAGATGCGGCCCGCGAAAGTTTCACCCACTTCCGCCCTTCCGCCCTCCGCCAAGCGGTCAGCCTTGCACTCGCCAACCGACTGCAAGATCTCGAAAGCGTCTCCGCCTAGCGTGCCGACCCGTTCGGCGATCCACTTGTTTGCCTCATCGGCAGCCGGAACCGACACGCGCTCAACGTAGAGGCGAGCCGGATTTTTCCCGGTGCCGCTTGCGGCTTCGCTCATGCCCCTCCCTCCCTCTCGCAAGCGGCCCCCCAAGCGCCGTCGAGCGCCTTCCAAAGCCAACCGAGATCGCTCCGCAGGATTCCGTTCGATTGCGCCTCGCTGTCTTCCGGCAGCGAAAACCGGACTCGACCGTTCTCTTCCGCGCCGCCCGGCGCTGCCGGCCAGTCCGCCTTGACCAGATTGGCGCGGAACGAGAGGATCTGGCTGCTCGCCACCATGCCGTAGCCGCGAGTCGTCCCGGAGCCCAGCCACAGCTTGCCTCGCTCTCCGAGATCGCGGAGCAGGAAAGCGAAAAGCGCGGCACAAGCCTTCTGACCCCGCTCCAGAACCAACCGGACGGTTAGATCGAAGGCCGGGCTTTCGAGAGCGCAGGCGGAGAATTTCTTCCTGTCAGCGGCAAAGTTGGTGATCCGGTCAATCGCCACGTGATCGAGGTAGACGTACTGCGGATCTCCATGCAGGCGGCCATCGCCGACCTCGATGCAGCCTTTGCGATCCTCGACTCCCTTAGACCCGCCTTTCGCGGTTCCGAACAGACGCTTCCACAGCCAGTCCCGCTCGCCCGGACTGGTCTCAGCAGCTTGGCTGCGGCAGATTCGCATGGCCTGGCTGCGCAGCACGCCACGCAAGCTCGACCCGGGAAGGTAGGGTTGCACATGAACTGCCGCGGAGACCAGCGGAACGTGGTCCGCGACGTGCCGCCCCACTTCCCACCAGCGATTCGCGTCGCTCTTCGTCTGCCCTTCAAGTCGATCGAGTTCGTCCTTGGCGAGAATTTCGGGTGGGACAGGCGACTTCACCAGCACCGGCCCTTCGCATTGGATGCGGAGCTCGAATTCCAAAATCGAGCGCGGGGCGAGATCATCGTCGCCGCCTCTGGCCGCGGCGGCTGGCTGCGCTGCGGCAGGACTTGGAAAGCCACTAGCGATCTTCCACTCCCCTTCGTCTTTCGATCCCGGTTCCAGACGTCGCTTGAGGTACTTCGCAAGCTCGCTCGGATCGTTCCGCCGGAACGAGCGCCACTCCCAGCCGTGGGAAAGCACGAGCTTGCCGTAGCCCCAGCCGCCCTTTGCGCCCACGCGCAACTCGCCGTCTTCGAGGGCGCGCAGCGCGGCGCGAAGCAGCACGATCTCTTGGTCGCCGTCGTCGCCGCCTTCGTAAATCAAGCGGAGGGCGAAACTGGCGTCGAAGATGGCCTCGGCATCGAACTTGCCTTGGTCGGCGGCGGCGCCTGTCTCCGGCTCGACTTTGACGTGATCGCGGACCTCGCTTCCACCTTGGTCCTTCGGGTCGCAGCAGGCATCGAAGACGGTGAGGCGACCGAGGAAGCTGTGCCCCTCCGACTCGCCCTTCCCTGGCGCGTGGCCGAAGAGGCTGTCGAACACACCCTTCCAGCCACCGACAAGAAGCCTGCTCTCGCGCTCGAGGAAGCCGCGCAGCACGCCGCGCAAGCTCGAGCCGGGAATGTAGGGGCGGTGATCGGCCGGATCGCGCAGAACCGGAGCGTCGGTGACCAGACTCCACTCCTCGCCCGCGCCGACGTGCAGGGGCGACGCCTCGCATAGCTTCAGCTCGCCTCTGATTTCCAGATAGTACGGCCGATAGCTGCTAGTCGCGATCGCCACTTTGCCCACCTGGTTTCTTCGGTTTTATCTTCAGCTCGGTTTTCAGCGCCTCCAGATAGAACAGGGCCAATTCGGGAGGACGGCCCCCGAGCGCCGTGAGCCGCCCTCCGATCGTTTCGTTCAGTTCCTTCCACGGGCCTGGATTTTCACGGCTGGCGCGCTGTTCGAGGAATTTCACTGCCTCGCTGGCGCCCGACCGCTGGACGATGGCGGTGAGGTCGTGGACGCGCGCAAGATTCTCTTCGGCGCGGAGCTTCTCGGAGTCCCTCGCTGCCCCTTCGACCAAATTCGTGAGGTCCTCCCGATTCGGGTTTTCCAGACCGGGCCAGGGCCAGGGCCCGCTCTTGATGGGTTTGGGCGATGGCGCACCCATCTCCCTAAAGGCATCCGGCAGCGGTCCGATAAGCCACGTGGGATTGATGGCCACCCACCCGAAGCCCTCGTGCCGGCGAATGCCCAGGCCTTCCTCCTCAATCCTCCTCAGCCAGCCTTCGACCCCCTCCCGATCGGTTTCGTCCCAGCAGATTCGCCAGACCGAGCCCGCCTCGATGGCTAGAGACTGCTCGCGTGACCGGTTCCACAGCCCCGACCAACCGGGGACCTCGCGGAACGAGGAAGCGCCCTTGAGAGCCTCCACGCCCTTTTCACCTTTAGCGCCCGCCAGCCCGCTGAATGCGGCGGAATCGAGCCCGCGAAGATACCCGCCCGAAGGTCCGGGAATGACGGCGTCCGTCATGAGTTGAATCACAGCTTGATTCGGCTCCTGCATCTCCCCCGGCGGCCAGAACGCACCGGCCTCGCGCCACTCCAGGGTTGCGGCACCACCCGCGCTGCGCCGTTTGCCGAGCGCGAGGGAAACGGCGCCGTCGGCCGAAGCGAGCGCCTTCCAATCGAGCGGACCCTTGTGCGAAACGTAGGCAACGAAGCAGTTATGGGCGCCCACCGTCTCGCGGGAGAACAAGCCTTCGTGGCGATGGCCCTGGCGGCCGTAGTGCAGCGCCACGTGCATGTCGACTTCGGACGACGGCGGCTCGAACGGGGCAGCCGCCTTGCCGCGCTCCACGCGCAACCACCGGTCTTTGAGACGAATCCACTGCGCCTTGTCGGACGCGGCTTCCGCGCCGCCTGCTTGATCCACTTCCAAAATATTTCTGCGCAGGCTTCCCCGCTTTTGCTGCTGAAACGATTTGGGCATGGGCACGGCGATCTGCCAGTCGCCGTGGCAGCCGTTGCTCGCGGGCCAGCCGCAACTCCAGCGCGGCCCCTCCGGGCCGAGCCAGGCCCCGGCCGAGCCCTCCAGGCCCTTGGCGCGCAAGACGTCGAAAATGGCTCCGCGCAGCGAGGTCCCGGGGATGAAGTCCAGGCTTCGGATCTCGTTGCTCACTGCCGGCCGCCGGCCTAGCGTGGCGGGGTCAACGAGGCGAATTTGCAGTCTATAGTTCATCGTTCTTGCAGTCCGGTTCCCACCGTTGCAGGTGGCTCCTTACGGCCTCGACCGTCGCGCGCTCCGCCAACGTCGCTCGGTCAATTCCCGCGAGAATAGCCGGCAGGCCGCGGATTTCGACTCGGCCGTAGCCTATGCCGCGCTTGCCGCCGACGGCGTCGGCGCAAAGGACGGCCATGAACAGGAATTGGAGGTCGAGAAAATCAGGTTCTCGCGCCCAGTCTCCGCCGCTCGCTTCGATCGCGATCGGAAACGTCTCGACGCGAACCCATCTTTCGATGAAGCGCAGGGTATGTCCCATGGCCGCGCCCGTTTCCGAATCGATCCGGGTCGAGGCGGACCGATCTGTTTTGGCTGGGTCCAGGCTGAGGGAAGGAGGAAAACGATACGCGGCCGAGGAAGCTGCCGGCTCCGCGTATGTTGAAGCCTTCAGCGCCTCGGGAGCGAAGATCCGGCACAGAACTCCATTCCGCGGCAGGGAGCTCTTCTCATCGTCCGCTTCCGGCTTCGCCGTTGGAACCAACCAGTGGTAGAGGCGCTCCGCCGAACCTCGTATGGCGCCTTTGACTGCGTCGCCCGGCAAGTAGGGCCTGCCGTCATGGCTCCGCACAACCCGGTCTACGTACCCGGCCCGGGACATCCCCGTCCCCACGTGCAGCGGGGTCTCGACCTTCCATGTGAACCGAATCGTCAGTTCGGCCATTTCACTATCCCCGCGGGGGAGCGAAGCCGATCATCCCCCGACGATCGCTGCCAACTCCGCTAGCTCCAATAGTCGGGTAGAGAAACCGCCGGTCGGATTCGGCGGCCCCCACGGGCTCCTCTCGTTAATTCCGGCGCCGTCCAGGGCTTGCCGGCCCTTCTTGTCCAGCCGCAGGCGCCACTGCCGGTACGCCAGGTCGGAAAGGTCTGTTCCGAGCCGCATCGCCGTTTCCAGTTGGGCCAATTTGCCGGGAGGGATGCCATCGCGGAACGCTCGCGCGTGCTTAAGGGCCGGGCCGAGTTGAGACAAGCGCCATGGCCGCGTGTAAAGCAGGAACTCGCGGCCCGCATCCATATAGGCAAGCCCTTGCCGGCGATACTCCGAGATCGATTGGCGGCCGGTGGAATCGAGCCAGTGGTAATCAACCCAGCCTTCTTTGGGCTCGGCCCCGCTGCGGCGATCTTTCGCACTCCTCAACAGTTCTTCCGCCAGATCGCCCATGATTTCGATGGGGAAGCCGCACTTGGCGAAAAGTATTCCGAATGAGAGGGTAAGCTCGGGTCTGTCTTCCTTCGGTAAGGTAGCGAGGGCATCCCGCAGGACCCCATTGCTCCTGGCCGACTTTGCGTAGGCTTCGCCCAGTTCCATCGCCAATTCCAGCGCCAGGTCGCGCCGGCAGACGATCCAGATGTCTTCCCCGCCGATGACGATCGGCGCGACGGGGAAGTAGTCGTCGGCCTTTCCCGGTCTCTTCGTTAAAACCCCATTCACGGCGCTATCGATCGCGTCGTGCAGGCAGCCATCCACAGCCAAACAGAATGCCGTCATGATTTCCTGCGGCGCCCAGCTATCCTTCTCGGCAGGAGAGGACCACCCGACCTCGTCCGCAGTCGTGTCCCACTCCGCCTTGTCCCACTTGTGCTCCTTGACCAGGTCGGTCCAAATGAGGGAAGAGGTGAGCTGCCCCATGCCGTCCGCGTCGGCTTTGATCAGGGCAATAAACTTGTCGCTGTCCGAGGCGACGAGATGCTCCAGTTGCTCGGGCCAACGCCCGTAGCCGTTCAGGTAACCCGGGCCGCCGGCAACCTCGAACTTCTTACGAAAGAGATCCAGCGTCTTGTTTCCCTTCTTCCGGCGCCGTTCGCTGCTGTTCGAAATCAACGCGCGGCGATGGTCCTGGTCAGGGCCCTCGTGCCGGAAAATCCAGCGATTGGCCGCCTTGGTCGGCTGGATGCGGCAGTGGGCCATTCCCGGCAGGCTGGCCCTTCCGTTCTCTCCGGCTTTCGCGTCCTTCTCCGCGCGAACGCCCTTTTCCAACTCCTTGCAAGCTGTGTCGAAGTCCTTCCCGTCCAGTGGGACCACGGCAAACGTTGCAGGCAGGTCCCACTCCTCCACAATTTTCTCGCGAAGCTTCCAGAGGACCCTCGCGAGCGCCGGGAAGCCGTCAGCCGCAAGCCAGATCTGGCCGCTGACTGGCATCATCAGATTGACGTGCGGCTCATCTTTTGTGGCTTCCGTCGCCACGTCTCTCGTATCGTCGATTGTCCAGGAGCCGCCAAGAACTTCCTTGAGCTTGTCGGTGGCGTGAATGACGGCTTGGCGCTGGTCAACTTCGACGGCGGCGATGAACTTGGGCAGTGGCATAAGAACGCGCCGGTGTCGCGTGCCGGCTCTTCCCCGGCGAATTGGAAACGCATGCTTATCACCGCGTTCGGAGCGATGTCAAGCGACTTCTGCGCAAGAGAGGAAGGAGAATTGTCAGGCTTCGCGCGGGCGCTCGCGGATGGGGCTCCGCCGGCGTACTCGGCGCCCGGCCCGGTCACTCGAGCACGTAAACGCGAACTTTCCCGAGACCGAAGCTCGTCTTCTGGCCGACATGGGCTAACTCGGCGACGCGCGACAGGGCATACACGTCCCCAAGCTCGCCGTACAGATCGCAAAAGCCGACTAGGCCGTCGAGCGACATACCGCGGCTCTGCCGGAGGCTTACGCGCTTCCACTCATACCGGTAGGCGTGGCACTCTTCGACCCACCAATCGCCAGGTTCCCATTTCCGGAACGGAGGCCTGGCCGCCGCCCCGCAGCACAACTCGCAAAGCCGGACGCAGCGCGACCAGCAAGCCGCGGCGAAACGCTCCGCCGCCTGCTGGGGATCGTAGCAATAGCCGTTGTCGGTGTGGAGTCGAAAGGGGGTCAGCCAGCAGACGCGGAGGGCTTTTACCCGGCTGTCCTCGGCCTTCACATATGAGAGCAAGGGGCGCGCCGGCGCTCGCTGAAGCGGGATGCCGTTGAGTCCACGACTGAACAGGATCCTGCCAGTCCCTCCGATCTCGTGCGCACTCAAAAGCTCGAAACTCCCCGGGGCGCCGGCGGCCGTTCGCGCCAGCGGAGCCTGAGCAAGGGCCCCTAACACGTCCGTAGCCGCACCGGCGGAAGGGCCCAGCAGCACCAGACGGAGCGGGATCACTGCGCCGGGCTCGAAGCTCATGGGGGCCAAACTCCTCAGCCCCGCGGCCTCTCCGAGGCTGGCAGGCGGCAGAACGGCGTAGGGAAACGTGACCTCACCTCCATGGGCGATTCTCGCCAGCTCCTCGGGCACAGGCGGTTCGAGCACCCAAGATGGCGCGGAGGGTTCCCCGCTCCCGGTTTCCGCCGACAGGAAGCACCGGGCCGGGCAATCCCCAGGCGAATGGCAAAAGTCTGTGCAGGGGGAGGACCGGCTGCGGCATAGGGACGAGACGATTCGGCGGCAAAGCATACCGCGCAAGGCGGAGCCGCTATAGAGCGGCAACGTAGAGGGGATGAGAGACCGGAATTCAAGCGCCACGATACATACCGGCACCTGGGGGAGAAACCCCAGGTCCACGCGGGCTCCACGAGAGGGGCGACCTTCCACTGCGCTCATCCCGCTGCTCTTTTCCCTGCCGCCGCGGCTGCAGCCCGAGGCCGGCTTGGCGGCGAGAGTTTACCCCACTTCCAGAAACGTCGAGGCCGCCGAGCGTACGCCAGCGGCGGTTCCCGCTCCCCGATTTAGAGCGACGACCGCCCGCTCGGATGGCCTTCGCTCGAATCGCCATGCACGAGAGCCCATGGAAATCGGCACCCCCCGCGAACGGTCCTCATCCCGGCCCGCGTCGAGCCGACTGGGCTCGTCGGCCCGCAAACGCGAGGCAACGAGGATACCCCGTGTGTGAGGCCTAGGCCAGAACGGGATAAACTTCAGCCCCCTATACAGCAGGCACGGAAATCCTTCGCCAGCCCACCCCGGGAGAGAGGCGGTCAGGGCCCAAAGTCACCAGCCCTACTGGCCGTAGAGATGCCGGAACGTGCGCGCCAGCATCACCGCCATCGCCAATCCCCCAACTCCCAAAACCGCCACGTCGGAGATCTGGCGGATGTGGAACTCGCCGACGCGGCTCACCAGCAGGTACCCGACGATCAGATTCAGCGTGCCCCAAAGCACGTTCAGGAGCGGCGAAGAAAGGCCCCGGCCTGGCGGCGAAGCGAATGGAGTCGGGAACGCCCGGCCCGATACGCCGCTGACAAAGTGGGGAACCGCATTCACGAGGAATGCGCCGGCGAAAAAATAGGCGAGATACGCGTACCACGGCATGGCACCCTCCTCTCCCCCACCATCACCCGGGCCCATTATGCGCTCGTTCCGTGGCGGTGAGGCTGCCGAGCTTAGCAGGTTGCTGCAAAAGGCCCTTCTAGGGCAGTCATCCTGAGCCCATTCGTTTCACTCAGGGTAGACTCCGCGAAGGATCCCGACCCCCTTTCCGCGGAATTGGCGGGATGCTTCGTCCGCCGCCCTTCGACTCCGGTCAGGGCCGTGAGCCTGCCGAACGGCGGCGGACGTGACACCTTGGCCTTTTGCAACGCCCTGTTAGGGGAAGCGGGAGCCGACACCTCACCGTTTTAGGTATCCGTTTACAAAGGCGACAGGTGAGGCGTAGGCTCATGTCCACGGGGCAGGGCGGCGCCGATTGGGTCGCGGGCAAATCACGCGAAGGAGAGAGCTATGACGCACAGAATCTGGAAGCCTGTGCTTGCCGCGCTGGCGTTTGCCCTGGCCGGAAGTCCGCCAGTTCGCGCGCAAAACTCAGCCGCTAACGAGATCAGCGCCAGCGATACCGGCCAAGTATCGGCGCGCCCGGACCTCGGCATTCTCGTCATGGAAATCGCAGCCTCGGCGCCTGTCGCCGCCGGCGCAGCCAGCCAGTGCGCCCGCAAGGCGAGCGCTGTCCAAGCCGCTCTCGCCGGCCTCGGCTACGGTTCGGGATCGTTCGAGTTGACACCTGTTATCTTCTCTCGCGCGGGAGGAACGTATCTCGGGCCCGATCAGCCCGCCTTTACCGGCGTAATGGCCCAGCAGATCGTGTACGTCTTCTTCGAAGGCAGTGCGCTTGCCGATACGAACCAGCTCAACCAGAAAATCGCCGCCACAATTGACGCGCTTGCGAAGGCCGGCGCGGGGCCCTCCACTTCCTATTCCCAGCCAACGTCCTCCATGGTCGCTTTCACCGTGAAAGATCCCGCCACCTACGAAACCCAAGCGCTCGGGAAAGCGGTCGCCGGCGCTCGCCAGAAGGCACAGGCGCTCGCCAAGCAGTTGGGTGTCGGCTCTACCTACCTTCGCGCCGCCGCTACGCGGTACCTCGGCGGCTACGCCGGAAGCATCATTGGCGCGTACGGGCAAGTGCCCATCAACCCGCTCCAGGGGTTGCCCTATCGCTTCTATTCAGCGCGGTCCGACCGGGTGGTGATCACCGCGAGCGCTACTCTCACTTACGATTTCCGGTAACTGGCGCGCGCGGAAGCCAGAAGATTTGACAGACTGCTGAAGAAGCTCCGTAGCACAGGGTCGAAAGCCTCGGTCCCCAGGCGCAACCACGGCGCCTGGGGCACCCAGTGGCATCGACGAACTTTCGCGGGCCAACGGCCCTGAGGGACAGGCATTCCTGCTAGTCACCCAGGGCCGATGGCCCGCGAAGGCCCGCCGTGGCGGGTCGAGGGGATCGTGGAATCCCGTGTGTCGTTCGGGTGCCTGCCCCGATTCTCTTGGTCGGGGCCCCCATCCTTCCGGCGTCCCGAAGCTTCGGGATCTGCCGGAAGGATGGGCCGGCGGGATGAACATGCGAGCGCAAAACTCCCACCCTTGCCCAAAACGCAAGGGTGGGGCACCCAAGGAACGCGCGGGATTCCTTCATCCCCCTTCAGGCCCAAATCCCGCGAAGCGGTTGGGGCCCAAACAACGCCCGGGATTTCGAGGCCGGCGCTACGCGACTAGGGCTGTGCGGGCGCGGGATTTCCGAAATTGACTTTGGGGACCTGCCGGGAGGCGGGCGCCGCTTCGAAATAGGCGTTGTTGCGCTGGAAGCCCGACCACCCCGCCACGAGGTTCTGAGGGAACAGAGCGATGTAAGCGTCGTAATCGCGCAAAGCGATGTTGTAGCGCCGCCGCGCCACCGCGATACGGTTCTCCGTCCCCGCCAATTCGTCCTGCAGCGCGAGGAAATTCTCGTTGGCCTTGAGCTGAGGATAGTTCTCGACCACCATCAAGAGCCGGCCGAGCGCCCCGTCGAGCTGATTGTTGGCGGCGATGCGGTCGGTCGGGGAATGAGCGGCGAGCAAGGCCTCGCGCGCTTTGGCCACATAGTCGAAAACCGCCTGCTCGTGCTGAGCGTAGCCTTTGACCGTGGCCACAAGATTCGGGATCAAGTCGGCGCGGCGCTGGATCTGGACGTCGACTTCCGACCACGACTCCTTCACCGCCTCGTTCTTCCGCACCATCGAGTTGCGCATGCCGACGTACATCCCGCCCACCACCAGGAACGCGATGATCAGCAGGGCAACCACGCCGAGACACCCCATCGTCACTTTATTCATGATCGTTCCTCGAATCCTCCGCGCAGAGTCTCAGGCTCCAGCGCCGATCGCCGAACCCGCGAGTTGCCGATCCACTTCCTTGGCCACCAGCTCGATGCCCGCCAAATAGCCGGTGAACGTGCTGCTCCAGTCGATCTCCCCGGGCTTGCGCCGCCGCTCCCGAACGTCGAGCAGAGCGTGAAAGGGCGTCGGATCGAATCCGATTCGCGTGGCGAGCCGGTCGATTGCCTGCCGGCGGTCTCGCGCCATCGGCTCGCCCAGCGCGAGCAGGGCATGGCGAAAGAGCACGGTGAACGTGCTCACCGAGGCCAGCAGCAGCCTGCGCTCGGCGCGGCGCGATTGCCCGGCGGCGAGGTAGTGTTGCCGCAAGCGAACCAGGGCCTGCGCCAGCTCGCGCTCGACTTCAATCCGGTGCAAGCGCATCGGCACATCAATCGCCCGCAGTACCTCCTCGCCCCAAAGCACGCGCCCGGTGGTTTTGATGTCCAGCAGCTCGATGGCGAACATGTCTGCCGACCGGCGCAGCTCTTCCTCCGTGAACACCACCGGACCCGGATTCCCCTGCTTCTGCCACCAGCGCGCGACCGGCGCCAGGCGGTCGAGCGCCCCGGCGTCTAGCGCGCCGAGCACCGCCAGCACATTAAAATCGGAAACTTTCGGGTGGTACTCGCTCGACGCGGCGGAGCCGTACAGCACAACGCTGCGAAGATTCGAGCCTGCAGCCTGCCGGAGCCGCTCGACAACCTCTTGTAACTGTTTCTCCATGATCTCTCCCCTACCAACCGCCGGTCGCTCCGCCGCCGCCAAACGATCCCCCGCCAAACCCGCCAAATCCTCCGCCGCCGCCCCAGCCCATTCCCCCGCCGCCGAACCCGCCGCCCGTCCACGTTCCGGGCCAATAACCGCCCATCAACCACGGCCTTCGCCCCATCGCCCCACGCTGGCGCGGATTCGTCATGGCGCCGGAAAGCAGCAACGGCAAGAGCCAACCCAGCGCCGGCATGCCGAAGAAGAACAGGAGGAACAGAATTGGCGCGAGCGGAATTCCCTCGCCCGGTCCTCCCCCGCCCGTCTCGGGGAGCGGCGTCACGGTGCTGAGCTTGACGCCGCGCGCGGCGGCGATAGTATCGGCCACGCGCCGCGTCATCAGCAGCAAAGCGCCGTTGTAATTGCCCGATTGGAGCAGGGGAACCGCTTCGCGGCCGAACCGGCCCACCTTGCCGTCTGGCAGAATCCCCTCGAGTCCGTAGCCCACTTCGATGCGGTAGCGGTGGTCGTTCACCGCGAGCAGGATCATCGCGCCGCGGTCGGTCCCTTTCGTCCCGATTCCCCAGCGCTGAGCCAAGTCTATGGAGAACTCATCGACTGGCTCGCCGCCGGTGGTATGGATGGTGACGACGGCGAGTTGGGCGCCTGCCTTCTGATTCACCTCTTCGCAGAGCGCGGTGAGCTCCTGCTTGGTTGCCGGATCGATGACGCCGGCGAAGTCGTTGACGTAACCCTGCGGCTGGAGCTTGCTGGCCTGTTCCGCGTGCGCGGCGACACCGAGCGCCAGAGATAGCGCCACGGCCATGCCGAGCCGCGCCCTCAGCAATCTTCCTATGCTCTTAGCCGGGCTCACAGCAGTTTGCCTCTTTCTCGTCGCACCGCGATTCTAGCGGGAAGCGAGTGCAAACCCCAAAGCTTTTTAGTAGCACAGCCTCCCGAACGCTCGGGACCTGGCTGTGCGCTTTCCGCCGAGGCCACAACCGACCCGGCCGATTACCCCTCGGCCCCACTCCGTCGGAAATCGCGGGGCGGCTCAGGCGCCGTGTCTCGGTCGCCTCCCCCGACGCTTTCCGTCGGGGCGCCTGGGTTCGGTTGATATAAATCCCCACCCGCGACACCGGTGGGTGGGGCACCCACCTCTTGAGCCGGCCGACAGGACGTCGGCTATGACGTCGGCTATGTTGACAGGCGACGGGGCCGGTGATACAAGACGGGCAGCCAGTCGCCGTTGCAGTTTTCGGCCCTGGGTAACCGACCGGCGCGAGATCGCTCAAAATCCCGCCCGCGCCGCCGCAGTAAGCGCTTCCCCTTGGAGGCGTCTCGCGATGCGCCCGCAGTGGTTTTCCCCTTACGCGGTCCGGTTCGCCTCGATCATTTCCTTGCCCGCGTGGGCTTACGTTCCAGCGTGCGCTACCGGAGCGCGGCGGTGAGCGAGAAACGACCGGGCCTCGTGGTTTTTCTCACTTGGCTAACCTTCCTCGAAGGGCTCGTAACCACGCTCCCGGGGCTGGGCTGGCTTGTGCTTCTTGCGGTGCATTTCGGGCCCGCATCTCTCGCAGGCAGTGCCGCCGAAAGCAGCGAGGGCTACGCGCGCGCAATGGAGGCCGCGAACGTTGCCTTCGGCTGCGCGCTCATGGGGAGTGCGGCGCTGTTGTGGCGCCGCAGAAGGAGCGGGATCTACCTGCTGCTATCCACACTACCCGCTGAGGTGCTCTACTTCGTGGTGATCGGCTTCGGGCTGAACGGGCGAAACGCGACAGCCATGGCTGGAGCGGCCGCGATCGGCAACATTGGACTGGGCTTTCAGATCTTAACTGCCTTTCCTTTAGTTGGGGCCGTTCTCGGGCTTCTTTCTCTCGACGCCGTCGGTAAACGGAACCATGCGGCCCCGATCGTCGTTCCGTCCGCGGCCGGGAATCGGCAACCTATAGGGAGGAAGCTGCGGCTGGTTCTGCGCGTGCTCGCGGCGCTCACCCTCCTCGAGGCCGCGGCCAGCATCGCCCAGCTCGCCTATTCCTGGGCGTTGACGGCGTCCCACTTCGCTTCACGCGGCGGGATCCCCGCGAGGACCGCGAGCGAACTCTGGGTTGACGCCGTCCTATTCCTGGCGCTCGTTGTGAGCGCGACGCTGCTCTGGCGGCAGAACGGCGCCGGGTTGACGGCCCTCACGGTGACAGCCCTCGCCGAGATCGCAGCGCTGTCGCGGTTTCCTTTCCTACCGGGCCCGATGGGCACGGGGTGGATGCCGCCGGGGCGGCGACCTGGGGCGTTTTATGCGCCGTGGGGACAGGGGAATCTGGCTCTGGGCGTTCAGATCGTCACCCTGTTCCCGCTCATCGCGGCGGTCTTGATCATTCTCGCGGCGCGTTATCGCGCGATCCTCGCGAGCGACGCCGACGGTCGCGCGCCGGACGGGAGGCCCGCTCTGACCGCCTGGAAGTCGAGGTGACGATGCGGCTCCTTGCTGCCGTTACGCTCCTCGAAGCCGCAATGGGCCTGGGCACCATAGATTTCAGCCTCCGTCTCCCACTTCTGCTCTCCCACCCTCCCCCGGGACGCGTGCCGCCGTTCCTGGCGGCCGAGCTAGCCCGTCTCACCAGCTTCGGCTCGTCCTCGGGCTACGTAGTGCAGGCACTCGACGTTACCTTTTCCGTGCTGCTCCTTGGCTGCGCCGTGCTGCTGTGGAGGGAAAATCGGTGGGGCATGACCGGCGTGATTGGGGTCCTGCTCGCGGAGCTTGCCGGGGTGATCGCTGCCGCCCTGGTTCGTTTCCCATTGTTTGATATCCCCGGCTTGGCCCCCGGCCTAGGCGCGCAATTCGAGACGGTATATCCGCTAGTCGCCGCCGCTCTCCTCACACTTGCTTATCGGTATCGCCGGCTCGCGCGCGCCGGGTAGGCGGCTGGTTTGATCAGTAGCGCGGGCAAGAGTGCCCGCGCTACAAGATGCCGGCGTGGGGTGAAATAGGCGTGGGGTGAAATTGACAAGGGCGCTTTCGTCCCTTACTCTACTTGGTTGCCGCTGCTTTCCTGGCGGCGGACTTCTCCGAGGAGTTTTGGAACTATGCCCGCTGGTGCGCCCGTCAAGCAGAAGAAAAAGAAGAAGTCGGTTTTGAAGAACATTCGCCAGACCGAGCGGCGCACGCTCATCAACCGCGCCAATCGCACCACGGTGCGCACGGCGATGAAAAAGCTGCGCGACCTCGTCGCAGCGGGCAAGTTCGAGGATGCCCGGAAGGCCCTGCCCGAAACGTATCACGCGCTCGACCGCGCCATTCAGGATGGCGTCTTGCACGAAAATACCGCCAATCGCTACAAGTCCCGCTTGGCCTTGGCGCTGAACGCAGCCCAAGCCGCACCAGCCGCTCCCAAATCCGCCTGAGCGCCGATCCTGCTGATCGAACCGATGCTTCCCTACCGGCGCCAGCCGGCTCCTTTGTTGTAACGCCGGCTTCCAGCCGGCTCTTCAGCCCCGGTGGCAGGGCCGCCGGCCGCCAAGATGGCGGCGTTACAACATGCCCGAATGGCTGCCCGTTCGGATGATTTGTCCTAACGACGGCCCACGGCCGAGGCCGGCTACTTCCGCTCGGCGGAGCCTCGAACCGGCATTTACTGGCGGCGGGGCCGCGCCTCGGGGCGGCTCAGACGCGCCATGAGGAACATCATCACGCCGCGTTCGTCCTTGACGGCCGACTTCAGCCGATCGTCAGCTTCGGCCAGCGCCACGAGCGCGTCTGCGAGCTGGGCGCGCGACAATCGGTGCGCATGTTCGGCTGCCGTTCCCGCCGCTTCCGGCCGCATGCCGAGCCGCTTGGCGGCCTGCCACGAAGACACTCCCTGAGGAAGTTCCGCCGCAGCCACCAGCTTCCGGTACATCCACGCCAGCGCGCCTATCAGCTTGGGAGCGGTCTCTCCCTTCCGCAGCAGATTGTCGACGGTTTCCACCGCTTTGCGCCGCTCACCCGCCGCGAGCATTCCGGCGAGTTCCCACACCTCGGTCTCGCTTTCCGCTACGACCAATTCGCGGACATCGGCAGCCAAAACGCGGCGAGACTCGCCGGCGTGGCAGGCCAGCTTCTCCAGCTCGATGGCCATGCGCGCGGCCTTGCCGGCCGTCGCTTCGACGAGCGCGGCCGTCGCTTCGGCGTCCATCTTGATTCCCAACTCCGCCGCCATCCGCCCAGCCAGGCGCGCGGGATCGGCGCCGCCGGTATCCAGGTCCACCACCCAGGCGCGCTCGGCAACCAGGCGAGCCAGCCGCGTGCGCTGATCGAGTTTGGGAGCTTCGAGGACGAGCCAGGTGAATGGCGCGGGATCGTCGAAATACTTCTTCAACGCCGCAAGGCTATCTTCCATCTCTTTGTCAGTACCCGTTTCCCACGACTCGACATCTCCCACGAAAAGTATCTGTCTAGGGGCGAGCATCGGCCGCATCGCGGCCCGGCTCACGATCTTGCCGGCATCCTCCTCACCCGCCGACACCCTCGTTAGGGCCCAGCTCCGCTCGGCCTCCGGGACCAGCGCCTCGACGAGCTTCTTGCGGCACAACTCGCGCCAGTACGGGTCGTCGCCGAGAAGGGCGACCACGGGGGGAGCTTCGCCGTGTGCCAAGCGTTCGAGTAACTTCTCGGCTCCCGTCGCCGGCATCAGAAACCCTCCAGGACGTCGGCCACGAGCCGGGAAGCGAAATCGTGAGCCATTCGGCCGAGGGCGGGATCCTCTTCGTCGAAGAAGGTTTTCGGGTCGGTCGAGAGTTCGTATTCGTCGCGCAAAACGAAGTTATCGTCTTCGAAGAGGACTTTCTTCGACCTCCGATCCTCGAGCCGCACCTTGGCCGTTACGGTGACCAGCATGGTGGTAGCCCGGCCCGTCGTGGAATCGAAGAGCACGGGAACCGCTTCGATCGAGCTGAGTTCACCGTCGAGGACCGCATCGGCTTGTTGCGGATCGGGCACGATGCGGTAGGTGGTGCGCGCCTCCAACTCGCGAACCACGGCCTGGGTGAACCGCTGGCCCAACTGGTAGTGCAAGGTTCGGTTGGTGAACAGGGGAACCGCAAGGCTGTGCCAGGTCTTGGGCAGCATCGCTCCGCGGCCGACGACGTGATAGCCGCAGCCTACGGCGCCGAGCGCCAACGCGAGCGCGCCGGAGAGCAGGGCTGCCGGCCGCCAGCCGGCCCCGGCCCCGCTACAAAGTTTGTAGGGCAGCCGGCGGAGCCTGCCCTCAGCGGCCAAAGCCGGCCTGACAGCGCGAGACTCACGGCGCGACTGAAGTCGTGCCCTCACGAGACGCGGGATTGCCATGCAGGCTCTATTCGATCTGTTCCGCAATTGCCGCCGCATTCGCCGCCACCACGCGAACGTTATCCGCCGCTCCCCAAAGCCGGTACCCTGCTCCCCGATTCCCGTCGCGCACCACGCGCCCGAGCATCGCTTCCGGCCGCCCGATCACGCTCATGCTGGTGGGTTGCGGCTCCTCGCCCGGGGTGACCGCGAGGCCCGTGGAGATCAGCGCCGCTTCGATTTCCGGAATTTCCGCCGGCGCATCCAGCGTCGCGTAGGCAGTGAAGCCGTAAGAAAAGAAGACGGGGACCTGAACCACTTGAATCGCGGGAATCGGCGCACGGTTGCCGAGCACCCGCCCAACGTCGCGCACCATCGCTTCCCGTACCTTCTCGAGCGATGGCTCAGCCCCCGCTCCATAAGCGTCCATCAAGTTGAAAGCTACCTGCGCGCCGAAGATCCCTTCCGATACCGGCTGGAAGGAGAGCAGACGCACCGTTTGCCGTTCCAATTCGTCGATGCCTTCCTGCCCGCGCTCGGAAACCGGCCGGAGGAATGTGACGGCGAGCCGCGCCGAACCGAACTTGGCGAGCGCGCCGGCAAGCGAAGCGGCCACAATCGCCGCCGCCGAAGGCGAGCGCAGCAGCCGGACGCCCGATTCGGGCGCGCCGACTCCCTCTTGAGGGCCGAGAAGCGGAGCGAGGGCGGGGATGCGCGGCGCAGCTTGGCCCAGGCCCGGATCCTCGCTCAGGTCGATGACGTGAGCGCCGGCTTCGAGCGCCTGGCTCGAGTGGCGTTCGGCCATTTCGGGGCGGCCGGCGAAGAAGACCAAACCGGCCTCTGCGAAGCTGGCTTCCTCCACGGCGGCGATGAACGTCGCTTCGTCGCCGCTGCGGGTGAGCGTACCCACGGAAATATCTTCGTCGAGCAAGCGCAGCCGGGCGGGCTCGACGCCGCGCTCTTCGAGCACGTCGCGGAGTTCCTTGCCGCGGGGCGAACCCGCGCCCACGATGACGATTTTTCGCCGGGAATCAAGCATGGGCGTCGCCCGTGTGCGGGGTCCGGCGGTGCCGCACCTGGCGCACGAGCCGCGCGGTGATGCCCGAAAGCAGGTATACCGTGGCTATGGCCAGCAACACCTCCTCCGAATACAACACGATCGCGGCGATCAGCAGGCCAATCAAGATGAACGCCAACGAGGAGTGGCGCCGCTGCCACTGGATCTCCTTGAAACCCACGTAGCGCACGGAACTCCACATCAGCACCGCGACCGTCAACTCCAGCCCCAGCCACAACAACGACACCCACCACGAGGTGAGAGGATATTTCACCGCGTGCACCATCGCGGCGATCACGCCCGCGGCCGCCGGCGTGGGCAATCCCACAAAATAATGGGATTGTTCGGGAGCCATGCCCTGGATATTGAACCGCGCCAGGCGCCAGGCGCAGCAGAGTAGAAACGCGAAACCGGCCAGCCAGCCAAATCCCTCGATTCGCAGCTCGGCCGTCCCCGACGGCGCCACCACGCCGCGCACCCCCCACGCGTAGGCCAGAAGCGCGGGAGCGATGCCGAAACTGATCACGTCGGCCAGGGAATCGAACTGCTTGCCCAGTTCGCTCGTCGAGTTGGTGAGGCGGGCGACCCGGCCGTCGAACATATCGAACAGGATGGCGAAGCCGATGGCCTTGGCCGCATTGTCCAGATCGGCGATGTCGCCCTGGAAGATGGACCAAATGGCGTAATAACCGCAGAGAAGATTGGCCACCGTGAAAATGCTGGGAAGCAGGTAGATTCCGCGGCGGCCGCGCAGCGGCTTCCCTGGCTTGGCAGCCGCCGGACTCCCGGCCTTTAGTCTCCCTATCCCGCTCAACGCCATTGCGCGACCACGCTCGAGCCGCCGCGCACCCGGTCTCCCGGCCGCACCGTTATGCTCGCCTCCGCCGGCAGCCACAGCTCGACGCGGGAGCCGAAGCGGATCATCCCGAAGCGTTCTCCGCGCTCGAGCCGGTCGCCGGTTCTCTTCCACAGCACCACTCGCCTCGCCACCCAGCCCGCGATCTGTTCGACGACCACCGGGCCGCGGACTGTCGCCAACTGAATCACGTTGCGCTCATTCTCCGCCGAGGCCTTGGGGCGCATCGCCGCATGGAACTTGCCTGGCCGATAGTCCACCTTCGCCATCTCCCCTGCAATAGGCGACCGATTCACGTGAACGTCCCAAATCGAAAGGAAAATGCCGATACGATTGCCCGGCCGGCCGGCCAGCGTCTCTTCGGCCACTTCCATGACCCGGCCGTCCGCGGGCGCTACCACGGCTTCGGGAGCAACGGGATCGGCGCGCTCGGGGTCGCGGAAAAAATAAAAGACGAAAACCAGCGCCGCCACGAATGCCGCCGCCACCCATAGCCACTCGAACCAGCCGGCCACGAGCGCGAGCGCCAACGGCACGACGGCAACCTTGACCGCTTCCCGAAATGCCATCCGCCTCCGAGTCCCGAGGCCGTCGCTCACTCGCCTCGGCCGAAGCTAGCATAGCGGCTTTCGGCGGCCAAGGGTAATGGAGCGGTAATGGAGCGGTAGGGGCACGCAGCAGCGTGCCCCTACGGGAGCCCGCCTAACGGCAGCGCCAGAGAAACTTCGCGGCGCCTCGGGCCAAGCCAGCCGGCGAAAGGAATCGTTCACCGCACGGCATGAGGTCGCGCCATCAGCAGAGCGTCCTCTTCCGGTTGGCGGTAGTAGCAACGCCGGCGCCCTACCACCCGAAAGCCTTGCCCCTCGTAGAACCGCCTGGCTGCCTCGTTCGATTCCCGCACTTCCAGGGAGATGCGCGTCGCTCCCGCCGATTCGCCAAAAACGAGCGCGGCACGGAGCAGGGCTCCGCCCACACCTTGGCGGCGCGACTCGGGTTCCACAGCCAGATTCAGAACCTCCATCTCTTCGGCGACAACGCGGACGGCGAGAAAACCGACCACACCCCCGGAGCCTTCGGCCACCCATGCCGGCAGGCCGAGATAACCTGCCGGATCCCAGGCCTCGGCCTGGGGCGATTCTCGAGTAATCCTTTCGATGGCTTCCGCGTCTGCCGGGCCAAGCCGGCGGATATTCAATCCTTCCAATTCAGCTCCGCGTCGGGCCGGCGCACGTAATTGGCGTCGAGATTCAGGGCGTTCAAAAGTTCGCCGCGCCGCGCGCGCTGGTAGCCGAGGCGGCCGATGGTAGAGGCGAGAAGCGGGGACACCCGTTCCACCAGCCAAGAGTGGGAGGGGAGCGGGCCCGCCGTGGCGGGCCCCTGCGCGATGACTTCAGGCGACGGCGTCACGAGAACCGGGGCATCGTTGCCGACGCACTCCGCCAACCAAGCCAGGAATTCCCGCGGGGCCAAGACAACTTCCTCCCGCCGCCGAGCGAGTTCGGCGCCCTGGCGTTCGTATACCGCCCCGTACACCTGCCCCCGCCTCGCGTCCAAAACCGGCGCTAGAACGGCCGCCGGCGCCGTCGCTTGAGCGACCACCGCTTCCAGGGCGCTCACGGCCGCAATCGGTTTCCGGAACCCTTCCGCCCATCCCATCACGGCGGCCAATCCGACGCGCAACCCCGTGAAAGATCCCGGCCCGGCTGCAACCGAGTACAGGTCGAACTGGGCAAGTTCCAGGCGCATCTCCTCGAGCATAAACCGCAGATGACGGAATAACCGCGAGGAATGCGTTTCCGCGACCGACATGCCGATCATGCCGAGCACTCGCTCGTCGTCGAGCACGGCGAGGCTTCCGGCGGGCGTGGTCGTATCGACTGCCAGGGAAAGCATCGTCGAGATTGTAACTTAGCAGGATGCTGCAAAAGGCGTTTTAGGACTGTCGTCCTGAGAGCAGCGAAGGATCCCGCGAACCCAGTTTCCAGGGGATTGACGAGGTGCTTCGCTTCGCTCAGCACGACACCTTGGCCTTTTGCAGCCTCCTGTTAGCCGGCGACAGGAATTGGATTCGGGCGCGACTCGGAGAAAAATGCAAGTCGGGAGGCAAGCGAAATGCCGAGGGGCGCGGGAGCGCCAATGTCGTGCAGTTCAATATGTTACAGTACTCCGCTTATACGACCATCGTGGTCCTACTTCCCCACATGATTCATTTTTCTTTCGCAGCCACCTTGACGGGACACAACCCTTGTTCTTAGAATTGGTTACGTAGGTAGGGGACCCATGCTCGACTACAAGATCGGGGACAAGGTCATCTATCCCAATCACGGCGTAGGAATCATCGAGCAAGTCAGTTTCAATTACCTCAACGGTCGCTCCGAGCGATGCTTCATGCTCCGCATTTTTTCCAGCGGTCTGCGCGTGATGGTACCCGAAGTGAACGCGCAGAACGTGGGATTGCGCCGCGTCATTACCAGCGCGGAAGCGCGGAAGATCGTTGTGTTCCTCGAATGCAATCACCACTCGAACGGTTGCCGCGGAGATTGGAAACATCGATTCAAGGAAAATTCGGAACGGATGCGCACCGGATCGCTACTGGACGTTGCGGCCGTCCTGAAGAGTTTGCTGCTTCTCAGTCGGAGCAAGCCGCTTTCCTTCCGCGAGAGGAAAATGCTCGAACGGGCCAGATATCTCCTCGTCAGCGAACTGGCCACTGCGCAGCGCGTGAGCGAAACGAAAGTGGAGACCGACGTGGTGCGAGCCTTGGCCAAGGCCAAGCTGCAGTTTCCCGAGGTGGGCGTTCCCGCAGCGGTTGATTAGCCCATCCCTCGTCACCCCCGTGCAGACTCTCGCACTTCCCGCCCGGTAAGGGTTTCTCCCCCTAAGTTTCTCCGGACTTTCCCCAACCACCGCCTCCAGGCGTAAGCACGCGCAGCACGCCGCCCGCGGGCACGTCGAGAGCGCATTTCGACGGCAGCGAGCGAACCTCGTCGCCGACGAGCAGCTCGTTCACGCCGACTGCTCCGTCTTCTCCACCTGCCAAGCCATACGGCCCGCGCTTGCGCCGATCGCTGAGGATTCCCAGTTGCGTGGGCGTCAGGAACTCGATTTCGCGCACGATTCCGTCTCCGCCCCTGGACCGGCCGGCGCCGCCCGAGCCGCGCCGCAGGGAGTAGCGGCGCACCCGAACGGGGATTTCGTGTTCGAGGACCTCGACGGGGGTATTCAGCGAGTTGGTCATGTGGGTGTGGATGCCGCTCAGGCCTTCGAGTCCCGGCCGCGCGCCCATCCCTCCGGCGATGGTTTCGTAGTAGGCGAAGAGGGCGCCGGCCCGTCTGGGGTCCCGGCCACCGAAAGTCACATTGTTCATGGTGCCTTGGCTGGCCGCCGGCACGCGCTGCGGGACCGCCCGAGCCAGCGCCTTCAGCAGGACATCCACAATCCGCTGCGCCGTCTCGACGTTTCCCCCAGCAACCGCGGCAGGCGGCAGGGCGTTCACAAGCGTTCCCAAAGGCGCCAGGACGCGAATCGGCCGCATCAAGCCCGCGGTCATCGGCACTTCCTCGGGAAGGAGACACCGGAACACGTAAAGCGCCGCCGAATAGGCGATGGCGTAGACCGCATTGACGCTTCCCGCGCACTGCGGCGCCGTCCCTTCGAAATCGATTTCCGCCCGCTCGCCGCCGATCCGGATGGCCACGCGTATGGGCAGCGGCCCGTTTCCCCAACCGTCGTCATCCATGGCGTCCTCGCCGCGGTAGACGCCCGAAGGAATCCGCCGCAGCGCGCTTCGCATCATCCGCTCGGAATATTCGAGCAGGTGCGCCTCGTACCGGCCGACTTCGCCTCGGCCGTATTTCGCCACGATCTCATCGAGCCGGCGCGCACCCGTGCGGCATGCGGCGATTTGCGCGGCCAAGTCGCCTTCGCGCTCGCGAGGGGTGCGCACGTTGCGCAGAATCATCGCGAGGATGCCGGGAACGATCCGGCCGTTCATGAAGATTTTCACCGGAGGTATCCGGATACCTTCCTGGCAGATATCCCTCGAGAGCCCCATCGAGCCTGGCTGGCTTCCGCCGACGTCGGCGTGGTGGGCGCGGCTGGCGACGTAGAAGCCCGGCGCGCACCGGCCCAAGTGCACGGGCATCACCATGGTCAGATCGGGCAGGTGCGTGCCTCCGCAGAAGGGATCGTTGAGCAAAGCGATGTCGCCGGGCAGGAGATCGAGTTCCGCGACGGCCGCGGCCACCGACATGGGCATCGAACCGAGGTGAACGGGCATGTGGTCGCCCATGGCCAGGGCCTCGCCCGCGCCGTTGAACACGGCGCAGGAGTAGTCGCGCCGCTCCTTGATGTTGGGAGAGAAAGCCGAGCGCCGCAGGACCGCGCCCATCTCCTCGGCCACCGAGTGGAAGAGGTTCTTGAAAATCTCCAGGCGAATGGGATCGGGTTTCATCGCCGAGCCGGCTCCAAAACGAGGTTTTCGTAGCGATCCACCCGGCCCTGCCAGCCGGGAGGGATGGCGGTGGTCGCGCTGTATTCCAAGACGATGGCCGGCGCCTTCAGCCGGTGGCCGGGGAGCAGGCGCGCGCGGTCGTAGAACGTCGTGTCCGCCGGGCGGAGCGATCCCGCGCCGGGGAAGATCGCTTTGCGCCGGCCCATGGCGACGCGGGCGGCGTCGCGCGGGATTTCGCGGCGGGAGCGGAGGGGCAGCCGGGCGGTTTGGCCGATGAAGCGCGAGCGGACGTTGACCAGCTCGACCCTCCAGGAGCGATCCGAGTATCCGTAGCGCTGCTCGTGGGTTTGGTGAAACCGGCTCAGGAAGTCGCCGCGGGCGGAAATCGTCAGCTCGTAACCCTGGCCGAGGTAGCGCAGATCGAGCAGGCGCTCGATCCGCACGCGCTTGGGCGCGATCCCTTCCGACTTCATCTCCCGCCAGCCTCGCGCTTCGATCGCGGCAAAGGCGCACGCGAGTGGACCCCGCAGAGCGGCTCCCGAGGATTCGGCACAGGGCGCCTCGATCCGCAGGGTTCGCGAGAAGTCCTTCACCACGTCGGCCGCCAGGATGCCCAGCGCGGAAAGCGCACCCGGGAATTTCGGGATGAGGACTCGGGGAATCCCCAGCGCGTCTGCCAGTTGGCAGGCGTGAAGCCCGCCCGCTCCGCCGAAAGCCACCAGGGTGTAATCGCGCGGGTCGTAACCTCGCTCGACCGAAATCACGCGAATCGCTTTCTCCATCGTGGTATCGGCCACCGCCAGGATCCCCGCGGCGAACGCCTCGACCGACCGAAGCGGTCCTCTCGCGCGCTCGAAACAGCGCCGCGCCCGCGCTTCGTCGAGCGGGAATTTGCCGCCGAGCAGGCCTTGCGCTCCCAAGCGGCCCAGCACCAGATGAGCGTCGGTGACGGTTGGCTGCTCGCCGCGACCGTAGCAAACGGGGCCGGGGTCGGCGCCGGCGCTTTCCGGGCCGACACGCATGGCGCCGGCATCGTCGAACCGCGCGATCGACCCGCCGCCGGCGCCCACGGTATGGATTTCGAGCATGGGCACGGCTACGGGCAGACCGGCGACGTGCGATTCGGTGGTGGTTCGCAACTCGCCTTCGATCAGGGAGACGTCGGTCGAGGTTCCCCCCATGTCGAAGCTGATGATTCGGTCGTAGCCTGCAAGCGATGCCGCGCCTCGCGCGCCAAGCGCGCCGCCGGCAGGGCCCGAGAGCACCGTCCGCACCGGCTCCTCCGCCGCCGCTCGGGCCGAGGCGATTCCTCCATTCGACTGCATGACGCCCACACGCGTCCCTCGCCCGCGTCCCGCCGAGCGCTCCACGGCCTCGAGGTAGCCGCTCACCGCCGGAGTGAGGTAGGCATTGGCAAGGACGGTGGCCGTGCGCTCGTATTCGCGAAATTCCGCCAGGACCTCGTGCGAAACGGAGACGCGCATGCCGCGAGCCCGCAGCCGCCGCGCCAGCGCGCGTTCATGCGTGGGATTGGCGAAAGAGAACAGGAGGCAGAGCGCCACGGCTTCCGGCGCCGCGCGCTCGAGTTCCCCGGTCACGCGATCGAGTTCTTCTTCGCTCGGAGCCTCGAGCGAACGACCCGCCGCGTCGACCCGCTCGCGAAGGCCAAACCGGCGGTCGCGGGGAACGAGCGGTTCGGGGCGCGTAACGAAGAAATCGTAGAGGCGCGGGCGGTCTTGCCGGCCGATCTCGATCACGTCTTCGAATCCCGCCGTCGTCACGAGGGCGATGCGGCCCCCGCGGCGCTCGAGCAGCGCGTTCGTGCCGACGGTCGTCCCGCAAGTCAACTCGACGCCGGCGCGCTCCCGGGAAGGGCCGAGGATGGTCTCGAGCGCCTGCGCGACCGGGCGGGCGGGATCCTGCCGCGCGGAAGGCAGTTTCAGAATCTCGAGGCGGCCGTCCCTGACGAAGATGCAATCGGTGAAGGTGCCACCGGTATCAATCGCGATGCGCATTTGTAGAGTGCCGGAAGACCACCACGGAGGTCCACCGAGATCCACGGAGGAGAAGCGGGCGTTCCGGCTCGGCTCCGTGAAACTCTCTCTGCTCCGTGGTGAACGTTTCGTTTGCCCGTCGAATTGTACCGGAGATGCCCCGCAGGCGAAACACGCGCGGGAGCCTCCAGAAGCTGTTGCATAACCCTGGCTTTGTAGTGCACGGCTTCAGCCGTGCCATAAGGGCCGCCAAAAATCAGGGGCTTTAGAATCTGTGTGGCAACGCGAAAAGGTGCGAATTCCACAGCCCTGGCGCAAATTTCGTGCGTTGTCCGCAAACGACTTGCGCGAATCTATGAAAAATACAAACTGTGGAAATGCCAGTTGCCACACAGACTCTTTAGCCCCTGAGGGCGGGAAGGGGTTCTGCAACAGCCTCTATTGCGATTCGATTCCCGGACCCGGCTCGATCAGCCACTTCGAGGGAAGGATCGGGCGCTCCCGGCTAACGGTCCAGCTCACCCCATTCGAAAACTGTTTTTCGCTGCGTGTGATCTTGAACTTCCCCTGCGCCAGGTAGGTCAAGTGGACGCGGTCGTAGGCGAGTCCCATGCCGGCGACCAGATGCAAGTAGTCGCCGTGAGCGGTTTCGTCGGGGGCCTCGGTGTAGCCTTCATCCCAAGTGACGCCGGGCGAACTGGCGGTGGAATACCCCGCACCGGGGCCTGCCGCTGGCCCTCCGATTCCTTGGAGCGCCATATAGATGCGCACACCTTCGTAAAGCGGCTGCTGGAAACGGCGGGGCTCCCAGTCCACGCCGTACCGCTCGTACAGCCAATTCTCGGCGCGATCGAGGGCTGCCGCGCCGGGCACCTGGTTGATCGCGCGGGCGATGCGCGCCCTCAATTCGTAGGCGACGTCCTTGCTATGGGAAAAGCCTGGCCCGATACGATACGCGAGGCTGGTGAACCAGCCGCGTGGAATCCACCAGGCGTAGCCCGACGCGACGTCCGTGCGGCGGATCATCCACGCGGTGTAGCCGGAGAAGGGCTGCACCCATTCGTGCGAAGGGTATCCGTGGGGATTGAGGAAGGCGTCGGGCAGCCACGCTTCCCTCAACTGCCGCCGCGTGCGCGATTCGGGATAGATCGGGTCCTCCAGCCCCCCGCCGCTTTCGACGTCGGCGGTGAGCGAGCCGTGATAGCCGGGATGCAGGAGGAACTTCGGGGTGATGCGCATCAAATCGATCGAGAGGTTCGCGCCATCGGGATTGTCGATCGGGTGGATGACCACATTGACTTTCTTCAGGCTGGCACGCGTCTCGGGGTCGCGCAGCAGTTCTTCCCCGAGGCGCAGAACGTGGCTGGTGCTCGAGACCTCGTTGGCGTGCTGCCTCGCCGAATAGACGATCGTGGCCTTGAACGTATCGAGTTTGGCCAGCGACCGGAGTTTCGCGGGCGAGGGCAGCAGAATATCCGCGGCCCACAGATTCGCCCCGAGATAGCTCCGGCCCATCCAGTACACGGTCACGCCCGGGAAGGTCGCCAGCCGCGCGAGGATCTCCGCGCTTTGCCGGGGGCTGATGGGCTCCTTCCAAGACACGATATGGCCGGAAGGCGAAGCGGGCACGGGCGCCGGCGCGTATGCGGTGATTTGAGGACGCGGAGTGGCCGGCATCGGCACCGGCCAAGCGACCGAAACGACCGTGGGCCGCGAGTTTTCCGGCGCGCGAAGCGGCCTGGGCAGGGTGAAGTCCATCGCCAACTCGCGGAGGTTCGGATAAGCGAGCGAATCCGCGTAGATGCCGGCGGCGTGCATGGCCGCGAGCGCGCGCACCTGGCCGCCGGCTTGCTCGACGGAAAACATCGTGTGCTCGACGCGGTCCGCCTGCTCGATCCGTATCCAATCCCGGTAGCGGTCCTCGCGGGCGTCCGCGGCGAGTTCCCACGTCAGCTCTTCGACTCCCGGCGCGCCGGAACGGACGCGAGCGGCGACAAGCCGAGGCATGCCCAATCGCAACGCCGGCAAGTCGCGCTCTTCCTCGTACCGGCGGCCCGCCGCGTCCGTCCACTTCAGGTCGGCGAGGGGATGGGGCCCGTCTTTCGCGAAGAACTCGATCGTGACGCGCCCGTCCTTACCCTCGGCGGAGGGATAAACCACGGGGATGACGCGTCCCATGTAGTCGAAAATGCCGGTCGAGTCGAGCGTGCCCATCATGTAGAAAAAATTGGATGTGGAATAGAGGGTGTCCTCTTCGAGCGCGTCGAGCGACGAAATGCGCTGGTGCTCCCAGCCGAGTGCATAATCGGGTTCGCTCAAATGGATCTGCAGGAGCAAGGTATCGAAGAGCGGCTGGTATTCGGGAAGGACCTTGCCGCCGTTCTGCTTCATGACGAAGTGGAAGAGCCGGGGCAGGGTGATCTTCTGGTAGTGGTCCCAGAACATCTCGACGTCGGTCTCGACCCGCTGGTTAAGCAGCGGCTTCCCGCCGGAGACCAGGTGAACCCATCCCGTGTCCACCTGGACGCGATCGTATTGCGGGAATTCGGCGCTGTACGGCCGGACGGAGGTGTGCACCGTGAATTCGCGTGAGAGCAGCTCGCTTCCTCCGGCGCCGTAAACGTGTACGCGGTAGGTCGGTCCGCTCGCGCCTTTCATCTCCTCGAACCGAACATTCTTGAGCGGAAGGCGCAGCTCGCGGGACAGCATCTCGTCCACCGGATAGAGTTCCTGCAGCCAGCGCGATTTCGAATAGAGCAGGCTGGTGCCCTCGCGATCGACGTCCGGCTGGAATTCGATCGCGATGCGCGAAACCGGCTTGCCTTTGAGCGCCGGCGCGATTTCGTCCATCAGCCAGCTATAGCCCGGCTTGTAGGCGCAAAGCACCTCGACTCGCGACTTGTTCGGGTCGGCTCCCGCGGCGGTCAAGATCTGTTCGAGCTGTGTTTGGAGCTTGCGGCGCTCCGCGGGCCCTTCGCTGACCTCGGCGCGCAAGTCCGCCGGCTGGCCGCGAACGATTCCCGGGGCCGCTTTGCGAACCGCATCGAGCAGCCGCCCGCCTTCCCAGGGAATGGTGAAGTCGTCGGTAAACGTTGGCTTGGCCTGGACGAAAGGCTGACGTCGCGAAACGTAGTGGAGTGGCGGGTCGCTCGCGCAACATTTCAGGCCGGCGTGCAGGCTGCCCGCATGGACGGCGACTTTCGCTCCCGGCGCCGCTTGCTCGATCCGGCTTTGGAGAAAGGAAGCCAGCTTGAGATCGGCCTTATCGACGTAGACGGTCGCGTCGATCGAGGTGGGCTTGGCTTTCGCCGCCTCCGCTTGCTTCGCCCACCGCTCGAAATGGTAAAGCGCGGCGGCGGCTTGCCCCGACGACGACCGCAGCGAGAAGAAGCGATGCAAGTCGTAGCGGATTTCGTCAGTCGATTCGTAGCGCTTATCCGGTTGCCAAAGGAAGGGCAGGCGGCCGGCGGCGTAATCGAGCGCAGCGGTCTGGCCGGCTGCGTCGCCGCGCACCAGCAGCGCGGAATGCTTGCCGAAAGCATTGTCGATCGACCGGATTTCGCCTTCTCCCGGAGCGAGCGGCTCGAAAATCTCTTTTCCAAACGGATTTCCGCGCTGGTCCTTCGCGCTCCCGAGTTCTGCCATGAGCTGTTTGCCTAGTCCCGAATCGGCGGCGACCACAGCTTGCGCCGGTACCTGAGCCGAGGAAACACCGCTCGGGACGTAAGCGAGCGGGAACGAGATCCCGGTCGTTTCCAGCCCGATGCGGGCCGCGAGATTAGCCATGGCCACTCCGGCTGCTCCCGCCGGCACGTAGAGCCGCGAAACCACCGCGCTGGGAATCGGCAGTTTCGCCGACCCTCCCAGCAGCCCTTTGATCGTATACAACTGGCCTAGATCGAGCGGCTTCGGCGCGCTCGCCGGCATCGGCCCTGCCGGCGGCAGGGCCATCGGAACCGGGTTCGTCAAGGTCATGGGCGGCTGCGCGCCCGCTAGACGCAGCAGTTCCCTCACCCCGCCCACCTGCGGCTGCGCGCTCACGAGAATCACGAGCTCCTTCACCGCGGCGAACCGCAAGGGCGGTTTTCCCTCCGGTGTCAGAGCCTTGCGGACCGCCGCAGCGGAGGCGGTACCGGAGACGCTCAAAATCGCGCGACGGATCCCAGGCTCCCGGTCCACGTAGCTGAGGCCGAGGAGCCGAGCTGTGGCCTTGAGTTTCGCCGCGGAGAGGAGCGCGTTCACTCGCTGGGCAATCGCGCCAATCGTTTCTCCCGGCATGGCCCACTGGTAGGGCGCATGGGAGGCGAAATCGTCAGCTGCGGCGAGCAAGCCCGGAGCATCGCTCCCGACAACAGCCAAATCGATGTCGCCCGCCAGGAATACTCCACCCTCACCCGTGCCGAGGAGGGCCGTGAGCGGAGCGAGAGCTGCCGAGGCCGAGGAGGGCATGGAGCCAGCGCCGACGAAGAACTTGGGGCCTTTTTCCGTTCCGTCCTCCGGCTTCGTCACCACCACGGGCAACGTGAGACCCGTGACGCCATACGCCAGCCGCGCCGCCAGATTCGCCGCGGCGGCATTCTCCGGCGCGGTGGGCTGGTCGGGCACGACGACGTGGCCGGCCAGAAAATCGGGAATGCCGTTGCCATTCGTGTCGACGAGCATCTGGCCTGGTTGGAACGCGTTCTCGATAGCCCACGGAACGACCCGTACCGCGCCACGAGTGGCGGGCGGAGACGGCCGGCTGGCCGCGAAGAGCGAAAGAACGCCAAAGAGAATGACCGAGAATATCCGCCAGCGCATTCGTACCCCCCAAGGAGAATGAAACCCTTGGCCGAGAAGTCATCGCAAAACCGCCGCCTTCGGGGGTCGGAGCTTCAGCTCCGACAAAAAGCGGCTGAAAAGCAGGGGCTTCAGCCCCTGAAGCAGACCCCGAGAAGGTTCTGCAATAGCTTCCAGTGTCGTGTCCCAGAACTGCCTGTCATATCTCGGGCGCGCCTTCATGGGTTGAAACCCCTGATGAATCGGCGGACTGGATGTCGGAGCTCAAGCTCCGACCCCCGAAGACAAATGCCGCCCATTCCGGTGACACGACGCTAGCGACGCGCGGCAGCCGATGAAGCTGGACGCCGGGCCGACGTTGCCGCGATCTCGTAGAGGACGCGTAGGTGCCCATCCAATGAGACCCAAAGTAACCCGCTCCCTCGAATCCCTGGAATGACTTTTCGGCGTTGATGCTATGAATTTGGCCGCCGGCAGGCGCCGCGGGGGGAAGGCCAACCTCGATGAGGGTCTTGCGCGTCCGGGCTCCCTGCCGGCCCGAGGAGCACGAAGCAAGCAAGAAGACGGCTGCTAGCGGACCTGCCGCGACACGTATTTTTCGGTGCAGCCTGGAGCGGTCCGCCATCGGTATGCGGGTGTATACGCTCCCGGTCGAAGCTTGTCAAGCCGGATTTTCCTAATCCGAATTTCCTTAACTGGATTTTCCTACGGCTTCTCGACACGTCAGGCGAGCGGGAGCACCGCTTCGGCGTTCAGAGTCTCGCTCGCGTATTCCCCGGCCAGCAGGCGCGGATAAGCCGCCGCCGCGATCATGGCGGCGTTGTCGGTGGAAAGGGCCAAGCTCGGAAAAAACACGGCGATGCCGCGCCGGTTCGCCTCGCGCTCGAACGTCTTTCGCAGCTCCCGATTCGCCGCGACGCCGCCGGAGACGAGCACGGATCGCGCCGCGTTCTGCTCGGCCGCGCCGAGCGTTTTCGAGACGAGATTCGAGACGACCGCTCGCTGAAAGCTGGCGACCAGATCGAGCGTAGGCGCGCTCGAGAGCGGCCGCAGCTCGGCTGCTTTCCGCTTCCCTTCCCCGAGCGCCGCTAGGCGCGCGCGAATTTCCGGCTCGAGTTCCGGATGCGCACGGAGGTGGTAGAGCACGGCCGTCTTGATTCCGCTGAAACTGAAGTCGTAGGGATTGCCCTTCATTTTGGGCTCGCCAAAGCGTATCGCGGTCGCGTCGCCGGAACCGGAAAGCGCGTCGATCACCGGGCCGCCGGGATAGCCCAGAGCGAGCATCTTGGCCACTTTGTCGTAGGCTTCTCCCGCGGCATCGTCGCGCGTCTGGCCCAGGCGCCCGTACCGGAACCGCACCGCTTCGATGGCGCCCGGTTCGGCCCGCTCGACCGCGTAGAGCACGGTGTGGCCGCCCGAGACGATCAGGCAAACCGCCGGGAGTTCGGGTTCGCGGCCCGCGCCAAGCGCTTCGAGGATAACCGCGCGCACGTGGCCTTCGAGGTGGTTCACGGCGACGAGCGGCTTGCCAAGCGCCTGGGCCAGCGCCTTGCCATACGTCACGCCGACGAGGAGCGAACCGATGAGTCCGGGCCCGCTCGTTACGCCGATGGCCGCGACGTCGCCCGGGCCCAGACCGGCGCGGTCGAGCGCTTCGCGCACGACGGGAACGATTCGCCGCAAATGCTCGCGCGAAGCCAGCTCGGGCACCACGCCGCCGTATTTACGGTGCACGTCGATTTGCGAGGCGATGACGCTCGAGAGCACGACGCGGCCGTTCGACACCACCGCCGCCGCCGTTTCGTCGCAGGAAGACTCGATCCCGAGAATGCGCGCGTCGCGACTCATGCCTCCCTCCTTGGCTATCCTAGCACGCGCCTTCGCGACCCCTGTGGTGCGGGCGTCCCGCCCGCAGCCCTCTTGCCTTTTCCGCCGGGGAAACCCGCGGCGCTTGGCGTCTTGGCGCCTTGGCGTGAAACGGTCTTCCGTTTGACCCGCGACCGAGAAGCCGGTAAGGTGCATGTCGGCGGCGCGTGCCGATGAACGCTCGTTCCAAGCCGGTGAGGAAAGCGGTCCTGCCTTCGGCGGGGCTGGGCACGCGATTCCTGCCTGCCACCAAAGCCATACCGAAGGAGATGCTGGCGCTCGTAGACAAGCCGCTCATCCAGTATGCGGTGGAGGAGTGCGTCGCTTCGGGAATCGAGGACGTCGTTCTCGTCACCAGCCGCGGCAAGAGCGCCATGGAAGATCATTTCGACCGCGCGCCCGAACTCGAAAGCTTTCTCGAAAGCAAGGGAAAAGCGAGCCTCGCGGAAGCGATGCGCCGGCTTGCCGGCCTCGCTCGCCTCCGTAGCGTGCGGCAGCAGGAGCCGCTGGGACTCGGCCACGCCGTGCTGCAGGCGCGCGATCTGGTTGGCGACGAGCCTTTCGCGGTGTTGCTGGGCGACGTGGTGATGACCGGGCCGCAACCGGCCACGCGCCAGCTTGTCGAAATCTACGAGGCTACGGGCGACGGAGCGATCGCCGCCGCTCCCGTCCCGAGGGAGCAAGTCTCCCTCTACGGCATCATCGATCACGATCCGCCGATCGAGCGGGACGGGCGCCAACTCTATCGGATCCGCGATCTAGTGGAGAAACCCGCGCCCGACGAGGCGCCTTCGACGCTCAGCATCGTTGGCCGCTATCTCTTGCCGCCGGAAATCTTCGGCTATCTCGAGCGAACCAAGCCCGGCCGCGGCGGGGAAATTCAGCTCACCGACGCGCTGCGGCAACTGGCCAGGGAACGCACCTTGTGGGCTTACGTGTGCCAGGGCAAGGCGTACGACGCAGGCGATAAACTGGGCTTCCTCGAAGCGACGGTGGAGCTGGCGCTCGCCGATGGCGAGTTGGGCTCGAGTTTCCGCGCATGGCTGCGCGACCTGAAAATCTAGCTGGAACCGTCTCCGCTCTTCTTTTGCGCCGCGGGCTTCTCGGCGGCGGGTTTCTTATCCCCGCCGGCGCCGTCGCCCGAGGCCGGCTTCGAAGTCTTGTGCTCGCTCGTGCTGGCCGAGTCGCTCGAACTCTTGCGCGCGTAGTCCGTGACGTACCACCCCGATCCTTTGAATTGGATTGCCGGCGCGGCGAGCAAGCGCTTAGCGGTTTCCCCGCATTTCGGGCATTGCTGCTCGGCAGGCGCCGAGAACGACTCGATCTTTTCAAAGCGATGATGGCAGACGGAGCACTCGTATTCGTACAGCGGCAAACCAGCCCTCCTTGCTCGGCGCTTCCCTCTGGCATTTATCGTACCACGCCGGGGAAGGCGTTTGACGGCAGGCGCTTGCGAGGGGCGCCCCGAGCCCGCCGGGCGACGGGGGAACCCGGCAGCGTGGGGCACGCGGCAGCGTGCCCCTACCAGGAGAGGAGATGACTGGGGCCGGTCCGTGGACTTACGGCGAGGGATAAGGAGAACGGTGTTAGACTCGCGTCGGACCATGCACGGCGAAGCCACATCTCCGCGCGGCCGGCTGTATCTAGTGGCCACGCCCATAGGCAATCTCGAGGACATTTCCCTGCGCGCGCTGCGGGTGCTGCGCGAAGCCGCCGTCGTTGCCTGCGAAGACACGCGGCAGACGCGCAAGCTGCTCGTCCGCCACGGAATCGACCGCGGGCTCGTCAGCTACCACGAGCATAACGAGCGCGAGCGCGCCCGAGAACTGCTCGACCGGCTCGAAGCCGGGGCAAGCGTCGCTCTGGTGAGCGATGCCGGCATGCCGCTCATCTCCGATCCCGGCCTTCACCTCGTTTCCCTATGCGTGGAACGCGAAATTTCCGTCATCCCCGTTCCCGGCCCCTCGGCCCTCGTCGCGGCTCTGGCGGCTTCGGGGCTCGAAGCGAGTGAGTTCCTCTTCGTGGGCTTCCTGCCGGCGCGCGCGGGCGAGCGGGCGCGCAAGCTGCGGGAGCTGGCCGGGGAAAATCGCACGATGATTCTTTACGAAGCCCCGCACAGGCTCCTGGCCTCGCTCCGAGCCGCGCGGGAGGTTCTGGGCGACCGCAAAGCAGTCGTGGCGCGGGAACTGACGAAGCTGCATGAGGAGTTCCGGCGCGGGCGGCTCGCGGAACTCGCGGCGCACTTCGAGCGCCACGCCCCCCGAGGCGAGATCACGCTGGTCGTCGCTTCCGCCGACGACGCGCTGCGAAATACCACAGCGGCGCCGCAGCCTGCCGCTGACAATCTGGGCGACTCGCTCGCCAGCCGCGTGGCCCAGCTCGAACGCGAAGGCCGCGACCGCAAGGCCGCGCTCAAGCGAGCTGCTCGCGAACTCGGCCTCTCCAAGCGGGAAGCGTACCGGCTGCTGCTGGACCTCAGAACTTGGTGACTTCGCTGAAGTGGAAGTTGCGGACCTTCATCGCGGGGACGACCATCTCGAACGACTCCTCGCCCGCCGAGCGCACCGCCGGCCCGAGCGCCTCGACCGAAGCCAGCATCTCGAGGATGCTCTGATTGAACCGGAAATTCTTGACGGCGCCCGCTACCTTGCCGTTTTCGACGAGGAAGGTGCCGTCGCGCGTCATTCCCGTAAGGATCTTCCGGTAAGGATCGACTTCGCGAATGTACCAGAAGCGGGTGACGAGAATGCCCCGATCCGTGGACGCGATCATCTGCTCGACGGAAGTGCGGCCTCCGGCGAAAACCAGGTTCAGCGGCGCTTCCCCCCATTCGTTGGGCAGCGGCAACCCGTGGCCGGTGGGCTTCGACTTGAGCCGCTTCGCCGCGCCACGCGAGTAGACGAGCGATTTCGGCACGCCGCGATCCACCAGCAATACCTTTTCCCGCGGCACACCCTCTCCGTCGAAGGGCGGACCGCTTTGCAGGGGGTGGTGGACGTCGTCCCACACCGTGATGTTGTCGCCGAAGATTTTCCTTCCCATACGGTCGGTGAGGCAGGAGCGTTTGTCCTCGACCGCGGTCGCCGAAAAATCGTAGAAAAGGAAGCCGACCAGATCGAGCACGGCCGCCGGTTCGAGAATCACGGTGTAATGACCGGCAGGCGCTTCGCGCGGCTGGCGCGCCTCGGCGGCTTTCCGGCTGGAGCGATCGGCGAGCGCGCCCGGCTCGACCAGAGCTATGTCGCCGAAATTCGCCTTGGCCCAACCCGAACTGTCTCCCTCGAGGATCGTGACGGAAAATTCCGCGCGCGTCTGCTCGTAGGCGGCGAAGAGGCCGCGGGAGTTGGCCAGAACCGACTGCGAAACCCCGGTTGAGAAAATGCCCGCCGCGGTTTGCCGCCGCTCCCGCGCCAGCTCGACCACGCCGACCACCGCCCGCGCGCGGAGCTCCGGCGTCGCTTCGGCCGTCGCCTTGAAATAGCGCTTGACGGCCGGGAGCTTCTGCCGGCCGAGCATCGGCAGCAGATCCGGGGTCGGCGGCTGCCAGCGCGCCAAATCCGCCGCCGCGCGAGCCACGCGCGCGAGCGACTCGTCATCGGTCTTGTTGGTCGTGGCGCGGGCCGTGCGCCCGTCTACCACCGCGCGGACGGAGACCGACAACCCGCGCTCGGCGACGTTTTGGTGAATCATGTTGTTCGCGAAGCGGGTCAGCGCGTCGGTGGTGGCTTCGATCGTGACTTCGGTCTCTTCGGCCGGGCTCGCCCGGAACACGCGCTCGGCGATTCGCTCCAGCTCCCGCCGCGGCACCAGATGCTCGGCCGCGATCGCCGGCGCGCGCACCGGCTGGCGCGCGTTTCGGGAGGCCGCTTTTCGGCCGGCCTTCTTCGCGGTCTGTTTGCGAACGGGCATGAGGTTTCCGGCTCCGCTCCCTTTAGCGCGAAAAAGCGACGCCCACGCGGACGTTGCGGAAGCGCGCCGGCGAGGCGCCGTGGCCGGTGCCCATCGTCTGCATGGGCTGCCCCTTCCCGCAGTTTGGCGTGCCCCAAAGCGTCCAGAAGTCGCGCGAGCATACGGCGTCACAACTATTCCAAAACTCGGTGGTAATGCCGCTATAGCTGGGGTTCTTGATCATCCGGGTTTTCTTACCGCCCTTGATTTCCCAGCCGATTTCGGTGCCGAACTGGAAGTGGTAACGGCGGTCGTCGATCGACCACGACCGGTTGGTTTCCATGTAGAGGCCGTCCTCGGTGTCAGCAATCAAGTCGTCCAGCTTCCAGGGGCCAGGCAGGATGCTGATATTGGTCATGCGGATAAGGGGCAGGCGGTTCCACGATTCGGCGCGCATCGTGCCGTTCGAGCGCTTTTCGCCCACCGCCGCCGCCGTTTCCCGGGAAGTGAGGTAGCCCGCGAACTCGCCATCCTTCACGATGTAGGTCCGCTGGGCGGGCACGCCCTCGTCATCGTAACCGAACGTGCCGAGGCCGGGGCCGTGCTCGAGCCGCGCGTCGGCCACCACGGTAACGTGCTCGGAGGCGTAGCGGAGCGAGTGGAGCTTATCGAGGGTGAGGAAACTGGTCCCCGCGAAGTTCGCTTCCATCCCCAACACGCGGTCCAGCTCGATCGGATGGCCGATCGACTCGTGGATTTGCAAGCCGACTTGCGAGCCGTCGAGCAGCACCGTGCGCACGCCTTCGGGACACTGCGCCGCCTTGTGCAAGGCCACCGCCTCTTCCGCCACCCGGCGCGCGTTCCCGCCCAGGTCGAGATCCTCAACCAGTTCGTAGCCGCGCAGGGCGTGTTGGCCGCCGAAGCTCGAGGGATAGGACCGCTTCTGCAGCTCGTCTTCGGCGAACGACGACGCCACGATCCCGGCTCCCGACTGCATCTTCACCTGGTGAATGCGTGAGCCCGCCGTCGAAGCGAACCACTGCTCGAGCCGCCGGAACGTCATCCCCGCTTCCGCCAGCGTCACTCCGGCGACTTCCCGCATCGCGGCATCGGCTTCGAGAAGGAGGGCGATTTGGCGGTCCACCGGAATGCGGAAGGGATCCTTGACGAAAGGCGATTGCCAGGTATCGACGTAGGACTCCTCGGGGGCGAGCACCACGTCGTGCCGCTTGGCGAGCGCCGAAGCCCGCGCGATAGCCACCGCTTCGGCGGCGCAGCGTTCCACGCCGGTTTTCGTCAGCCGGTCGGTCGAAGCGAAGCCCCACGCGCCGTCGGCGATGGCGCGCACGCCCAGGCCGAGCGATTCCCCCTCGACCAGCGTGCCTACCTGGCCGTTCTTGGTGGAAAGCTCCCTCTGGCGCAGCTCGATGGCTCGCGCATCGGCGTAGGTTGCTCCACGCACCGCCGCCGTATCCAGCGCCAGATTGGCCCAGTCTTCTAACATGAGGGATTCGTGCTAGGTGCCTTCCGACCAGGAGGCGAGATAGCGCTCCTGTTCCGGGGTGAGCTTGTCGATGGAGATGCCCACCGCTTCCAGTTTCAGCTTGGCGATTTGGCGGTCGATGGGCTCGGGCACCGAATAGACGCGCCGCTCGAGCGAGGCCGCATTCTTCAGCAAGTACTCGACCGAGAGCGCCTGATTGGCGAAGCTCATGTCCATGACGGTGGCAGGATGCCCCTCGGCCGCCGAGAGGTTCACCAGCCGCCCTTCGGCCAGCAGGTAGATGCGCCGGCCCTCCGACACCACGTATTCCTCGACGAAAGGCCGCGCCTCGCGATGGGAACCCGCCATTCGCTCGAGCGCGGGAATATCGATTTCGACGTTGAAGTGGCCCGAGTTGGCGACCACCGCGCCGTTCTTCATGCTCTCGAAATGCTCCGCGGCGATCACGCCCTTGTTCCCGGTGAGGGTCACGAACACGTCTCCAATGCGCGCCGCCTCGGCCATGGGCATGACCCGGAAGCCGTCCATCAGGGCTTCGAGAGCCTTCACGGGATTGATCTCGGTCACGATCACGTTGGCCCCGTGCCCGCGCGCGCGCATCGCCAGCCCGCGGCCGCACCAGCCGTAGCCCGCCACCACGAAATTCAGGCCCGCGAGCAGGAGATTCGTGGCGCGCAGGATGCCGTCGATGGTGGATTGGCCCGTGCCGTAGCGGTTGTCGAAAAGGTATTTGGTGTTGGCGTCGTTGACGGCGACGATCGGATACTGCAACGACTTGTCGTGCGCCATCGCCCGCAGCCGGATCACGCCGGTCGTCGTTTCCTCGGTTCCGCCAATCACCTCGCCCAGCAGCTCCTTGCGCTTGGTGTGAAGCATGGTGACCAGATCCGCGCCGTCGTCCATGGTGATGCGGGGCTTGTGGTCGAGCGCCGCCTGGATGTGGCTGTAGTACGTGTCGGTGTCTTCACCCTTGATGGCGAAAACCGGAATCTGGTAGTCGCGCACGAGGCAGGCCGCCACCTCGTCCTGGGTGGAAAGCGGATTCGAAGCGCACAGCGCCAGATCCGCGCCGCCGTCCCGGAGCGCGATGGCGAGGTTGGCAGTTTCGCTGGTGACGTGCAGGCAGGCGGAGACCCGCAATCCGCGCAGCGGCTGCTCCTTGATGAACCGCTTCCGGATCGACTGCAAGACGGGCATCTGCTGATTCGCCCACTCGATTTTGCGCTTGCCCTGGTCGGCCAGCGCGAGGTCTTTCACGTCCGCAGCCAGCTTCCGAGCGGTTGTTTCCATGGGAGTTCCCCCTCCTTCACCGCCTTCGCAAGTGCATGCCCCGTGCGGCTCGGCGGCCCTCCGCGGCAGAAGTCGCTCTTCAACGCGAGCGCTTACGGCACGCCTCCCGGTCTTGCCGGGACAGGTTCCGTCGCGCCCTTACCCTCGAGCGGCCTCTGCCAGGATCCTGTGTCAGCTTCGCGCGCCTATCCCCGCCCCAGCCGACGCCGGGACGCCCGCTTCCTTGCGGACCAAGTCGGCCTTGTCGGCGCGTTCCCAAGTGAATCCCGGCTCGCTGCGGCCGAAGTGGCCGTAGGCAGCGGTCTGGCGGTAGATGGGTTTCCGCAGGTCGAGTCCCTCAATGATCCCGCGCGGGGTGAGCGGGAAAACGGCGCGCACGAGGTCGGTAAGCTGCTGGTCGGGGATCACGCCCGTCTCGAACGTGTCCACCATCACCGAGACCGGCTCGGCCACGCCGATGGCATAGGCCAATTGCACTTCGGCTCGCCGCGCCACTCCGGCCGCCACCAGATTCTTGGCGACGTACCGCGCCATATAGCAAGCCGAGCGATCGACCTTGGTCGGATCCTTGCCGGAAAGGGCTCCGCCCCCGTGCCGCGCGTATCCGCCGTAGGTATCCACGATGATCTTGCGGCCGGTGAGTCCGGCGTCTCCCATCGGGCCGCCAATCACGAACCGGCCGGTAGGATTGATCAGGACGCGGGTCTGGTCGTCGATCATGCTTTCGGGAATCACGGGGCGAATCACTTCGTAGAGAACGGCGTCGTGCAGATCGTGATTGGAGACGGCGTCGGAGTGCTGGGTGGAAACGACGACGCACTCGACTCGGGCGGGCTGACCGTTGGCGTAGCGGATGGTGACTTGCGATTTGCCGTCGGGCCGCAGAAAATCCACCACGCCGCTTCGCCGGACTTCCGCCAGGCGCCGCGTCAGCCGGTGCGCGAGCTGGATGGGCATGGGCATCAATTCCGCGGTTTCGTCGCACGCGTAGCCGAACATCAATCCCTGATCGCCGGCGCCCCCGGTATCGACGCCCATGGCGATGTCGGGCGACTGCCGCTTCACCGCCGAAACCACCGCGCACGTATCGGCGTCGAAGCCGTATTTCGCGCGCGTGTAGCCGACGTCGCGAATCACTTCCCGGGCGATCTCGGCATAATCGATATGGGCTTTCGTGGTGATTTCGCCGGCCACCACCACCAAGCCCGTGGTGACGAGCGTCTCGCAGGCCACGCGACCGGCGGTATCCTCTTTCATTACGGCGTCGAGGACGCCGTCGGAAACCTGGTCCGCGATCTTGTCGGGATGGCCTTCCGTTACCGATTCCGAAGTAAACAGATAGTTCTTGGGAGCGGCAGCCAAGCGTATCCTCCTTCAGGAATTCCAGCCAGTCACGAAGACCAGGGTTCTTCGGGCCGATTTTAGGGAAGCTTAAACACTGAAACTAGCATACGGCTTCCGCAGGTGTCAACGCGTTGCCGCGAAACGGCTTGCGCGGCGGGCGAACGGCGAAAATCCCGGGGCGAAAGGGGCCTCGCGGCCATGCCGGCTTGGCGGAATCCTTGCCTGCGCGGGCGGAGCGGGAATGTTATGCTTGGCTTACGGGAGCCGTAACTATGCCTCGCACGCCCGAGAGCGTCGAGCCATTCGATTACACGGTCGAGACGTCGAGGCCGTTTGAAGACGCCGTGGCCGCCGTGGAGGAAGCCACGGCCCGCCATGGCTTTCGCGTGCTGCACACGCACGATGTCGGCGGCATGCTCGCCGAGAAGGGTTTTGCGCGCGAGCCCATCAAGATCGTCGAGATCTGCAACGCGCGGTACGCGAGCGAAGTCCTCGCCAAAAACGTGAAAGTGGCGCTGATGCTTCCCTGCCCCATCTCCATCTACCGGGAGGGCGGGGTCACCCACCTGAGCACCATGCTGCCCGAAGCCATCGCCCGCTTCTATCCCGCGGCGGACATCGAAGCCGCGGCCGCGGAAGTCCAAAAGGCCGTCCTGGCCATCGTCAACGAAGCGAAGGGCTAACCCACGGGCAGGCTGTCCAGCCTGGCCGAAAACGCCCGCCGTCGCTGAAGGCGCAAGAGCGGGGCACCCAAACGACATGCGGAAGCGCGAAGCTGACCTGAAGCGCGCAATGGAATTCGCGCACGAGGAGCGGCCTCGGACGGTATTACGGCCCCGTTTCGCTTGCCGGCGGCGGCGCGCCGGTGCTGCGCCGGCTGACGAGATAGGCGTGGATGAACGGATCGATTTTACCGTCCAGCACCGCTTCGACGTCTCCCATCTCGAGTTTCGTGCGGTGGTCTTTGACGAGCTGGTAGGGCTGCAAGACGTAGGAGCGGATCTGGTTACCGAAGCTGATGTCGGGTTTCTGCTCTTCCAGCTTCCGCGCCTCCTCCCGCCGCTTCTCCAGCTCCAGATCGTAGACGCGCGACCGCAGAACCTTCATCGCCATCTCGCGGTTCTTGTGCTGGCTTCGCTCGTTCTGGCAGGAAGCCACGAGGCCGGTAGGCAGGTGGGTGATCCGGACGGCCGAATCGGTCATGTTCACGTGCTGGCCGCCATGGCCGCCGGCGCGGAACGTATCTATGCGCAAGTCCTCGGGTTTGATGACCACTTCGATCCGGTCGTCGACTTCGGGAATCACGAAGACGGAGGCGAAAGAGGTGTGCCGGCGTGCCGCCTGATCGAAAGGCGAGATGCGCACCAGGCGGTGGATGCCGCTCTCGCCGACGAGCAGGCCGTAGGCATTTTCGCCTTCGACGCGGAACGTCACCGCTTTCACGCCCGCCTCTTCTCCCGCGGTGATGTCGAGTATCTCCGCGCGGAATCCGTGCCGCGCGGCCCATTTCAGGTACAGACCGAGCAGCATCTCGGCCCAGTCTTGCGATTCGGTGCCGCCCGCGCCGGGCTTGATGGTGACGATGGCGTTCAGCCGGTCGCTCTCGCCGGCCAAAAGGGTGCGGGTCTCGACGTCGGCGACGTATGGCTCCGCTTGGCCCAGCTCCCGGGCGAGTTCCTCGAGCAGTTCCTGCTGCTGCGCGGCGTCTTGGGTTTCGGCCGCCAGGTGAAGGTAAGCTTCGAGATCGCCCAGCCAGCTTCCGAGCTTGCCGGCGGCTTCGACCCGCTCTTCCGCTTGCTTGCGTTCCTGGAGGATGCGCTGCGCCTGGCCCGGATTATCCCAGAAGCCGGGCGCGCTTATCTTGCTTTCGAGGCTGGCGAGCCGATCGCGGTTTTGCGCAACGTCAAAGGTAGCTGCGCACCCGTTCGGCGCGCTGGCGGAATTCGTCGTAACGTCGCTGCAAATCTTCCCAAATCAGGCTCATCGGAAACGTCCTATCCCTCCCCGGTCGTGGGGTCGATGACCGACCGCACCTCCGAGATACGGTTTGCGGGAAACCCGCCTTGCCGCGCATGCTCGAGCACCAACTGCTCGTTGGGCGCGATGTAAATGCAATAGATTTTGTCGGGCGTCACGAAGCTTTCCACCCACTGAATCTGCGGACCCAATTTGCTCACCACGCTGCACGATTTCCGCGAAATGGCTCCCAGCTCTTCGGCCGATAGATTGCCCGCGCCAGGAATATCCCTCTCGATCACGTACTTTGGCATCCTCTTATCCTCCTGCGCCGCACGGGGCCCCTTAGGTGCCCTTGATTCTACCAGCAGCCCGGCGCACGCAGCGCGTGAAATTCGCGCCATCGGCTCATTTCCCCTGGGATGGCCGCCCTCGCCCGGCGAAACTCCAAGCCAGCGCCAGGCAGGAGACGAGCGCCGCGAGTTTCGGCAACCAATCGCCCCAGCGGGCGTAGGGAGTGCGGCCGGAGCGGAAATCGTAGCTGGCCGTCAGCGCGGCGCGCGTGCCGGCGGCGAGCCGCGCGCGGATGCGGCCGTAGGGATCCACCACAAGCGTAATGCCGGTATTGGTGTCGCGAAGCAGCCAGCGCCGATTTTCCACCGCGCGCACGCGCGCCATGTTCACGTGCTGCTCGAGCGCTTCCGAACGGCCGTACCAGCCGTCGTCGGAGATGTTGATCAGCAGATCCGCCCCGCGCTCGGCGAACTGGCGCACTTCGTTTGGAAAGACCGCTTCGTAACAGATGAATACCGCAAACGTTCCGCCCGGTAGCCGGCCGATCGCGCGCCGGGTGCCCGGAGTGAAATCGCCTATCCCGCCAATCAGAGGACCGGCGAAGGTGAGCCATTTCCGCCACGGCACGTACTCTCCAAACGGCACCAGGTGAATCTTGTCGTAGCGGAACGTCTGCTGCCCCGCCGGATCGAGCATCACCGCGCTGTTGTACGCTTGCGCCGCCTGGCCCGGCGGATACGAGTACTCGTCCACGCCGGCCAGGAAATCGCTCCGGGATTCCCGAGCGATCTTCCGGGCGCGCGCGGCGAAAGCCGGGTCCTGCATGCTGAAAGGCGCGGGCGCTTCCGGCCAGATCACCAGCCCCGGCGCCGCTTGGCCCGCGGCGATGCTCAGCGCGTCGAGCGCGTGCAGCTCGGCGGCGTGCCGCACGTCCCAATCCGCGGAATACTCGGTCTTCGGAGCTAGATTCAGTTGGATCAGGTGCGCGGTGTACCGGCCCTGCGGCTTCGGCACCAGGCGCCCGCCAACGAATCCTGCCAGCAGCAGAGCCGCCGTCGCGCCCGCCCAGGCCCAGACCGGCCTCCCTCGCCGCTCCCGCCAAGCCCAAAGCACCAGCGCGTTGTAGCCCGCCACGACGAAAGACAAGCCGTAGATCCCCGTAACGGTAACCATCTGCACCAAACCGAGATGATCCGAAACGGCGTAACCCAGCAGGTTCCAGGGGAAGCCGATCACCGGCATCCGCGTGCGGCCCAGTTCGAGCGCCGTCCACAAGAACGGCGACAAGGCCAGCGCCCAGCCGAACCCCGCGCGCCGCATCGCGCGCACTCCCAGCGTGTAAGCGCCCGTGAACGCCGAGAGCACCGCAACCATCAATCCGAGGACGCCGGCCGACTCCCAAACCGTCATGCCGCCGTAGCCCCGGAAGAAGGTGAAGAGCCACTGGAGCGTGATTCCGTAGAAGACCGCGCCCTGGAGAAAGCCCCAACCGAAGGCGGCCGTCGGCCTGACTTCGAGCGCGACGGCGAGGAGCGGCACGAGCGCCACCCAGGCAAGCAGGGACCAGTGCGGCTCGGGAAACGCCAGCGCCAGCAGAACGCCCGAGCCGGCCGCGAGTGCGAAGCGCTTCACGGCCGAGCGCCGCAAAGGGAGTCTGGAAGGAGGTTGGGAACGAGCGCTCGGGGCGCGAAACGGCGGCTCATGTCTTTATGTATAGGGGAACGCGCCGCGCGCTGTCCACCGCCGCGAGGGCCGGGGTAGGGGCGGGACTAGTGTCCGCCCCTACCCATGTCTGTTTTGGGCGCTCCGCTATCTCTTTGGCGGCCCGACCGGAACCATCGCGTGCTCGTAGGGAGTCCCCGCCCACATCATGTACGGCAGGTTGGGATCGGGGTCCAGGGCGCGGGTGTAGCCGAGCGCCTTGCTGGGCGGCCCAACGATCATGACGTGGGGCCCGGTCACGATCCAATGATTGGTAGCCGTCTTGTGCGTGGCTTGAGGGTCGGTATTGCTGGCGCCGACGTCCCCGGCCAGCATGTACGAGATACCAACCTTGGCCGGCGGCGTCTTGCCGTCCATAAGGGCACGGAAAAACTCCATGGCATTTGCGTCGTTGCACATCTTGTCTGTGCCCATAATCATGCATGTGAATCCGTTATGGCCCGGGCGCAGCGTTCGCCAGGTGCCGTTCTTCTCCATGCGAACTACCGCTGCTCCCCGCGCCACCGCTTGCGGAGCCGCGGAAAGCGCCAGCGCCATGTACTGAGCGTCGGAAATCGCCCCGCGCTGCTGTGCCCGCGCCGCTGCCGTTAGCGCAACCAGCGACACCACCACCATCGCCCACCGTGCACGCATGCTTGCCTCCTCTTGGCGAAGAATCGGGATTCCCCCAGAATCGAAGCTCGCGCCTATTCTACGCCCAAAGTCAACACGGGCGCTGCACCGAATGGCCCGAGAGCAGTCACAGGCCAGCCCATCTCTCGGGACAGCCTTCAGAGTCTGTGTGGCAACTGGCATTTCCACAGTTTGTATTTTTCATAGATTCGCGCAAGTCGTTTGCGGACAACGCACGAAATTTGCGCCAGGGCTGTGGAATTCGCACCTTTTCGCGTTGCCACACAGATTCTTCAGGCGGCGAGAAGCTATCGGGGCGTTTCAACTATTTCTTCAGGAGGCTTTTGAACCCTTCCTGTTCGAGCTTCCGCTTCACCGCGTCGGCCGCCTTGACGTTGGGGTAGGGCCCCACCTGCACGCGATAGAGATGACCGGGTCCGGGTCCCCAAGCCACGGCTGGATAGCCTCTTTGCCGGAGGAAGCCCGCCAGGGCCACGGCATCGCCACGCTTCTTGAGCGCTGCGACTTGAAGCGAAACCCCCGCGCCGCCGCTCGGGAGAGATGGCGCTTGGGATTCGATTTTCACCCCTCGCGGCTTGGCCGCCATGGACACGGGACCGGAGGGCGGCGGCGGCTCTGCGGCCGCTGGGGCGGCGTTCGGCTGCGAATGGGCAGCGACAGCTTTCGTGAGCCCCGGCACCGGGCTCGAGCCCGCCGCAGGCTTGGATTTGTTGGGGTAAAAGTCCCAGGTGGGGGTAGGCGGCGCTTGCTGGCCCGTCAAATTCCCGCTGGCATCGACGACGGCCGCGGTCTTCCCCCCGCGTTCTCCAACCGCCTTCACCGTGCTTCCGCGGCCCATCACGTAGCCCAGCGCGAAGAAAATCCCGCAGAGGAGGACCACGCCAAAGAAGATCCCCGCGACGTGTCCGCCGCCCAGGGTGATGTCGCTGCTCTGGCCTCTGCGGCCGCCAGCCATCGCGCGTCCCTACTTTTGCCCCGAAGTCGCCGGCGACGCGGGCGCGGAAGGGCCCGGCAAGCCGCCCGCCACGGCGGGCGCCGCAAGCGGCGTTCCCATGCCCCGCAGGAACGAAATCATGTCGAGGGGGAGCGGGAAGACGATGGTGGTGTTCTTGTCGATGCCGATGTCGATGAGCGTCTGCAAGTAGCGCAACTGGACGGAAACCGGGTTCTTGGAGAGGACCTCGGCGGCCTCGGAAAGCTTGGCGGAGGCCTGGAATTCGCCGTCGGCGGCGATGACCTTGGCGCGGCGCTCGCGTTCGGCTTCCGCTTGGCGGGCGATCGCTCGTTGCATGTCGGCGGGGATATCCACCTGCTTCAGCTCGACCTTCGTTACCTTGATACCCCAGGGCTCTGTATCCTGGTCAAGAATGAGTTGCAGCTTCTCGTTCACCTTGTCGCGCTGCGAAAGGATCTCGTCGAGCTCGAATTGGCCGACGATGCTCCGCAGGGTGGTCTGCGCCAATTGCGTGGTGGCGTAGAGGTAGTTCTGGATGGCCGAGAGAGCCAGCTTCGGATCCACCACGCGGAAATAGCAGACGGCGTTGATCTTCACCGAGATATTGTCGCGCGTGATGATGTCCTGCGGCGGTATCTCGATGGTATCGATCCGGAGCGAGATGCGGTAGAAGCGGTCGATCGGCCACACCACCACCCGCACGCCCGCTCCTTTGATCCCCGGCAGCATCCGCCCCAGCCGCAGGATGACTCCGCGCTCCCACTCCTTCACCACGTAGATGGAGTTGAACAGCCAGATCACAAACAATACGACCGCAATCGCCAGAACCGTTTCGCCGAATCCCATTACGTCCTCCTCACATTCCGTGCTGCTCCGGGGCCGCCGCGCCGTTGACCGGCTCGACGTAAAGCGTCAATCCGTCGACGCGCACGACGCGCGCCTGCGCGTTCCGCGGAATCGGCGCGGCCGTTCCGCCTGCCGCGCCGGCGCGGGCCGCGCGCCACAGCTCCCCGTGTACGAAGATCATTCCCTTCCCCTTATCCACCGTCTCGGTCACTTCGCCCACCGCGCCCACCAGGCTCTCGGTTCCCGTGGCCGGCTTCACTCTCCGCGACCGGACCACCAAATACGCGAGCAGCGTGAAAAAGGCCGCAAACGGCAGCGCCACGCCCAGCGCCACGCCCAACCCCACCCCGCCGACCGTCATGGGCGACTGAACGAGAAAGATCGCGCCCAGCACCAGCGAAATCGCCCCGCCTATCCCCAAAATGCCGTGGCCGGCGAATTGCGCTTCGAGCACGAACAGGGCCAATGCGAGCAGGATCAGCAGAACGCCGGTGAAGGTCACCGGAAGCATCTGCATCGCGTAGAGCGCGAGCAGCAAGCTGATACCGCCGATCACCCCCGGCGCGACCAGACCCGGATGCGTGAACTCGACGTACAAGCCCAGCACGCCCACCAGCAGCAGAATGAAAAAGGCGTCCGGCTGCACGATCCGCGAGAGGAACTTTTCCCGGCTCGACATGGACACGTTGACGATCACGGCGTCGTTGAGCCGGAGCGTGGTTTGCGCGCCGTCGAATCGCCGGATGGTCTTCCCGTTGAGCTGTCCGAGGAGGCTGCTCTCCGAATTCGCAATGACGTCGATCAGGTTGCCCTTCAACGCTTCGTCGGCGCTGAACGCCTTGGCGTCGGTCACCGCCGTCTCCGCCAGCGTCACGTTGCGCCCGCGCTGGCCGTCATAGCTCCGCAGAAACGCCAGCGTGTCCTCGACGATCTTCTTCCGCAACGTGGGATCGACTTGCACGGGATAGCCGGCGACTTCGAGCAGCGGCGACGCCGCTCCCATCTCCGTCCCCGGCGACATCGCGGCAATATCCGCCGATTCCAAAATGAAGAAGCCCGCCGAAGCCGCCCGCGCTCCATCGGGCTCGACGTAGACGCACACCGGCACCGGCGAGCGGAGGATCGCTTGGATGATCCCGCGCATCGATTCCCCGAGCCCGCCGGGCGTGTCCATGCGGAGGAGAACCAGAGTGGCGTGCTCGCGAGCCGCCCGCGCCAGCCCATTCTCGACGTACTGTGCCAGGATGGGTTCGATTTCGCCGTCGATGCTGATCCGGAGAACGGTTTCGGAAGGCGACGCTTGGGCCCTCGCCCGGGGAGCCCCAAGCCAGAACGCTCCAAAAGCCAGCAGTACCGCAACTGCCCGCTTCATCTCAGGCCGGATTATACCAGCCTTCGGCTGCTAGTGAACGATGACCATCTCGGAGGTGCTCGATAGCGTGATCGAGCCCGAGTGGACGACGGGGAAGAGGAAATTGAACTGATAGCGCACCAGAACCTGGACGCTGCAGCCGGGGTAATTAGGGATGTTGGTGCTGCCGTATCCCGTTATGGCCGTCGTGCAGATCGGGGGAGCGCCGGTCGGCGCGAGCCACGTCGCGGTCGCGGTGAGATTGCTGGGGTTAATGCCGTCCGGCGCGCGGGAGCGCACGTAGGCTTGCACGTCGGAGGCGTTGCTCGGGCCGACCGGGCCATTATGCATGCCGTCGGTGCCGTTGCAACTGCCGCCGGTGTCCGAGCTGCTCGTATCGGCGTTGCAGGTGTCTCCGTTCAGTGCGGCCCAGCGCGTGGTCGTGCGCGCCATGTTCGAGACGAAATGGTAGGCGTAGGCGGCTCGACTGAATTCCACCACGCCCAGCATCATCGTCAGAATAATCATGATGGCGAGCGTAAACTCGACCAGCGTGGTGCCGCGCTCGTGACCGCCCCGCAGGCTGTGGGTTGCGCGGTCGCTTCTACTGCCCGGATTGGACTCGGCCGGCGTCATTAGAAAGTGTTGGCCACCCGCATCTTCGAATTCCGGCTGATAGCGAGCGAAGTGGGAATCCACGGATAGCTGAACAAGGGGTGAAACGTGTAGGAGGCTTGTACCTTGATCAAGTCCACAAAGTGGCCGGCGGCGCCATTGTTGCACGTGGGATCCAAGGCCGGGTTCCCTCCCGGCGTGCACATCAGCCGCGTTTTGCCGCCGTACGTGTAGCTGATCGTGCCCCCGCTGTCGCAGCCGCAGTATACCCACGAAGTGACGGTAAGACCCGAGGTGGCCTGGCCGTTATTCTGGAAATCGTTTTGCACCGCGGTTTGGACTTCGCCTGGGCTCATCGCGTCGCTGAGGCTTTGCGAGCCGTAAAGGGAGCCGGCTTCAGCCGCGTTCCCCACGAGGATGGAAAGGTAAGCGTAGCGGCCCAGTTCGATTGCGCCAAAGACCAGCGCCACGAGCAAGGGCACGACCAGAACGGACTCGATCAGGGCTTGTCCTGCCTGGTGAAGCGGCCGGCGCGACCGGCCCTGGATGCCTTGTGATTTCATCTCGCCGCCTCCCGCTGATTTCCTCATCGGCCGTTTATTCCACCAAGTGCGCGTTCTTGATGGGACTCACGGTAGGACCGCCCGGCGTCGGATAATCGACCGTGACGATGGGGCTGCCGCTCAGAGCGATCGAATTGGCCACGACGATGCCCGTCGTGAAACTGGTCGCGTTGCCGTAGAAGGTGAGCTGGGCATCCGGAAAATAGGAAGCCCCGTTGTATACCGTATTGTTGTCGCCGCCCAGCGTAGGCCCAGCCGAGTCGGTCCGAGCCTGGAAGAAGAGGACGCCGGCATACGTGCCGGTCGAGGGGGCCGTGAGGTTCAGATCGACGTGGGAGCCGCCGCCGGTCGCGTCGATGGTCCCTCCGCCCGTGAAATAAAATGTGACGCCGCCCGGCGCGCTCGTCACCGTCGTGTCCGATGTGCCGCTGCCGTCTCCGGTAATGTACAGCCCGCCCGTGCCGTCGATGTAGTAGAACCCAGACGCGAACGTCACGTTGGCCCCGCCGAGAATCTTGATCGAGTCATAAGTGCCGGGGTAAAGCGTGGCCGTAGTGTTCTTCCCGACCACCACGTCGCACGGCCCGCTGAGCGGGCAACTCGAAGACGGGGCTGGCTCGGTGGGAACGGGCAGGCCGCCCAGCGGATCGGGCGTTACGGGCATATTGGGAGTGGGGCACGAGTACGGGCTAAGCGTACAGGTGACCGATCCTCCGTTCCCCGTGGAATACCGGTCCCCGGCCATGCCAAACGTTGCCGCCGAAACGGTGAGCGAATTACCTTGCGTGTTGTAATTGCCGTTATCCACGATCCCGCAGTTCACCGCGGTTAGCGAGGCGCTCCCAGTGAGGTTGATTCCCTCGATTTGCTGCGTGGGCAGGCCCAGCGAGTAGATGCAGCCGCTGTCCGGCCCGCCGCTGACGTCGGTGGCCACGGCCCGCGCCACAACCGTTTCGCTGTGGGCGCCGAGCAGGCTCATGAAGAGCGTCGGATGGACGTCCGAAACGAGCACTTCCACGTAATTCGAGTCTCCCGTGTGCGGTCCCGCAAGGGGCGGATTGTTGACTGTTACCGACACGAAGTTGGGCGACGTGGAGCTGGGGCAGGTGCCGCCGCTCGTGAGCGTGCCGTTGCAATAAGGGTTGGAGGTCGCCGTATCCGCGTAGCCTTCGTCAGCCGCCGCGCTCAGCGCCGCGGTCGTCACTCCGCCGTATCTCAGGTCCGAAGCCGCCGCCATCGCGGCGGCGTCGGCGGCGGTCTGTTGCAGGCGTTTGTCGTAACGCAAGATGCCCATGTCAATCGCCATTCCGACCACGCCGAGCACTACGAACAGCGCCAGAGCCGTGAGAGGCAACGCCTGGCCGGCATCGTGTTTTCGAGTCATCGCGGTGTCCTGTGTATGCTCATGAGTTAAATTAAAGTTTTCGGTAATACCTTCAGGGTAAACACCCTAACACCAGGCTTCTGCACGGCATATGGCACCAAAGTGGTGTATTGTGCCTAACTAATAACCTACTTCCGAGTACACTGCCCCCCTTCCCCCCTCCCCACCCCCCCCGACTAGCCCGCTCCCTCCCTGAATTGCCTGCAGAGCGCCGCGAGATAAGCTCTCATTCTGAGTGCCGATGCCGGTCATCGGGGCGAAAAGACCCCCGGCCCCCTGCCGGGCGCATGGGATCCTTCGCATCACTCCCGAGGACAGCGCCTAGGGGCTTCGGCCGGGCGAACAGCCGTGGCGGACCGAAACACTTAAGTGCCGTTGAGTGGCGCGTTAATATTCTTTCAAACGACTCTGAACTTAGTACCCGGGGTACTGCCAAACCGAACACAAGCAGCTATTTATCGCCTGTGCCCCTTGCTATAATGCGGGCCTGTCGGGAATCGCGATTCCGCCGGAAGTCGTTTTGCGGGAGGGGTGTGTTGGCGATCTCATTCAGCGCCCGCCTGGTGGTGCCTGCGCACGTTTTGCTGCAGCGCGTGGGCGAGGAAGCGGTGCTGCTCAACCTTGAGAACGAGCTCTATTTCGGGCTCGATCCCGTGGGCATGCGGATGTGGGAGGCGCTGAGCAAATCCCGGACGCTCGAGGGGGCTTACCAGGAGTTGCTTGGAGTTTATGAAGTCGACGATGCACGCCTGCGGAAGGATTTGGAAGCGCTCGTCGCCAAGCTGGTCGAGAACGGACTCGTCCAAACCGAAGAATGAGCCTCTGGCGCAAATTCTGGCGGCTTCACCGCGAGGAGAAGGCCGCCGTCATCGGGGCGCTGCTGCTCCTGCCCGTGGTGCGTCTGGCTCTTGCGGCCCTCGGACTCAAGCGCGTGCTGGCGCTCCTGGGCCGGCGGCTCGGAGCGCAGCCCGGCGAGTTGCCGCTCAACGAAATACTTCAGACGCGACTCGGATGGGGCGGGTCACCCGCGCCGGCGCAGGCTGCGGGACTTCGAGCTTCCGCGCGGCGCATGGCGCGACTAGTGGCCGTGGCTGCGCGCTACGCCGGCGGCGCGTGTCTGGCGCAAGCCATCGTGCTTTGCTTCCTGCTCGACCGGCGCGGCGTGGCCTCGCAACTCAAAATCGGCGTGCGTAAGCGCGACGGAAAGCTCGAGGCGCATGCCTGGGTCGAGGTCGATGGAGTCGCGCTTCCCGATGGCCACGAGGAAGGCTTGCCCTACGTGCCCTTCGGTCGGGACTTCAGTCTCCGTAGGGGCGACGCGTGCCTCGCCCCTACGACCGCTGCAGCACCGGCCACCCTGGCGACACGAGGCAACCACCCATGAGCGGCATTGCCGGCATCGTGAATCTCGATGGCGCGCCCGTCGATCGCGACCTGCTCGCCCGGTTCGAGAAATTCCTCGGCGAGCGCGGGCCCGACGCGCACGGAACCTGGGCGGAAGGAAACGTTGGGCTGGTGCACACGCTGTTTGCGACCTCGCAGGAGTCGCGCGGCGAGCGCCAGCCGATGAGCATCGACGGCCAGGTCCGGATCGCGGCCGACGCCCGCATCGACGGCCGCGAAGACCTGATTCGCGAATTGGCCGCTCGCGGCAGAGACGCCTCCCTCGCGCTCCCCGACGCCGAGTTGATTCTCCACGCCTACGCCGTCTGGGGCGAGGCGTGCGTCGAGCATCTGCTCGGCGATTTCGTCTTTGCGATTTGGGACGCGCGCGAACGAAAGCTCTTCTGCGCCCGCGACCACTTCGGCGTGAAGCCGTTTTTCTACGCGCACGTTGACCGCGCGTTCCTCTTCAGCAACTCGATGGATGTCCCGCGCCTTCATCCCGACGTTCCCGACGATCTTTACGAGCGGGCGATTGGCGAGTTTCTGGTGTTGGGGCGAAATACCGATTTGGCGCGGACAGCGCGGGCGGCGATTTGGCGTCTGCCGCCAGCCCACGTCCTCGTCGTGGCCCGGGGCGAAGTGCGCACGCGGCGCTATTGGACGCTGCCGGAGGATTCGCCTACCGTTTTCCGCCACTCCCGGGATTACGTCGAGCGGTTCCTCGAGCTTTTCGAGCAGGCGGTTGGCGATCGCTTGCGGACGGACTGCGTTGCCGTGCTGATGAGCGGGGGCATGGACTCCAGTTCGGTGGCCGCGATGGCCAAGCGCGTGGGTGACAGGAGTGGCTGCAAGATTTCCGCGCACACCAAAAGCTACGAGCGCCTGTTCCCCCACGATGAGGGCGCGCTCGCCCGCTGCGTTGCCCGTTACCTGGGGATTTCCTGGCGCGAATTCCCGCTCGACCGCAATCAGTTGTTCGGACTCGCCGATAAACCCGCGTTCCGCCGGCCGCAGCCCGAGCAAAGCCCGATGCTGGGTTGGACGATCGCCGATGAGTTGGGCCAGCCGCTCCCAGCCCGGGTCTTTCTGACCGGGCAAGGCGGAGACCCGATCTTTTCCAGCTTCCGGTTGCGCCAGTGTCGCGCGCGAATCCGGGAAGGACAGTGGCTGCTGCTCGCCAAGGAAGTCGCCGGGCACCTGCTTTGCGAGGGGCGCATGCGGCGGCTTCGGATTCTCGAACACGTCAAAGCTCGCCTCCGCGACAGCCCGCCGCCGTGGCCCTTCCCCGATTGGCTGAATCCGGATCTCGAGCGCCGGCTCAATCTAAGGGAGACGTACGAGCGACACGAAGTCAGGGGTAACGAGGAGATACCGAATGGAGCCGTGCGGCCCGAGGCCTACGACCTGCTTTCCCGGTTTCAATGGGTCTCCCTGTTCGAGGGCTACGACCCGAACGGCTCCGGCGTCACGGTCGAGCCGCGGCATCCCTTGTTTGACTTGCGGCTCATGCGTTACGCTCTGAGCTTGCCGGCGATGCCCTGGTGCTCTGACAAGGAACTGTTGCGGCGCGCGATGCGTGGCTTTCTTCCTGACGAGATCCGCCTGGCGAGGAAACGTCCGCTCGAGCGCGATTTTCTCTGGGCACTTTACGAGAGCACGCCCACAGGATGGCTGGATGGGTTCGAGCCGGCCGAGGAGCTGGGCCGGTTCGTGAACGTCGCCAGGGCCGTCGAGCAGGTGAAGAACCCAGCTCCGGGGGAGCTGCCCGTACTTCTTCTGCCTTTTCACCTGAATTATTGGTTGAAATGGGAATCCCAATTCGCGTATAACTTTCGGAAGGAGGAGTGTCGTGTCCAAACCCCTTAAAGTGCCTTATTCACCTCCCGAGCTTCGCGTCTACGGAACTCTGCGCGAGCTGACGCTGACGTCGAGCGGCGCTGCGCAGGACAACGCGGAGAGCTGCCCGAGCGGCCTGGGCTGCCACGTCACGGGCGCCAAGCATTAGAGGCGCCTCACGGGCGTGGAGCGTTTCTTGCGCGCCTACCAATTGCAGGGTCTGGTCGTCGGCTCGAATTTCCCGCTGGCCGGCCTGAGCGCGGCATCGCAGGAGGCCGAGCCGGACCTTTGGCTACACGGCGGGTTCCTTCCACCGAAGCTCAACGCCGAGGAACTGCAGAAGCTCGGACCCTCCTACGAAAGCCCGCTGCGGGATGCGGCCGGCGAGCCTTGGTCGCGGATGTGGCGCTGCGGGCGAACGGGAATTTACTACTTCCGCTACATCGAAGGTTTCTCCTGGGCGGTGGACGCCGAGGGCCGAAACGTCTGGATCGAGTGGCCCGGCACGCTTGGCCTTGACGTCATCACCGCGTTCTTCCTGAGCAAGATGCTCACCTTCGCGCTGCACCTGCGCGGGCACGTGTGCCTGCATGCCAGCGCCGTGGCCGTGGATGGTCGCGCGGTGCTCTTCGCCGGGGATCCAGGCATGGGAAAATCCAGCACGGCCGCGGCCTTCGCCCAGCGCGGCTTCCCCCTGCTTTCCGACGACGTTTCCGCCATCCGGCGCGAGCCCGAGTCGGGCGAGCCGGACGGCCAGATCGTGGTGGTCCCCGGCGTGCCGCGAGTGTGCCTGCTGCCGGACTCGCTCGGGTTCCTCTATGGGCCAGGCGCCGCGGACAGCCTCCCCCTCTTTCTTCCGACGGAGGAGAAGCGGCTCGTGCGGCTAGACGGCGCGCCCGGCAGGTTTCAAACCGAGCCCGTGCCGCTCGAAGCGATCTATCTGCTCGCTCCGCGCACCTCGGATAGCCTAGCGCCGCGGCTCGAACCCGTTCGCGGCGCCGATCGCCTCGTGCGGCTGATGTACAACGGCTTCATGACTTTGGCGCTCGACATGGAACAGACGGCGCGCGAGTTCCCGATTTTGGGCCAGATCGCCCGCACGGTTCGCATCCAGGAGTTGGTGCCGTCGACCGATCCCGGCCGGATGGGCGCCATGTGCGCGCTCATCGTGGAGGACCTCCGCAGGGGCGAGGCCGCGTCTCTCGTCGGGTAGAGGCAAGCAGACCTTATCAACCCCTCGCGGTTTCTCGTCAAGGGCGAAGGATGGAATGACCGGTAACGCTTCCTCTCGCAGATGCCCGCTTCGGCCCGAATATGGTCTCGTCGCGGCCTCTGCCGGCGGGCCTTTCTCGGCTGCACGACGCGCTGAAATCCGAATTCTTCTCCAAGAGACCCTCGCTTGGCCGCTGGTGATCGAAACCGCTCGAGTCCACGGCGTTGCCCCGCTCTGCTACGCCCAACTCCCGGCGCTCGCCGATGCCGCGGTGCCGGCAGATTCCCTGGCAGCCCTTCGCGCCGCGGCAGTGGCGGCAGCGGCGCGCAATATGCAACTCGCCGCGAAGCTGCTCGAAATCAACGGTGCCTGCGCCGGCGCGGGGATCTCCCTGGTCCCGTACAAGGGCCCCGTACTGGGCGAAATGGCTTATGGGAATCTGGCTTTGCGCGAGTTTGCCGATCTCGATTTCATTCTTCCGCACGCGGAGTTGGTGGCGGCGTGGAAACTGATCGAGGGCTTGGGATACCGACCGGAATCTCCCGCGCTGGCTGTTTCCTCAGCCCTCATTCCCGGCGAATACGCGTTTCTCTCCGCGGAAAACGATGCTCGGCTGGAATTGCACACGGAGCGAACGCTTCGCCACTTCCCCGCCCTCCCAAATCTCGGTCCCTTCCTGTCCAGGCTCAAGCCAGTAGAAGTAGCCGGGCAGCCCGTGGCGACGTTTTGCCGCGAGGATACGCTGATCCTCCTCGCGGTGCACGGGGCGAAGGATTACTGGTCCAAGCTGCTCTGGGTTTGTGACGTTGCCTGGTTGGCGCGGGATCCTGGCTGTGATTGGCCGGCGGCGCTCGAACGGGCAGACCACGTGCGCTGCCGGCGGATGGTCAACGTGGCGTTGCTTCTCGCGAGCACGCTACTCGATGCCGCGATTCCCGGCGGAGTCCTCGCCGCCGCCCGGGCCGACGCTCGGGCGGTTTCCCAGGCGGATTGGTTGGCTGGGCGACTCTTCGTTCCGCAGCCGCTCTCACGCCTGCACCAAGCTCGGTATCGCATGGGCATGGTGCCGGGGCTTCTGCCGGGCATCCGCTACGCAGCGCGCTTGGCGACTACGCCCGCCGCCGACGATTGGAACGCCCTTCGCCTGCCGGCCGGGCTCAACTTCGCCTACGCCCTCCTGCGCCCGTTCCGCCTACTCAAAAAGTGACTCCATCTCACCACGCGGGGTCAGTGGTAGCCCGCCCCGCCCGCGCAATGCACCACCCCCCTCCCGGCACCGGCCGGACACTCTTCCGGCGTCAAAGCCCCGCCGTAGGAGCCTTACCGTACTAGTCGTTTTAGGAGCCCTATCGTATTCCTGAGGCCTACGGATAATTACCCAAAGAATCTACGTTTACCCTGTTGATACTTGCGGGCGGGAAGAAGCTCTCCCATACTTTACGCAACCACCCCCGAGGGAGCGGAGATAGCGTCGTGCCGACGGCGCGGACCCACGCACAGAAGGGAGTTCGGAGGCAATAGTATGTCGAGGCGAGACACATCTTACGGTTCCGATTTCGCGAGCCCGGAGACGCCCCGCAAGCCGAAACGCAAAGGATGGGACGCGTCCCTCTTGTTGGTCCTCGCGGTGCTTCTAGTAGTCGCCCTGGTTCCGAGTTTACGGAATCGGGTGAGAAACGCGTTCGGCCCGGCGACGCAACAGAAAATCAACGACGACGTCACGGTTTGGGCCGACAAGAGTTCCGGCACCTATTCCTGCTTCGGTAACCGGTTCTACGGCCATGGGACCGGGATTTACGTGAAGCAGGGGGATGCATTGACGATGGGCTATCAGCCGCTGTTGGGTGGCTACTGCCAAGGAGCAGCCGCTGGTGCCAGAACCGCTGCGGGCGCAAAGCCGAGCGCCAGAATGCAGAAGGGTTTGTCACCTTCGCCTGGGTCGGCCCGCGCGGATAAAGACGCAGTGTCGCGCCGGTAAGGCTTGGTGGCGCCAAACCTCCGCCGACATCCCCGGAATCTGCTAGGTGTGAACCCCGCCGGCATTTCCCGCCTCTTCGAAGCCCGTGCGGTCCCGCGCGATGCGCCTGTAGGTGCCTGAGACGCGAAGAGGAAAGCGGGAGGCCGTACTTATGGTTTGGGGACGGGCGTTTCCGCCATTCTACCCGAGTATCTGCTCCAGCAGCCGGCCCATCGCCTCGATCGAGTGCTTTTCCGCTTCTGCTCTGCGCTGTTGGCGCAGGGGGCTGTCGAGCGGCTCGGCCAGCGCCTCTTCCACCGCCCGTTCCAGCTCTTTGGCGGTCTCACCGAAACGGACCAAGCCGTCATAGGGCCAAAGATGGATGAGGGGAGTGGCGACGACGGGCAGTCCCAAGGCGAAGTAATCCCAAAGTTTCAAAGGAGGATTATTGAGCAGGACGACGCTCGAGCAGTCGTAGGGCATGAAGCCTACATCGAAGCTGGCGACGCAGCGCGCAAACCCTTTCGGATCCTGCCAAGGAAGCAAGTGTGCGTTCGGAAGCGGCACGGCGCGCTTGGACGCCGCAGCGGATACGCGTGGCGCCTCAAAGGACGCGAAATTCCACCAGGGCTGCCGGCGCAGGAGTTCGCCCAGAACGCGCGTGTTCAGGAACTCATCACCGTAGGCACCAGCGTAGCCCAGGCGCGGACGCGGGATTGCCGCAAGCGCTGCGGGCGGGTTCTCAGGGGAAGGGCAGAGCCCACGAAACGGCAGGAGGTCGATCCCGAGGAAGCCGTAGCGTACCCTTTCAGCCCAGCGCGCACGCATCCTGTAGTAAAGGGTACGGGAAAAGACCAAAGTCAAATCTGACTGCTCGACGTGGGAGTCGCCGAGACTCTCCGTATAGTTCATCGGAGCGAAGACCAAACGGCAGCCTTGCCGCCTCATCGCCTCGCCGAGCGGAACGAGTAACCGTCCCAGGTACTCGTAGACAAAAAAGGGGTTCTCGAGCCCAAGCGCCCGCGCCTGTACGAGTAGCTGGCGCGCTAGCGCCTCGGCTTGGAACCGGGGCATCCCGGGAAGCCGATTCAGGCGGTGGGAGTAGACCCAGGGATGAAAGGTGAAGAGGTTCGGCTCGATCTTGCGGAGCAGCCCGTCCGGCCTTGCAAGCACGGAAATTGCGGCGGAGCCGTGCAGCACCTTCCCCCCGGCGCGCGCTATAGCAACCGCGAGCCGCCCCAGCGCACCGGCTCCCCGGGTCCAGTCGCGTCCATAGACAATGGCATCCCGCATGCGGTTCGGCTCGACGCCGGCACGCGGTACCGGCCGCCGGCGCAAGCCCAGATTATAGGGCGGTTCTGTTCGAATTCGGCGAGAGCCTCGGAGCAGACCGCGCCGGAACCGCTCCCGGCCATGCGCTCACGCTAGGGGCGACCCCCAGGCCGGCGTGTAGCGCCAGGCCTTAGCCTGGCACTTTGGTCCGGCACTTGCCGCCCTCCCCGGTGAGGTGAGACGGGTTCGAATCGGCGCCAAACATGCGCCGGAGTATACCCTGAACGGGTGGGAATCGGTGGGGAGGCCGGAGAATTGCCTGGCCCTGCGCTGCCGCCAGGCACTCCCCGGGCCCCGGGCAGGCCAGGGGGGCTCGGCCTGCGTCGCGTCGACGCCCAGGCCTAGTTCGTCGGGCTCTGCACCAAACGCACGGGCACCGGCGAACTCACGCCATTGACGGTGTTGCCGGGGCAGGGGGACAGATTCAGCACGGTCACGCAGACAGGGCCGTCGTTGTAGGGTCCGGGTCCAACCTGGTTGGGATTATCGCAGGGAGCGGGCAGGCTGCTGATGCTGCCCGGTTTCGTCGTGTAATTGATGAACACCTGGGCGAAGCCTACCACGGAGACTGTGTTCTGATTGCCCGAGCTCAGTAGCGTCGTGTTGGGGCTTGCGTTGTTAACATTCGCGTAGACGGGGAGGGTGACCACCGATTTGCTGTCCGTGGCGGGATAGATCTGGCCGCCTCCGGGTGTGCCGGAGTCGATGACGGGTGTTCCGTCGCTGGTAATACTTACTAGGACGTCCTGCCCCTGATTCAGCCCGTCTCCACTCGCGCCGATAAGGGTGTCGACCCCCTGATTCACCGGACCGACTTTCGCTCCCGGAATCGCTGGGATCGAGACGCCGTTGCTGCCGCACGTGACGGCGTTCTGGGAGCAGAAGGCGATATTGGAGCGGAGTAGACTGGCGCTCGGCGACCCCGAAGTCGATCCCGTACCCGTAATGCCGGCGAGATACCACTGGCTGGGAACGATTGTCCCGTTGCTTGTTCCGGTGTGGAGGAGCAACGGCTGCCCGACCGCATTGGTGTCGTACAGGCTGATATCGTTCGGGTCGAAGAAATAGCTCTTCGTGGTGCTAGGGCACTTAGTCAACGGGCTATTGGAGTTGTACTGCAGCTGCAGGGAAGAAGGTTTGGGGTCGGTGTTGCAGTCGGCAAGCAGAAACGGCACGGGACACCCAACCGTCGACGCCTGGGTCGCTTCCGCCGTGGCTTTGGCCAAGACGGTGGCCGTCCCCTGGTTGAAGATCTTGGCGAAAATCAGCGGAATGCCTCCGCGCCGAACCGTCACGGTGACCTGCGGCTCGTTCGCATGCCCACTCGGGAAGTAGAAGGCTACGTCGCCGCAGGTCAGCGTGCCGGTGGCGTTTACCGTCCCACAATTCGCGGTGTTGATGTCCACCGGCTCTCTTAACACGTAGTTCGCATCACCCACGCTCTTTGCCTGGGTATAAGCCGCCGTCTGAGCGACGGTGTCGCCCGAGCAGTCGCCGCCCGGCGCTGTGCACCGCGACTGGGCGAATGCCGTGGCCCCCGCCAGCGCTGCGGCGTCCGCGGCGCGTTGCGCTTCGCTGCGGCCCACGTACAGCATGCTCAGGTCGATGGCGAGAGCCAGGACGCCCAGCAGGGCCACCAGCGCGATGCAAACAAACAACAGCGTCACGCCCCGCTCGCTTCCCCTCGCCGAGTCCACCGTCAGTGCTCGCATTTCGTCCCCCTCCTCCCCCCGCTTCAAGGGTAGATGTTCTGCATCTTCACTTGGCTGGTGATCTGCGGAGGCAGCGGTGGGGGAACCAGTTGTCCAGCCGTCCACGTTACCGGATAGATGAGCGTGACCACCGTCATTCCTACGTTCACCGTTCCGATCCCGGGTTGCGGCACGGCGATATACGGCTCCACGAATGACCCGCTCACGATTCCCCGATCGATTTCCAGTGTGATTTTGTTGCAGGAATAGATCCAACCGTTCGATGGCGCCGCCGAGGTGGGCGCGGCCGAAAGCAGGCACGAAGCATTGAGACCCGCATGATCTACATACTGCACCACCGCTCGCATCCCCGCTTGGATGTTGCAGGGCGCCGGCGTGCACGGGGTGCCGCCGACATCGGCAGTACTGGAAGGCGTTTCCGAAACGATTCGAGCGCCCTCGCGCGCCGCATTGGTCAGCTTCTGCTTCAGAGCGAACGCCGCCCCGTAGTCCCAAACACCGATCACCAGTAGCAGAAGCATCGGCGCCGCTATAGCGAATTCAAGCAGCTGGCTGCCACGCTCTCGCCCTTGCCCCGCCGTCATCCTCCGCGGGTTTCTCATGCCATCCTCCCCCTATCCGTGTGGCTACGGCGCCGCCACCCCTCCGCAGGTGGCTCCGGCGCCCATCGGCTGATTCTCGATACGCATCTGTACGCTGGTACTGATGGGAATGGTTCCCAGGCTCGCCCCCAGGAAGGGAATATTCAATCGGTACGGATATTCAAAGCTGACGGTGACGCCGCACTGGTTCGCCGCAGTCCCTGCGGGATCGAGCCAAGCCAGGCACTCCCGGTAGTTTTTCACGCCCCTTGGGTCGAAGCTCGAAGCTTCCAGCGCCGGCGCGACGAAATTGTTGAAGAGTTGAGTACCCGGCGAGTTCGTCGCTTTACCGGGGCAAGCCCCATCCCCGACAAGATAGGTCAGATTGTTTCCCAAATACGCCGCGGTCGGCAGCACCCCTTCGCGCACGCCTTCCCGCGCGGCACGCGTGATGGTCTGGTAGTCGTTGTAGGCGCGGGCGAACACAACGATGCCCATCATCAGCGTCATCAGCGCCGCGAAAATCAGGGCGAATTCGAGGATTTCGGCTCCACGTTCGCCGCTCCTCAAGACACGATTACGATTGCGCCACGGTAGAAATCCGCAGATCACTTTCACCGCTCCCCCTTGCGGTTAGATCCTCAGCGTATATGGCGATCATTGTATCCGAGCGGCTTCGGAAGTCCAGCTTTAAGTGACTGTGGGAGAGGTTCTTGGGGGCGCCTTAACGTTCACGCGCGAGTAATAACCTATCAGTACTACACGCCGCTACTCCTAGACCCATCCCTGCTAGCTTGGGTGCCTAAATTGCTTGCAACCACGGGGATAGGACTTGGTCCTCCAAAGTCCGCGGGATATGGCTATTCGGTGAGGAACAGAACACTCAGCGTGTGCTATTACCATCCCAGCTGATAGTGATCGAAAGACGGAGCCGGATTTTCTGCCTTTGGCCGCTGCCATTCGACTCCCCCGAGCGGCGAGATTCAGGCTACGGCGATTTCGATCCGAGCGAGCGCAAACTCCGGCAACGGAACCACTCAGGCGGGAAATTCCCGCTAATGCGTAATGACGGATTGCGCCGTGCTCGAAAGCTGGAGGGCGCCGGAGTGGACGAAGGGAAAGATGAAATGGAAGTCGTAGCTCACCTTAACCTGAACGGGGCATCCCGGTCCGTTGGCATCCGTGTCGGCGTTGCCGATCGTGGTGGAAGTGTAGCAGAAGCAGCCGGGTGCCGTGGGGTAGGTACTGCACAGAGAGTTCGAGGGCGGCGCTGTGCCCGATTTCGGCCACGACACCGCAGCCGTGACGTTCTGCGAGTTAATGCCTGTCGGAGCCAAGCCGATCGCGTAGTTTTGGATGTCGGCAGCGGTGGCATAGCCGTTATTCATGCCGTCGCTGCCGACGCAGCTTCCGTCGTCGCCGCAGGTCGAACCATTCACCGCGGCCCAGCGTGCCGCCTGCCGCGCCGCGTGCGAAACGAAATGGTATGCGTAGAGCGACCGGCTGAATTCCACCACACCGAGCATCAAAGTCATCAGCACCATCAACGACAGCCCGAACTCGACGAGCGTGCTGCCGCGCTCCCTGGCTCGCCAACCGCGGCCGGCGGCGGCCCGCTTCTGGTTTGTGGAAGCTGTAGGCGTCCTCATGATCCCGTCCTTCTTCAATAGGACTCGATCCGCATGGTGGCGGTCTTCACAATGGTGAGCGAGCTCGGAATCCACGGGTACTTGAAGAGCGATTGGAAAGTGGCCGAAGCCGTCACGGAAACCGTCACGACCCACTCGGATTGGTTGCTGCAGGCGGTGGTCGGGTCGACGCTGCCCGTCCCGCAAGCCGCCGTTGTCGTCCCAAGGGACGTGTAGGTACCTGCGACATCGCACCCGCAACCGTCAGTGGAAGAGACGGTGAGGGGGTCGAAAGTGCACGTGTTCCCCGACGGGCAGGAGGTCACGGGCGTCGCTGGCGAGGTGCCCGCATCGGTACACGTGGTGGGCAGCGTGCCGGCCTGATAGTCGTTGCCGGCAGCCTTGCAGATACTGACGGCGTTGGCGGCGTCGATGAAGTTCTGCGCCCCGTAAAGCGCGCCGGCGTGCGCCGCGTCGCCCACCAGAATGCTCAGATAGGCATAACGGCCCAGCTCGACCGCGCCAAGTACAAGGGCCACAAGCAGCGGCGTCACCAGAGCCAGTTCCACGAGATTCTGGCCCGCTTGCCTCCTGTGCGGCTTCCTGCTCCCCGCGCGTGAATTCCCGCTTCCCCTCACTTCCCTGCTCCTTGTTCCCCTTCCGAGCGACCCGCCATCGTCCGCCGTGTACCCGTTTGCTATACCCTGTACTGTGTCACCTGTTTCCTGACTTTCCGCTCACTCGACCAGCTTCGGAACCGCACTCGAACTCACTCCCGCCGGCAAGTCCGCCGACCCCTCCAGGTTGACGGTGGGATCCCCGCTCAGAGCTATGGACCCTACCACCACATCGGCGACGTCGAAGGAAGTCGCGTTCCCGAAAAACGTCAACTGATCGTTCGGGAAATACAGAATTCCGGCGTAATTGCTGCCGTTGTTCCCGCCCAGTTGGGGCCCGTTGGTGTTGGTATCGCTGGCATCCTGCCACATCAAAATCCCCGGATACGTTCCAGACGGCCCGGGCGCATAGAGCTGCGCGGTCGGATTACCCGTGATGTTCAGGGTGGAGGAGCCGGTAAAATAGAACGTCACGCCGTCGGCCGGGTTGCCGGTCGCAGTCGGATTCGGGCTGCTGATCGTGGCGTTGCCGGGAATATTTAGCGACTGGCTCGAGCACCCGCCGCTGGTGCCTTCGAAAATGTACACCCCGGAATTGAAGACCACCTTGTCGGTCGCCACGCCGGTGATCGTGATCGAGCAGTAGGTGCCCGGGGAAATGTAGTAGGTGCTGTCCGTGCTGTTATAGGTGCAGTACGTGCTGCCGGTATTGGTACTCCCGCTGCCGCTGATCGAGCAAGTCTGCGGCGAACTGCTGGGCGTGGGCGCCGTAGTCGCGTTCAGCTTGCTGGCCAGTGGATCATTGAATCCCGCCGTCGGGTAGATCGGGCAGGGCGTCTGGCCGGATGTGCATTGAACGTCGCCGGGCTGCGTGCCTTTGCTCACCCAGGTGCCCGCCGCCCCAAACGTGTCAGCAACGACATTCAGCGCGTTCCCCTTGGTATTGAAGTTCCCATTGTCGGCGATCCCGCAGGTAGGAGCGTTGAGAGTGGGATTCCCGTTGAGGTTAACGCCTTCGATACTCGCCGTAGGCGGCTGGAGCGTCGTCAGGCAGTTATCCCCAAGGCTGTAGCCCGGCGGAGCCGCAGCCACGGCCCGCGCGACCACCGTGGCACTGCTGACGCCCAGGATTTTCATGAAATAGGTCGGCTGAACGTCGGAGACGAGCACCTCGACGTAGGCATCCTGGCCTGCATGCGGACCAGAAGCGGGTGGATTGTTCACTTTGACCGTTACGTACCCGACGCCGCCACCGGTCGGACAGTTGCTCCCGCCGTAGGTGTACTTGCAGGTATCTGGGAACCCGTTGGCCTTCGCCGCCGCAATCGCTCCGGCCAACACCCCCGCTCCCCCCGCTCCCGTCGAGGTCGTATCCGAGGAATTGTATAGGTTCGTCGCGCCCGCTATTGCCGCGGCATCGGCCGCCGTTTGCTGCAAGCGCTTGTCGTATCGCAGCACGCCCATGTCAATGGCCAAGCCAAGCGCGCCCAATAGCGCCACGAGCGCCGCCACCGTCAGTACTAGTGCTTGCCCACTTTCAGGTTTGCGTAGCATTCCCCCCCCCTCGCGTCTCTCGTCCGCAGGCCCTGGACTCGCCTCGTCCGAATCCATCCCGAAGTGCGTCCTTCGCCGACACTACGGCGCTGGAAGGCGACCGCTGCACAGGCGACACAAGCTATTATGGGGCAATGGCTCTTAGGTCACAATGGGTATAAGGGTCAGCAGGGTCCTAGTATCTCGAAAGTGCCAATTGCTCCGAGAGTTGTTTACTCTCTAGGAAATAGAGGGCGGCCTTCGCAGACATTCTCCATGCCATCCCTTGCCAGGAACTTATTGCGGCGGAATGGCTTGGGAAGACTTCTTAAGAAATGACGCACGTTGGTTTCCATCCAGTTTCCTGGGCGCGGGTGCCGGGGCTAGTTGGCTTGCCGAATCAGACGTATCGGCACCGCAGCTCCGCCGGCGACGTTGATGGCCGGCGTCTGACCGCTGCCACCGCTCGCGCACCCCACCACGTTCAAGACGACCGTATCGATCAGATCGCTATTGCTGCGGTGCATGACGTCGATGATGAAGAGCTGCATGAACCCGAGAACCGTGACGGTGCTGCCGCCGGGATTGAGTGCGTGGCCGTCGTAGATGGGGACAAGCACTTCCGAATCGCTCGGACCGTAATAGATTTGCCCCACCAGGGCCGCGTTGGGGTTGTTGGCGCCTCCTGTGATGGGGAAGGGCAGGCCGAGGGAAGTGTTGATGGTGTCTTGCCCTTGGCTGGGACCGTCGCGGCTGGCATTGATCCGGGCGTCCACTCCTTGATCGGCGGGCCCAACCGACTGCCCGTTAAAGGTTTGGATCGTCGCGCCGCAAGCGAGTTCGACCGGCGCGCATTCGGAGATGTATTCGCCCAGCAGCGCTGCGCTTTGCCCGTTCCCGTTTCCGCTCCCATTGCTGATTTGGCTCGCCAGGTTCGTATTGTAGGCAGCGAGGTACCACTGGCTGGGGGCGGCGTTGCTGTGCAATCGCCAGGGCTCGCCCATCACGCCGCCGGCGCTGTAGAGGCCGGGATTTTCCAGCGCCCCGGTCGCCGGATTCAGGAAGTAGCCCGCGCCGCCCGTGCCGTTGTTGCAGGCCCCGTTCACGTTGCCGCCAGGGACGTTCACATGATCGGGATCGCAATTCGGAACCAGAAACGGGGCGACGCAGCCGTAGCCTACCGGTACGTTCGATCCGGATGGGTCGAACGCCTCGGCGGTCGCCGTCGCCGCGACGTCCGCCGCGTACACGCCGAACAGCCGGGCGAAGAGCGTGGGAATGGCGTTCCCTCGCGCCGCCGTTCGCGCCACGGTGACGGTGATTTGAGGCTCCTCCGGACTGGGATAGCCGAAACTGACGTCGCCGTTCGCGATGCTCGCGGCTTGCCCCAATACGAAATTCTGGGCTCCCACTGCCTCCGCTTGGGCGCGCGCCTGCGCCTCTTGCGTTCCGCCGCCCACGCAGCCGCCGATCGAGCCGAAGCAGCCGGAAGAAGCCAACGAGGCCGCGCCGGCGAGTGCGGCCGCGTCGGCGGCGCGTTGCGCTTCGCTTCGCGCCACGTACAGCAGGCCGAGGTCGATCGCCAAGGCCGCGGCCGCGAGCAGCGCGACCAGGGTCGCGGCCACAAGCACCAGCGTTGCGCCACGCTGGCCACGCTTCCGCCTCGCGTTTCTAGGGACGCCGTCCCGCGCCCCTTCCGTCCCGGATGGAGTTACGCGATCGCGCCCGCTGGTTGCCCCGCCATGCCCCAGACCCGGGGCGACGCATGCTTCGCCACGGCGGCGACAATATTTTCCCGCAGGTGCGCTCATCTCAGCTCACCAAGTCCGGCATCGTCACTTGGGTGGCGATCGGAGCGGAGGGAGCGAGCCCTCCCAGGCACCAGGCCACCGGGTAGGTCAGAGTAACTTGCGTGGCGGGGATGAGGCCGCCGCCGGGACCCGAGATCGTATAGCCGCGATTGATGACGAGCGTGGCCCCGCCCGCACACGCATAGGTCCATTCCAGCGCGCTGGACGACGTCGGCGCGGCCGGCTGGATGCATGCCAAGCTGGCCCCGGCGTTTCCCATGTAGGCGACCGCCGCGTTCGCACCCGCCACGATCGCGCACGGCGTCGCGCTCTGGCAGCTCTGGTCGCTCAGCGGCTCGGAAACAACGATCCGCGCGCATTCCCGCGCTGCGTTGGTCATCTTCTGCCGCAGGGCGAATGCCGCGCCGAAATCGACAATCCCCACCAGCAACAGGAGAATCGCCGGCAACACCAACGCGAATTCCACGAGTTCCGCCCCGCGCTGCCGCGCTTCGGAACAGCGCGTCATGGGCACGTCCCTCCCTGCGGCTGATTCTCGCGGCGCATTTGGACGCTGGCGCCGATCTCGATCGTGGAAAGGCGGGCGGGCAGGAACGGGATGGGCAAGCGGTAGGGATACTGGAAGGCGACCGTCGCGCCGCACTGCTCCTCGGTATCGCCGGCGTCCAGCCAGCCAACACTTTCCGAATAATTCGAGACGGCGTTCGGGTCCAGGTCCGCCGCACGCAGCGCCGGAGAGATGGTATCGGCGAAGACGAGGCTGCTGGCTTCGGTCACACCGCTCGATGGATCGAGGTAGGTGTTGCCGCAGCTCGCGCAGTTGGGCAGCACCGCCATCCGCGCCCCCTCGCGCGCGGCGCGAACGATCGATTGATAGACGTTGTACCCGCGCGCCAACACCACCGCCGCCAGCAGCAGCCCGGCGAGCATCGTCACCACGAATCCGAACTCGACGATGTCGCTCCCGCGCTCGCCGCGCCCATGCGCTCTCGCTTGGCAGGTCATGATCGTTCGTGGCCGGAACCCCAGCGGCTCGCTCCGCCGCTCGGGGCGCCACAGGTACCGGTGTAAGCGCGAAGGCCGCGCCGGTCAATCCGACCAAAGTACTAAGGAGGAACCTTTCGGCGCCCTGCCTGCCCCACCACGCGCGGCGCTGGCTGATACGACAACACGCGCCCTTGCCGCAGCCGTCGCGCCCGCCCCAGCGGCTATACTTCGGCTGGGTCCCGGAAATTCCGTCGTAGTTCCCTCTCTCCCCGACCTTCGCGAACGAGCCTCGCCCCGCTAGGCTCGGCCCTCGCGAAATCTGCCCTTCCCCTAACGACACGCCAGGATGGGACGACGGTGTTGATTCGGGAGAAACTCGTGGGAATCGTGATGGCGACCTGCGGAGTCGCGCTTGCCATCGCGCTGGCCGCTTTCGGCGTCTACGACCGGGCTACGTTCTTGCGCGCGGCCAGCAACGACCTCGCCGTCACGGGGGCGATGGTGGCGGAGAACTCGACCGCGGCGCTCGCCTCAGGCGACCGCGACTCCGCACGCGACACGCTGCACGCCCTGCGCGCGAAGCGGCATATCGTCCTGGCTTGCGTCTACAACAAGGCGGGGAACATCTTCGCAACCTACGCCCGCGATGCCAGCACGTCCCCCTGCCCGCTCCCCGCGCCGAAGGCCGGGGCCACGGCCGGGCGCGCGGGCTTCCGCACCCTGCTTCGCCCCATCGTGCACGACGGGAAGACGACGGGCACGCTCCTGCTCGACGAGGACCTTGGTGCGTTCCGGGCGCGGGAAGCGCTCTTCGGGCGAACGGCCGCGCTCATCCTGGTGCTTTCCCTGGCCGCCGCCTTTCTGCTCTCCTCGAGACTGCAGCGGGTCGTTTCCCAGCCCATCCGCGAGTTGGGGCAGACGGCGCTGTTGGTCTCGCTCGCGAACGACTATTCGCTCCGCGCCACGAAGCGGAGCGAAGACGAGACCGGCGTCCTCATCGACCAATTCAACGCCATGCTCGCCGGAATCCAGGAACGCGACTCGGCCCTCCAACAGGCGCGGGCCGATCTCGAGCGGAAGGTGGAGGAGCGCACCTCGAACCTGAATGCCCTGCTCGAGAACAGTCCCCTGCCCATCCTGGTGCTGGAACCGGAGCAGGCAAAGGTGCGGCTCTGCAATCCGGCGTTCGAACGGCTCTTCCAGTATTCCCGGGATGAAGTGATCGGCCGGTCGCTGGCGGGTTTCCTGATCGGTCCGGAAGCGCTCGAGGAGACGAAACGCATCCATCGCGAGGTGCTCGCGGGCCGCCCGGTAAGTCTGGTGACGCGACGGCGGCGGAAGGACGGGAGCCGGGTGGACGTCGAGTTGCATGCGGCAGCCATGGTGGTGAAAGGAGAAGCGGTGGGCTTGGTGGTGATTTATCAGGACGTTTCCGTGCGCAAGCGCGCGGAAGCCGAGCTGCAAAAAGCCGCCGCGGAGGCGGAAGCCGCCAGCCGCGCCAAGAGCGAGTTCCTCGCCAACATGAGCCATGAGATTCGCACGCCCATGAACGGCATCCTCGGCATGACCGAGTTGGCCCTCGATACCGAACTCAGCCGCGAGCAACGCGAGTACCTGAACGCCGTGAAGCTCTCCGCCGATGCCCTGCTCCGCCTGATCAACGACATCCTCGACTTCTCCAAGATCGAGGCGGGAAAGCTCGAAATCGAGGCGATCGGGTTCGACCTCGGCGGCGTGCTGAGCGACGCGGTGAACTCCGTGCGCCTGCGCGCGCGGGAGAAGAGGCTCGAGCTGGTCGCGGATCTGCCCGGCAACGTTCCGCGTGCGCTCGTTGGCGACCCGGGCCGGCTCCGGCAAGTGCTGTTGAATCTGGTGGGCAACGCCATCAAATTCACCGACCGGGGAAGAATCGTGGTGAGCGCGCGAACGGTCTCGGAATCGCAGGACGCTGCCGAGATCCAGTTCACCGTCGCGGACACCGGGATAGGCATCCCCGCGGAAAAACAGGAACTGATCTTCGAGGCGTTTCGCCAAGTCGACGGATCCACCACGCGAACCCACGGCGGCACGGGATTGGGCCTCACCATCTCATCGAGGCTCGCGACGCTGATGGGAGGCCGCATCTGGGTGGAAAGCCGGCCGGGCCAAGGCAGCCGATTCCACTTCACCGCCCGCTTTCGGCTCGAGAGGCGCCGGCCGGAGTCTCCGCTGCCGGGTGAGCCCGCCTCGGGGGAAGATGCGCGCGCGCACCTCACCGGCGAAGGCGGAAGCCATCGCCGCCTCCTCGAGGGAGATCGTTCGGCTGACTTTCCGGAACCCGATCCCGCGGTAGCCGCCGAGCCTCCCCTAAGCACTCCCCTGCGTGACCTGCGCCGGCCTTTGCGAGTCCTCGTCGCGGAAGACAACCCGGTGAACCGGAGGCTCCTCGTCCGCCTACTCGAAAAGCGGGGTCATTCGGTAACCGTGGCGGAAAATGGTGGCGCGGCGGTGGCCGCGGCGGAGCGGCAAGAGTTCGATTTGGCCCTTATGGACGTGCAGATGCCGGAGATGGACGGCTTCGAAGCCACCAAGGCCATCCGGAAGCGAGAACTGGCCTCCGGGCGCCACCTTCCCATCGTCGCCTTGACGGCGCACGCGATGGTGGGCGACAAGCAGCGCTGCATGGACGCCGGGATGGACGATTATCTTTCGAAGCCGGTGCGGCTGGCCGCGATCGACGAATTGCTCGAACGCTACGCCACCGCTCGCTTGGCGTCTGCCGGGTAGCCGGCAGAGGCTCCTCTTCCGTCCCCGGTCGAAGCGAAGGACCTCAGCCTCCGACAACTGCCGCCGTTCTCCGCGCCTCCGCGGCGCCGGCTAGCCCGCTTTATTCGCAAAGACCCATTCAAAAACTGGGCGGCGCGCCAAAACACTGTCATCCTGAGCGAAGGATCCCGCGATATCGACTGTGGGTCGGGATTCTTCGTCCCGACGAACGGCATCGGGGATCAGAATGACGGCTGAGGTTACGGTCCTGAGCGCATTCTTCATGAATGAAGCGGGCTGGAGCGGCTTTCCTTCGCCTCCCCTGCCCCCTTGGCATCCTCTTTCTGCCGGAGCAGCCCTGCGCCGCGGCTATTGCTGAGGAGGGTCCGGCGAGGCAACCGAGTTGAGGATCTGTTGGACGCGCCGGTCCTTGAGGACGCCGCGGAAAGCCGAGTCGGTGCGGGCGCCGGTCAATTTCCGGTAGCCTTCGTCGCGCGCCATTCTCAGGTAATGGGCCGCGCGCTCGGCGTTGCCGAGCATGGCGAAGGTCTTCGCCAGGAGGTAATCGTAGGCCGCGGAATTCACGTTGCCGCTATCTTCCACCACCACATCGCTTGCCGCTATGTGCTGGAAGACCAGGGGATCGACCGCGAGGGCCTGGCGGAAATTGCGGATGGCCTCCGCGCCGTTTTTCCGCGCGAAATTGGCGTAGCCTAGATTGACGAAGAACGTAGCATTCCGGGGATCGATGCGCGTGGCGCGCTGGTATTGTGCGATCGCGCCTCCGTAGTTCTGCCGGCCAAACTCGACGGTGCCGAGATTATTCCGCGGGTTGGCAAAGGACGCGTCGGCTTGGCAGGCCCTGCGGTAGTAGAGTTCGGCATGGCGCGAGTCACCCAGCTGCTGATAGGCGATGCCGATCTTGTTCTCCAGCTCCGATGCCTTGGGCTGCGGCGGAGTCTTGCTCCCCCGCCAGAAGCCGAAGAGGCGCCCGAAAAATCCCGGTCGCTTCGGAGCGGGAACCGCCGGCTGCTCGGCCAAGGCGTCTGCGTATTCGGCGATGGCCTGCTGGTACATTTTCCGCGCCATGAAGACGTCGCCACGCAGCTCTGTTTTTCCCGTGGTCGTCTTCGATCGAGACTCGCCTTCACGTTTCGTCGCGACGGGCGCCGCTTGCGTCGCCTGCGGCACGCGGCTGGAGTCGGGCCGCGCGCGAGCTTCGAGAGCGTGACGCCCTGAGGGCGATGCCGCGACCCGCCCGAGGCGGCCGGGCCCAAAGCCAAGTCCGGAAACCCCGCCAAGGCAAAGTGCCGCGGCCGACAACAGACCTATGCGCCGCGCGCTGCTCGTCAGGGTAGACATCGCTCCGCAGGATTCTCGGCCTCTTCGAGCGCCCCCTTACGGCTCCGACCCGCCCTGCCCCGGGGGCTTCTTCTTCCCGAAAATGCCAAACAGTTTCTGAAAGAATCCCTTCTTCGGCTGCGCCGCGGACGCAGGCTTAGACGCCGGCGCCGCCTGGGCTGGAGGCGCCGGCGGAACTCGGGAACTCCGCGGAGCGCGCGTCGGGGCCGCGGGCGACCCTGCCTGACCCTTTCCCTCGCCCGGCGGCGCCGGTTTGGAACCTCCGCCAAACAGGTGCGCCATCCAGGAAACCGGCGGCGGAAGGTGGGATAGCACGCCCCCGGAATAGCCGCTCGGCTGCGTCCCCGCAATGAAGTAGTCGTCCTGGGGATCGGGGCAGTTCGCCGAGGCCAGCTCGAGCGTCGCCGGATCGATGGCCGCTTCGATCACTCCCGACGGCGCCTGGAACGGCTGCGGGTTGCCATAGCCGGGAATTTGGAGCGCGCTCTTCATGAATTCCGTCCAGATGGGACCGGCGGAATCCGCGCCCGCCAAGCCGAGTTCGCGGCCGTCGTCGAAACCCACCCACACCACGCATTCGATCTTGGAAGTGAAGCCGGCGAACCAGCCGTCGTGGGAGGTGCCGGTCTTGGCCGCGGCGGGAGAGACGAATCCCATTTGCCTGGCGACGACCCCGGTGCCGTGGTCGAGAACGTTCTCCATGATGCTGGTAACCAGGAAGGCGACGCGGGGGTCAAGCACCGGAGTGGTTTGCGGGCGATTCTGCTCGATCACGTTGTCGCCCTTGCCCACCACGTAGCGCACGAACATCGGCTCGGCGCGAATGCCGGAGTTTTCGAGCGCGGTGTAGCCGGCGGCGACTTCGAGCGGGGTCATGTCGTACGCGCCCAGGGCCATGGCCGGGGTAGCTTGGATCTGGTTGTCGAGCTTCATCTGCTTGGCCACTTGAAGCACGCGATCGAATCCCACCATCTGCGCGAACTTGACGGTAGCAACGTTGAGCGAGTGAGTCATGGCCTCCTTGGCCGTGACGATCCCGAAGAAACGCTGCTCGAAATTGTCGGGCGTATACGTTCGCCCGTCGAACTGGAACGTCGTCGGCTCGTCGATAACGGCGGTGGCGGGAGTGATCTCGGGCTGGCGGCCCTCCACCGCGTTGAGGAAGGCGGCGGCGTAAACGAACGGCTTGAACGAGGAGCCCGGCTGGCGCCGCGCCATAACGTGATCGAGTTGGCTCTTGGCGTAGTCGCGCCCTCCGACCAGCGCGAGCACCGCGCCAGTGTGGGAATCGAGCGCGACGAGCGCCACCTCCGGCTTCGGCACGGGCTTGCCCTGCTTGCGCCAGCGCGCGTAGCGCGGGGCGAGCCGCTGATCCACCAGGTTCATGCCGTCGGCCACCGCTTGGTTGGCGGCGCGCTGAAGTTCGGGATCGAGCGTGGTGTAGATGCGGTAGCTTTGGGTGGTGAGATCGGTTTCCGAGAAGCGATCGAGAAGCTGGTCGCGTACCAGATCGACGAAAAAGGGCGCGTCGCTCGCCGATAGCGCCGCCGGCCTCAACACCAGCGGCTTACGCTCGGCCTCCTGCTCCTGGGCGGCGGAGATGAAGCCGTCGTCCACCATCGCGTGGAGGACGCGGTTCCGCACCTGGAAGGCGCGCTGGGGATGGAGGTCCGCGGTCGCATAGTAATTCGGCGAGCGGGGAACGCCGGCGAGGAAGGCGTCTTCCCCAAGATCGAGGTCGCGAACGTTTTTCCCGAAATAGGCCTGGGCGGCCTCGCCGAATCCGTGGATGGCGAAGCTGCCCCGGTTGCCCAGGTAGATCTGGTTCGCGTAGAGATCGAAGATCTGCTCTTTGCTGAAACGGTGCACCAACTCGATCGCCATCAGCGCTTCTTCCATTTTCCGGTGAAACGTGCGGGCGCGAGTGAAGAAGAAGCTGCGCGCCACCTGCATGGTGATCGTGCTCGCTCCTTCCTGCTTCTTGCCCAGCCGCAGGTCCACCAGGGCGGCGGCGAAGACGCGCCGGATATCGATGCCCGGCTCCTGGAAAAAGCGCTTGTCTTCGGCCGCCAGGACCGCGTGGATGAGCGTGGGCGGCAACTCGTCGTAGGGCACCACGCGCCGCTTCACGCGCGAGCTGCCAAACAGCGTCGTCACCAGCGTCGGTTCGATCTCGGCGCTGGGGACCGGCTGGCCGTTGTCCAGGCTCAGGATCGCCCCGATTTTGCCTCCCGCGAAATCCACGCGCAGCGCGTTGCCGCCCGCGAAATAGGAGAGCTTCGAGGGGTGAATTTCGACGAGGGATCCCGAGGTCTGAAACCACCCGGGAGAATAGTCCTCGGCTTGCGCGGTGTAGCCGGCGCGTTCGAGGTAGGCGACCAGCCGGCTCGCGTCCATCGGCTGGCCCGCTTCGATCTTGGCTGGCGCACTGAGCAGTTCCGAGGCTTGCTGGAAGACGTGCCCGCTCAGGCGCTCGTCCATCATCCGCTGGAAGGCGAACCAGTAGTGCAGAAAGATTCCGCCACCGACCAGAATCGCCACGGCCACCGCGCCCAGGATGCCCAGACCAAGCTTCGAGGTCCAGAAGGCGCGATCGAAACGAAGGCGGATGCGCACGCGGCGGTGCCCTTCGTTTTTCTTCCGATTACGGCGCGGCAGGCGCGGGAGGCGAAGGCTGACCATGGCGACATTCTAACCCGATACCGAAGCGGGAGGTGCCTCCCCGCGTCACACCCTCGCTCCCGGCTTCAATAGGCCTCTCCCCAGCCTCATCCTGGCCTTTGGCCGCATTCTGCCGGGGCTCGGGCTATGCCCCCTAAGAAGGGAGGCTGCGGAGCAGCCTCGCCGCGCCGTGAAGCGCCGCTGGGGACGGCCGTGAAGGGCGCCGCTGCCCGCGGTGTGAAGCGCGCCCTACACGAGCCCCTGCGCGGAATCACGGGCCGCGCCGAGCGGCGAAGCCGTACGCTTCGCCAACCGCCCTGCTTACTGTTGTGTGTCGGTGGCCGCCGACGCCGTGGTGGAGGACGGTAGCGGCGGAGCAACGAAGACGCTCACTTCGCAACGGCGACTGTCCTTGCGATCTTGACGCGTGTGCCCGCCATTCACCAAATCCATTTCCCCCAGCCCTACCACGTGGATGCGGAAGAGGGGGATGTTCTTCTCTCCCACCAGGTAGCGAATCACCGCGTTGGCGCGTTCCTGGCTCAGCGTGTCGTTGTAGTTGGCCGGGCCAGACTGGTCCGTATAACCCTGAATGGTGATGAAGTACCGCTGCTGGCTCTGAACGTCGGCCGCCACGGTGTCGAGCTTGGACTTGGCGTCTTCGGTGAGGTTGTGGCGGTTGAATCCGAAGAGGACCGTCGCCTTGTCAGCCGGCTTGTACGCATCCAGGTTGGCGATGGTGTTGTTCAGATCGCCGATGCGCGAAGTGTTCTGGTGGCCGACATTCAGCGCCTCGGTGGCGTGGCTATCGGCGGCATCGGCGCTCTCCTTGGCCGCGGAGAAGTCTTGCTGTTCCCGCTGAGCGTTGGAGTCGATCTTGCCGTTCGTGTCCGTGAACTGTTGCTTGGTTTGCGCGGAGACTTGGTCGACTTTGGAATTCACAGGTTGAACTTGAGCGCGAACGTAGCCTTTCGTGGCGCACCCTGCGGCGAAAATCGTTCCCAGCGCCACCACGGGAATGAATAATGAAGTCTTCGATACCATCGAACCCCTCCTCATGGTCATGTCTATTAGGGGTAGAAGGCGGCGGAAGGTGGGAGGTTGCCTAGCTCGTGCACGCACCCGCCAAAAATGTGCGTTTTCACCCAGAAATCATTTCAGAACCCTTCCCCGGAAGGGTACGGTGGCATCCCCGTATCTTGCCTCTCGGCGCTCTTGGCCGGGAAGCCGTGCCGTAAACACGGCCAAAAAACAGTATTGGAACCTCTCCCGGCGAAAACCGGGAGCTCTGAGCGCCAGCCCTCACGGGTCCTGCGACGGCATCTAGCAGGACGCCGCAAAAGGCCTCTTTTCGTAAGGGCACGACTTCAGTCGTGCCGTAAGCGCTTGTGCAAGAAAGCGGCTTCAGCCGCTGGGGGCGGTTCGCCCGCGTTTTGAAGCATCCTGCTAGTGTCCTGAATCAGAAGTTAGCAACACAGGTTTTCAGGGGTCGGAGCTTCAGCTCCGACAAAAAGGCGGCCAAAATGAAGGGGCTTCAGCCCCTGAAGCATGTGCCGGGAGGTTTTGCAATAGCTTCTAGTACGCGCGGGCGAATATCGCCTGCTCGCTCGCAGGTTGCCCGCACAAGACGCAGACGCCGCTTCCGCCCGCCGAGGCGGACCGCTCGAGCGGGATGCAGCGCATGGTGGCTTTCGTCTCTTCCTTGATTCGCGCCTCGCATTCGGCCCCGCCGCACCACCACGCCAAAGCGAAGCCGTCTTCGACGGCCGCCCGGAACTCGTCGTAGTTGCTCGCCACGCGCGTATGGGCTTCGCGGAAGGCGAGTGCGCGATCGTAGAGCGCCTTCTGAATGCTCTCGAGCGTTTGCGCTACCGTCGCCGCAAGGCCTTCCATCTTCGCCGGGCTCTTCCCTTCCTTGCCCGGCCGCTCGCGCCGCGCCAGAACGACACCGCCCGCGGCAACGTCGCGCGGGCCGATCTCGATGCGCAGCGGCACGCCGCGCATCTCCCAGTCGTTGAACTTGAATCCGGGACTGACTCCGTCGCGCTCGTCCAGCTTTACACGAATGCCCGCGCCCGCCAGCTCGTCGCGCACTTTCCGGCCCGCCTCCGCGGTCAGCTCCCGCTCCGCTTCGGTCTTGAAGATGGGGACGATGACCGCCTGCAGCGGAGCGAGCCGCGGGGGCAGGATGAGTCCCTGATCGTCGCCGTGGACCATGATGATGGCGCCGATGAACCGCGTGGAAAGGCCCCAGGAAGTCGTCCAGCAATGCTGGAGCTGGCCGCCGCGGTCAAGGTAGCGGATTTCAAAGGCGCGCGCGAAATTCTGCCCAAGGTTGTGGCTCGTCCCCGCCTGCAGCGCCTTCCCGTCTCCCATCATCGCTTCGATCGAGTAGGTCTCGTCGGCGCCGGCGAATCTCTCGGATTCCGATTTCCGCCCCGGAATCACGGGAATGGCCGCTTCGTTCCTCGCGAAATCGGCGTAGACGTCGAGCATCCGCCGCGTCTCCTCTTCCGCCTCCTTCGCGGTGGCGTGAGCGGTGTGGCCCTCCTGCCAGTAGAATTCCAGCGTACGCAGAAACAGCTTGGTCCGCAGCTCCCAGCGGACCACGTTGTTCCACAGATTGATCAGGATGGGAAGATCGCGATACGACTGCACCCAGCGCGCGTAGGCGTGGCCGATGATCGTTTCCGAAGTCGGCCGGAGCACCAGCGGTTCCTCGAGCTCCTCGCCCCCTCCGACCGTGACCACCGCCAGCTCCGGCGCGAACCCGGCCACGTGCTTGCTCTCCTTCTCGATGAAGCTCCGCGGGATCAGCATCGGAAACGCCGCATTCACGTGCCCGGTGGCCTTGAACCGGCGGTCGAGCGCCTGCTGAATGTTCTCCCAGAGTCCCCAGCCGTACGGGCGCACGATCATGCAGCCGCGCACCGGGGCGTAATCCGCCAGCTCGGCGCGCAGCACGATCTGGTTGTACCACTCGGCGAAATCTTGCTGCCGCGAAGGCAGTCTTCGTTCAGTCGGTTTCTCGGCCATACGCTTGAATCTTTCTCGAAGGGAGAAAACAGCCAGCGTAGCCAACGCGTTCGCCATTGTCAACGCCGCTTGGTAGCAGGCTTCAGAGTCTGTGTGGCAACTGGCATTTCCACAGTTTGTATTTTTCATAGATTCGCGCAAGTCGTTTGCGGACAACGCACGAAATTTGCGCCAGGGCTGTGGAATTCGCACCTTTTCGCGTTGCCACACAGATTCTTCAGCCCGTGTGCTTTTTGCCCTCGAGCCGCAGCCACCCTCCCCCGACTCTGTTAGCCGGGGCCCTGCCCGCGCGCCGGTGCTGCCAACCGCGCAACCTCCGTAGGGGCGCGGTGCCCGCGCCCTCCGCGCCTCCGCCGTGAGTCGCAAGTGGCGCGGGCTGCCCTCGCGCTTGCGTCGAGGCACCCGCCAGGATTTGAATAGGCGTTTGAAGACGGCAGGAGAACGCCATCAGCTCAAGAGCCACTGCTCGAAAAGGGGGACCATCGATGAAAGAAGAACTGACTCGGCGAGACCTTTTGAAAGGAGCGGCGGCCACTGTAGCTGCCTTGGCTGTAGAAGGAGTGGCGGCGCCGGCAGCCACCGCCGCACCGCCTGGCGGCTCCGAGGCGCTGGACCCCAGCCCGACCGCCCAGGTCGGCCCGCCGCCGAACGGCACGATCCTGCCACTCAACTGCACGAGCAACGTGATTCTTCCCCCACCCGGCCGCGGTTTCCAGAAATTCAGTTTCGATTTTCCCGAGCCGTCCGTTGCCTTCAATCAATTGCTGATCGGTTTCCGCCTGTACACCTTCGAGAACACCTTCGGCCTCGATCGGGATCTCCTGAAGGTCACTCCTGAGGGCGACCGCTTGCTCGTCGAGTGTTCCGGCCTGGTCTACGCTGGCGGACAGCTCAAGGCCCCGGGAATGCTCCGCTCTCATATCCGGCCGAGCGGCGCGTTTGTCGAATGGGACGTCACCGCGGAGATGAACCAGCCGATCAAGTCCGTCGCCAGCATCGTGCGCGGCGTGCCGCGCGGAAGGATGGCCGCGGGCAGCTCCGGGTTCTTCGACATGCGAGACAATGAGGTTCTGTTTGGCTATCCATGGGGCGCGGCGCGGCAAGCGCGCGGCACCGATAGCCCGTTGGCCGTAATTGAAGCCGGCGCCGGCGATTACTTCTTTCTCTCCTCCCTGATGAGCCAGGTGCGCGCCCATCGCATGTACTTCGAGCCGGCGGAAAACAACCTGTATCGCGCCGAATTGGTTTACGAAAACCCCGGCTGGCAGCGAAGCCATCGGCTCGAAGGCGCCCGCTGGCGAGCCGGCCGCACCACTACGGCCGAAGCCGCCTTTCGCCCGCACTTCGAGCACGTCGAGCGCGCTTTCCAAATTCCCGATTGGAGCGCCCGCACCGATGTGCCCGCCTGGTTCCGCGAAGTCGAACTGTTCGTTTCGATTCACGGCATGGATTGGACCGGGTACATCTTCAACGATTTCGCCAAGGCCCTCCGCACGCTCGAGTGGGTTTCCGGGCAAATCGATGCGCACAAGGTGATGGTCTTCCTCCCCGCCTGGAACGGCCGCTACTACTGGATCTACCCGATCTATAAAGTCGACGACCGCCTGGGCGGCGAAGCCGGCTTTCGCCACCTCATCCAGGAAGGACACCGAATGGGTTTCCGCTTCCTGCCGATGTTCGGTCTGAACTCGGCGAACACCGCCCTGCCGGAATACTCCGAGTGGGCTGCGGCGAGCACGCACGAGATCGATGGCAACACCTTCGACCTCGCGTGGGTCGATTGGGACAACGACCGCCACAACGAAGGCTGGGGCCGGTACATGAACGTAGGTATGGAAACGTGGCAGCGGTGGATGGAGACGAGCATCGCCGGCGTCATCGATCGCTACGGGGTGGACGGCTATTTCCTCGACATCTCGGGCGGCTGGGTCAACAACCGGGAAGCCGATATGCACGAAGGCACGCGGCGGCTCGTCGAGGGTCTGCGGCGGAAATATCCCAACGTGCTTGCCGTCGGTGAATTCAGTTACGACGCCCTGATGTCGTTTCTCCCCGTTTACCAGGTCTTCCCTTCCCGCGGTTATCCGCCCGCTTTCCAAAAGTACTGCCGCACTTTCAGCCACCTGAGCCATCCGGCGCCAGGCCGCGGTTCGAGCGGCGTGCACGAATCCGGCTTCGGCCATTTCGATCCGAAGACGCTGAGTCTCACTCCGTTCGAGATTCCCACCATCACCGTGGTCGACGACACGTTCGACCGCTATCGGAACGTCATGGCGGAAATCATCGCGCAGGCCAAGCAGCGCGCCGGCAAGCTGCAGCTAACCGCAACCGCTCAACAGGGGTAGAGCCCCGCCCACCGTAGTGCCCAGGCGCGCTCGTAGGGGCGCGGCCTGCCCTGAGCGAGCAGAGCGAGTCGAACGGGTCTCCGCGCCCCCGACACCCAGCCACGCCCCGACCGGGCGGGGTAACCCCGCCCCTACCGACACCGCTCCTGGCGCGCTTGTAGGGGCGGCCCTTGTGGCCGCCCCTCTCGTGTTTGGCTATCCTGAGGCGTAGAGAACAGCGGATTGCAAGTTGTTTTGGATTAAAAAGGGCTTCGTTGTGCGGTGGTGGGATGCAGCGAAGCCGTTTTTATTTTGCAGGCCCAACG
>JAJYLB010000061.1 GCA_021788095.1 Acidobacteriota bacterium | reverse complement strand
CGCGGCGTGCCGAGGCTCGCGGCGAGCGAAGGGCCAGAACTGGGCCGGCCGCGCCCAGAAGGCTTACTGAGGCCGAGTTACCACACAGACTCTGAAGCCTGTGCTCCCGCGGCCGAGGCGGCACTGCGCCGAAAAGGCTGCCAGGAAGGCAAGAATTTACGGCCGTGTGTCACGGAGAAGGATGGTGTGATGGCACGACTGGATTCCCGCGTGCGCGGGAATGTTCGGTGTGGGCGATGCGCGCTCGGCGTTAAATTCTTTTTTGCGTTTGGAACCGCGCAAGCCGGATGGTTGTCCAATCTCCCAGCGATGCCGGGTGTGTGAAATTGGGCAAGAGATGCCGGTGCCCAACGCCAAAGGGAATGGCTTCCCGCTTCGCATGCCGATGCCGGATCGCGAAGGGCGCTCTCAAGGAGAGTCTATGACCAAAACAAATCGGATTTCCTTTTTCCTTTTCGTGATGCTTTGCCTGTTGCTGCTGCCGGGAACGGTCTTGCACGCCCAGTTTCGCGAGGGGCGGGGAACGTCTATCGGAAAAGTGACGGTGATGGGCAAGCTGATCTTGCTGGAACTCAATCCCGGCGCGCTGGGCCACGCGAGCCTCTTCAACCTCACCGGGCGCACTCTGCGCTTCACACCGACGCCCGAGGGCTACAGGATCGCGAACCTTCCCCTGGATTGGGACGCGAGCATCGGCCAGAAGCTGGAGCCCAGGACCGCCGACGTTACGCTTCACAACTTCGCTTTTCCGTTCTCCGGCAAGACGTGGACGGCGCTTTCCATGGGCGTTGCCGGATCCCTCCGCTTTATTGCGCCGGAAGAGGCGGCGGCCGCCGCCGCCGGCGCGCGCGGTGGATTCCGAGGTGGCGTCTACCAGAGTTACGCGGGCGAAATGGCCGGCGTGTCCATCGGCCGGTTCACCCCGCTGAGCGAAGGGGCGGGGAACCTGGTGAACTCGCAGCCGGCGATCTGCGTCTTCTTCAAGCCGCGGATGATGGGCGAACGCTACGTCAACGAGCTTGCCGATCGCGTGGTGCTGACGTGGGATGTGACCGAGCCGTACGGCAACATTCAGGATTTCACCTGGGTTCCGACGACGAACCAATTCCAAGCCGTGCTCTACAAGAGCGGAGAAATCGAGTTGTCGTACAAGCAGCTTGCGGCCAAGGACGCCATCGTTGGCGTCTATCCGCTGGTGACCGGCGGCGCGGAAAAGACCCTGGCGACGCTCACCGGCCAAAGCAACCCCTCCGCCCCTGCCTATCTCGATCTCCGGAAGTTGACCGTCGAGTCGGTGGGAAACCTGCTGCTCAAGGTGACCCTGGAGACGGGCGGTCCCGCGCCGGCCCAGGCGAGTTCGAATCCCAACGGCGCTAACGCCAACCCCTTCGCCAGCGCCCTTACTTATCGCGTGCATTGGGCCGCGGGCGCACACCAAGCCGACTGGACCATTCGCGGCTTCCCAGCCGGGTTTCGGGGACGGGGCGGTCCTGGCGGAGGACGCGGTCGCGCCAACGGCCCGTTCTACTTCGCGTCTGGACCGGGCGTCGCGCGCCCGGCGTCCCGCGCCGGCTACCCCGGCCCGGCTCAGGTGACGGTGAGCGGCAACACCCTCTCGATCGAGGGCCAGTTGCCGCCGGATCTCGGCGGCGCGAAGAGCGTCACGATCTCGGCGGAATCTTTGGCTCCCGGGTCCGATACGCCCGCCGGGCGGATTTCCGCGCGACCGGTCTCGGTCAGCGGGCTTCGCAACCCCGAAGTCCGCTTCGCCTCGATCGCGCCGAAAGACGGTCCCTTCCCCGTGGCCTACCAGGCCTTTCACTACTACAACCTGCCGGACCCGCGCGACCTGGCGTGCAGCGTGATCAAGGCCCTGGGCGACCATTTCGATATGCTGGCTTATTACTCCGATTTCCGCGTGGACAACCAGGAAGCCGGGACGCCGAGCAACGGCCCGCGCGGCTCGTCGGGCCAGCCGGTCACTGGCATCGGCAGCGTCGAGCGCGGCGAATCCTCCTATTGCTCGAAGGGAAGATTCCAATGGGGATTCGTGCAGCCCATCTATTCCGGCTCGATCCAGATGCAGGAATACCCGCCGGCCAACGCTCCCATCATGCAGAGCCCGGACGACGTCACCTACTACGAGAAGCAGCTCGATGAGATCTCGCTCGACGGGAAGATGCCGCCCTACCTGTACGCGATGTCGCAGATCGGCCACGAAATGGATCACCGGTGGGGCGTGGACGACGACGCCCTCGTTAATGGCAAGCGGATTCCGCTTGGCCCCGTGCACTGGACGGCGGGCATCAACGTGCCCGTGCCGTTTCCTTACGTGCGTCCGACGGAGGCTTCGATCATGGGCGGCGGTGTCTGGCAGGACAATCACGACGGCACCTACACCCAACTGGACGACAACTACTACGTTCCCGCCACCGGCTATTCCTATCTCGACCTCTACGACATGGGCCTGATCGCGCCGAGCGAAGTGCCCAGCTTCTTCCTGCTGCAGAACCTGCAGTACGTCCGCACCGACGCCAACGGCCACCGCGTTTTCAAGGCCGACCGGCTCGACTTAACGATTCAAAACGTGATCGACGCCATGGGGCCGCGCGTGCCCGACGTCAATCACTCGCAGCGGCTCTTCAACACGGGCATGGTGATGGTGGTCCAGCACGGGATGAAGCCGACCGCGAGGCTGATCGAGGAAACGAGCGGCATCCGCTTGCAGTGGATGAAGTACTTCTCGATCGTCACCGGGCGCCGCGCCACGATGACCGCGAATCCGAACTAGGGATAAGGGATCGGCGGCCGCATCCCCACTGGGCCCATCAGGCGGTGGCTTGCCTGGCGGCTAGGGCGCGCTTGAGGCCGAGCAGGGCGGCGCCGAGCGCGCAAACATATTCGCAGTGCTCGGGGACGCGGATGGGAATTTTCAGCCGGCGTTCGAGCGCGCGCACCGCGCCCTGCTGGCGGGCCACGCCGCCGACGAATACCAGTTCGTCGACGGGGCCGACGCGCTTGAGCAGCAGAGCCGAGCGGTCGGCGAGCGAATCGTAGATGCCGGCGAGGATATTGGGCACGGTGACCCCGGCCGAGACGTGATTGATGATTTCGCTTTCGGCGAGCACGGCGCAGATGCTGCTGATCGGGTGGGGATTGTTGGCCTGGACGGCGATATCGCCGACGCTTTCGAGGTCGACCTGGAGGTAGCGGGCGGCGCGCACGATGAAGCTGCCGGAGCCGGCGGCGCACTTGTCGTTGGTTTTGAACTGGCGGACGCGGCCGGTTTCGGTGAGGCTGATGGCGCGGGTCGACTGGCTGCCGATATCGATCACGGCAGCGGCGCGGGGATAGAGGAAGCGGGCGCCACGGGCGTCGCAAGTGATTTCGGTGATCTGTATATCGCGAAAACCGATGCTGTAGCGGCCCAGGCCGGCGGCGGCGACGTAGCCGATTTCCGAAGAGGCGGCGCCAGCCGCTTCGCAGGCTTGGTCGAGCGCAGCGCGGGCCGCCTTTTCCATCTCAACTCCGGTGCGCGTCGAGCCGCGGCCGAGGATGCGCACTTCGGAGGCCAACTCCTCGAGCGGCGCGCCGGCCGCTGACGCGCCGGCATCGCCGTACCAGCCGAGCAAAACAGCCTTCGTGAATCCCGAGCCGACGTCGACGCCGGCGACGAGCAGCGTCGGGGCGGTTGGGTTTGTCTCCTCAGCCGGCCGGAGCCGCATCGGCGGGCCTCCAGATTCCGGATTCGAAACTCTCACCCATCTTTTCGATGGCGAAGAGCGCGGCGCCTATCGCGCCGGCGAAATGCGCGTCGGAACCGACTTCGAGCTTCGTGCCGAGCACCTGCTCGAGCGCGCGGACCATGCCGACGTTCCGCGAAACGCCTCCGGTCATCACGATGGCCTGCTCGATCGGAACGCGGCGGGCGAGGGAGATGGTTCGGCGCGCAATCGCGAGATGAACGCCGGCGAGAACGTCTTCGGGCTTCTTGCCCTGGGCGAGGTAGGAGAGGATATCGGATTCGACGAAGACCGTGCAGACGGTGGTGATTTTCACCGGATGGCGGGCCGCGAGCGAGAGCGGGCCGATTTCGTCGAGGCCGATCCCAAGCACTTCGGCCGCATTGGCGAGGAAGCGGCCGGTGCCGGCGGCGCATTTGTCGTTCATGACGAAATCGAGCACCTCGCCCTCCGCGCCGACGCTGATCGCCTTCGAGTCCTGCCCGCCCATGTCGATGACGGTGCGCGTCGAGGGAAACAGGTGGTGGGCGCCGCGGGCGTGGCAACTGATTTCGGTCATCTGGGAGTTGCCGAAGGTGATCTTGTAGCGGCCGTAGCCGGTGCCGACCACGTAGCCGACGTCCTGCGGCGAAACGCCGGCCTGCTGGCAGGCGGCGAGAAAGCCGTTCTCGGCGGCGCGCTGCACGTTAGCTCCCGTATCGACCAAAGCGCGGCCGAGCATGCGCAGGCCGCCATTGTCGCCGACGATGACGGCTTTGGTTTGCGTCGACCCGACGTCCACTCCGGCGGCAAGTCTCATCGGAGCCTCACGGGAGAATGTTGAGCCGCTCGCCCGCGCCGGGGGCGCTCCCAGCGCCGGCGGCGGGCTGGCGCAGGGCGGCGGCGCCGCGGCGCAGCGTGCCGGTCGAGCGGCTATGCTCGAGCGCCTCGAAAAAGGCGTCCATGCGATTCTTGATCTGGGCTTCGGAGAAATAGCGCGGGTCTTCGAGATCGGATTCGATGTAGAGCGTGGGCACGCCGAGCTGGCGCGTGAAATAGTCGCGCATGTCGCCCTGGCCGGCGGAAAACAGGCGGCAGCTCTTGACGAAATGAATGACGATGCCGTCGGCATCCCATTCCTCGACGTAGCGGCGAATCTGCTCGTAGCGCTGCAGGTAGTTCCGGTTAGTGACGTTGTGGGCGAGCATGTGCAGCGCGACCGACTCGAAGGGGCGACTGGGATCGTGGCGGAAACCGAACTCCCACAGACCGCCCACGGTGGAATAGGTGGAAGCGACGGCGGTGGCTTTCCAGGAGGCGAACATGTCGCGGAAGGAGCGGAAGAAGGGATACGGCGGCGGACCCTCGAGCACGACGCGGAACTTTTCCTGGTCGTAGATGCCCTCGCCGCGCGCCGCTTTCTCTTCCATCTCCTTGAGCGCCAGCTCGAAAAAGGCGACGCCTTCCGGGCTGCCGCGGTAGACGTAGAGCGGCCCCATGAGCGTGATGGCGTCGAAATAGGCGTCGAAGGGCGAAGGGGTGCGGCGAGCCAGGTGCTTGATGCGGGACCAGGCTTCCTCGACGCGCGCCGAGCAGCGCACCGCCTCGCGGAAGCGGTCCATGTCGAAGCGGCGGCCGGTGATCTGCTCGAGTTGGCAAACGATCTCGTGGAGCTGGCGGACGACGTAGTCCACGTCCTCGGCGCGCGGCTCGGGCGTGCGCAGGAACGGCACGTCGAGCATGGCGAGCGGGACGCCCTGGAATTCGGCGGCGTGCTCGAACCATTTCACGTAGGTATTGCAGCCGACGAAATTGCAGAGCACGAGGGCGGGCTTGGGCAGCGGCGTTCCGGCCGGAGTTATCCCCCGAATCAATGCGCCGATATCGGCCTTGACGTAGGCGCAGTTATCGGCGGCGTAGCCCAGCTCCTCGGCCGCGAGGATCGGATCGAGCGACAGGTGGCGAATGGCGAGCTGGAGGGCGTTGACCTCAGGATAGAGGGGCACGGCGCCGAAGCCCTCGAGCAGCTCGATCGAGTTGCCGGAGATCATCAGCTCGACGGACGGGGGATTGCCGGTGCGGGCCGATTCCTCGAGGCGCTCGTACCAGCGCAGCATCAGGTCTTTCTGCTGCTGGTGGATCTGGCCGCGATATTCGGAACGCGGGGCTTCGCTCATGATTCCTCAATCGAACAGCAGCGATTCGACGAACGTCTCCACCTCGATGCGCAGGCGATCGAAGGTGAAGGCCTTTTCCTCGAATTCGAGCAGGAGGTGGGGAATCTGGGCGGCTTCCAGCTCGCGCTTGAAGAGGACGTAGTCGAAATACGCCGGTTCGCAGAATTTGGCGATCAGAAAGAGCACCGCGTCGGCGCCAAGCCGGCGCGCCTTTTCGACGAGCAGCTTGTGGCGCCGGTGGCGGAAATCGTGGCGCACCGAGGAATAGACCGAGCGGTCGAGATAACTTTCGGCCAGCGCGCCGAGCGGATCGTCGCCCGCGGGCACGTCCTCGGTGAACCAGCGGCGGCCGAGGAGGAAATCGTCGTCGAGGACGTAGCAGCCGGCGTCCTCGACCAGGCGGATCAGGTCGAGCGGGGGCTGCTCGCAGAAGGAGCCCTCGATCACGATGCGGACGCTGTCGCGCGGCTTGGCTTGGCGATCGGCGATATCGGCGAGGGCGCGGGAAAGCCACTCGTTGTGGGTTTCGACGGGCAGGAAATTGCCGGCGCGCTGGAGCAGGTAGAGGTCGGACGTGCGGACTTGGTGCGGGTTCGAGGCTCGGAGCGCGTAGAGATCGCCGAGCAGAGCCCGGTTCTCGTTGTAGGCGGCGATCGAGGCGCGCAGCGCGTCGTCCGCGAGCTTGCGGCCGCCGAGCTTTTCGAGTTGGGCGGCCAGGCGCAGGTATTCGGCCTTGAGGAAGCCGGCGCTCGCGCTCGAAGAGGGATTCTGCGGCAGGTGCAGGAAATCCACGTATTTTTGCGGGAAATTCCGCTGGAAAACGAAGGCGAGGTTGCGCGCCGAATCGCAGATGCCGGAAAAGAGCAAGCCGTCGAGCGGGTCGAGGTAACCGGTGAGCCCCATTTCGAGTGTGGTCTTTACGATCGAGCAGATAAAGGAACCGAAACGGGCGTCGGCGTATTGCAGATCGAGGCGATCGCCGGCGCCGTTCAGGCCGACGGGGAGAAAACCGGAGGCGTGGATCAGTTCCATGGGGGCGTAGACGGGGAAATAGCCGATGGCCGCGGCGCCGGGATTTTGCTCCTTCCAGCGGCGCACTTCCCCCATCTGGAGATCCTCGACGATCTCCCGGCACCGTTCGATCAGATTTTCCGTGGCGGCAGGCATGTGGCTTATCCGGCCATCGTGAGTCCTCCACTCACGCTCGTCACCTGGCCGGTGATGTAACCGGCGGCATCGGAAGCCAGGAAGACGACCAGGGGAGCGACGTCTTCCGGCCGGCCGAGCCGCTTGAAGGGGATGGCGGAGGTGACCGCGCCGATCACCTTGCGGCCGAAATCCTGCGACTGGATTTCCGCGAGCAGCGGCGTATCCACCAGGCCGGGGCAGACGACGTTGATGCGGATGCCGTCGCGCGCGTGCTCGCGGGCGAGCGTTTTGGAGAAGGCGACGACGGCGGCCTTGGCGCCGGAATAGACGGCCTCGCCGAGCGAGCCGACGCGGGCCGAATCGGAGCTGATATTGACGATCGCGCCCTGCTTCCGCTCGGCCATGTGCGGCAACACGGCGTAGCAGGTGTGGATCACGCCGAGGTAATTCACTCCGATGACCCGCTGCCATTCCTCGGGTGTGGATTTCAGGAACGGGATGAGATGGTCCCAGCCGGCGTTGTTGACGAGGATGTCGATGCGGCCCATGGCCTGGAGGGCGGCATCGCGCAGCGCCATCGCGTCTTCGAGCCGCGTCACATCCGTGCGCACGGCCGCCACGTCGCGGCCGGTTTCGCGGCGAACGGCTTCGGCGGTGCGCGTCGCTTCCTCGGCCAGGAAATCGCCGACCGTCACGTCTGCCCCGGCCCGCGCCAGCGCCTCGACGATGCCGCGGCCGATGCCGCGGGCGCCGCCGGTGACAATCGCTTTCTTTCCTTCGAGCGGCTTGGCCGCGACCGTATTCGCCGGGCTCATCGCTGCCCTTCGGCCGCGGCAGCCGTTTGGCCCGCGGCCGCCCGGGACGCGAGGCCGAAGACCTCGACGGAATTATCGTGGAGCAGCTTGCGCTTCACCTCTTCCTTCAAGCCGAGCTGTTCCACCTGGGCGAGACTCTCCTTCCACGGCAGGCCGTTCGTGCCCCAGAGGCAGCGGTCGCGACCCAACCGGCTGTTCAAAAACTGGATGATCTGCGGCGAGAGATATTTGGGCATCCAGGCGTCGATGCCGAACCAGACGTTGTCCCACTTGTAGCAGACCGAGAGCAACTCATCGACCCAGGGCCAGCCGGTGTGCGCGCCGATCAGCTTCAGCTTCGGGAAATCGCAGGCGATGCGATCGAGCAGCATGGGCCGGCCGCCCTCGCTCGGCATGGCCTCGAGGACGTGCCCGACCTGGAGGGATACGGGGACGTTCAGGCCCTCCGCGAGCGAGTAGAGCGGATACATCTTCCGGTCATCGAGCGGGATGTCGAAGCCGTAGATGTGGACGTAGACGCCCTTGAAGCCGTGGCGGGTGACGGCGGTTTCGATTTCGGCGAGGCTTTCGCGAATGCGGAAGGGATTGTAGCCGGCCAGGCCGACGAAGCGGTCCGGATAGCGCTCGGTGTACTGGAGCACGTCTTCAAGCTGCGTGTCCATGTACATCCATTTGCGCCAGTAGGACCACATCTTGCACTGGGTGATGAAGACCTTCTCGACGCCGGCCTCGTCCATGCAGGCCAGCATGTCTTCGATCGTTGGATAGCGGGGCAGGCCGCCGATCGAACGTTCCATGCGGCAGAGCAGCTCGCCCTTCTTGGCTTCGTCCCACCGGCGCATGAACTCTTCGGTGGCGACGTAATACATGAAGTCGATGGCGGGAATCGCGTTGCCAGGCGTAGACACCTCCGAGTGGGAAGCGTAGGCTGCAACGCCGAGGAGCGAGCGAACTTAAGTCACAGCCCGTATTTCCAATAGGGGCTTCGGCCCGCCCGACAACGTATCACCTGAGCGCGGAGGACGCAATGGGCAGGTGAAGGTGAGACTGTGTCGAGATATTTCTTGGTTAAGGCATGCGTTTTCAGCGGTTTGCCATTTTGAGGGTGAGACTTTTCGCGGGCTGGCGGGGAAGGCGACTTCGAGCTTGACTAATATACTTCAATAAAGTATGTTGGAGCCATGCGGGACTGGCCGGCTTACGTGCGGGAGCGGCTGCGGCTCGGCGATCTGCGGCCCGAGCGCGCGGAGGAAATCGTCGAGGAGATCGCCGGCCAGCTCGAAGAGGTGTACCGCGAAGCGCTGGGGAGCGGGTCGGACGAGGCGGAAGCGGAGGCTGCCGCAGCCGCGCACGTGGCGGATTGGGAAGCCCTCGCAGCGGCGGCGCGCGAATCGCCTGCGGGCCGAATCCCGCCGCTCGATTTGTTGGCCGAGCGCGGGGCCGAGCGCCGCGCCACCCAACGCGGATTCGCCGGCTTCTTGGCCGGCATTTGGCGCGACGCCCTTTACGGCTCGCGCCTTCTGGCCAGAAACCGCGGCTTCGCCGCTGCCGCAATCCTGACGATGGCCATCGGCATCGGCGCGAATACCGCCGTTTTCAGCATTATCGACAGCACGCTCTTTTTCCGCCTCCCCTATCCGAATCCTGGGAGGATCGTCGCCGCCGGCGGCGAGGACGAATTTACCTTCAGGCCGTGGGAGCAGCAGAACAAGACCTTCGCGGCCATCAGCGCCGATAGCGAGGAAGGAATGACGCTGACTGGTGCGGGAACGGCCGAGCGGCTGGAGGTCGCGAAGGTCAGCTCGGGCTTCTTTGGCGTCGTTGGCGTTCGGCCGATGCTTGGCCGCGCGTTTTTCCCTTCCGAGACGCGACAGGGCGGGCCCGACATAGCGATCCTCACGTATGGGCTATGGCGTGACCGGTTCGGAGCGAATCCGAAAGTTATCGGCCAAGAGATTCATCTGAGCGACAGGCTCTACACCGTCGTCGGCGTGATGCCAAGGAGCTTCGAGTTTCCCTACTCGTCCTGGAACTTTGGTAACCCTCCCGTCGCCCTGATGCTGCCCCTCAAGAGTTTCAGCACGCTCAAGCTGGGTTCGAACGGCAAGCTAGTCTCCATTTCCTACGTGATGTCGAACGTCCTCGGGAGGCTCAAACCAGGAGTCAGCTTGCCCGAGGCGCAGGCGAATCTGCGGACAATCAAGGGACGCACTCCCTATGGTCTCCACTTCGGTGACGAGCGCGTGACCCTGGTCTCGCTCCACGACTCCATCGTGGGAAACGACCGGCAGAGACTTCTGATCTTCTGGGGCGCGGTCGGTTTCTTGTTGCTGATTGCCTGCGTCAACGTGGCGAATCTGGCGCTGGCGCGGGCCGTAGCGCGGGAAAAGGAGATCGCGGTGCGCGTGGCGCTAGGTGCGCATCGCCGGCGCGTCGCGCGGCAACTGCTCACCGAAAACGTGCTGCTGGCCCTTTTGGGCGGCTTGGCGGGTATCGCAATCGCTTACGCCATGGTGGTTTTGGTGCGCAGCCTCGGCCCGGCGGATATCCCGCGCGTGCGTGATGCGGCGATCGACTTGCGGGTTCTCGGCTTTACGCTGGCGGTGGCGGCGCTGGCGGGGATACTGGCGGGGCTCGCGCCGGCGCGCGCGGCGTGGCGGCTGCGGACGACCGAAGCGCTCAAGGAGGGTGGACGAACGGGCGCGGGGCGCCGGCATCAGCGGTTGCGGAGCGCGCTCGTCTCCGTCGAAATCGCGCTGACGCTCGTTTTGGCGATTGGCGCGGGCTTGCTCGTTCGCAGCTTCATTCGGCTCACGAGCGTGCCCCTCGGCTTCAATCCGCACAGGTTGCTCACCGCACAAATCGCTCTGCCGCAGGCGAGTTACACCAGCCCGGAACAGCAAATGGAATTTGAGGGGGCCCTACTTGGTCGCGCGAAGCAGTTGCCGGGTGTAGTCGCCGCGGCGGCAGCCGCCGGCATCATCCCCGTAACGCTCCGGCCGAACGGCGGAGCCGTTCTACAGATTGAGGGCCATCCAGCTCGGCCAGGGGTGCGGTATGGCGGGCGATTGCCATTCATGGGGGCTTCCCTCAGTACCGTGAGTCCCGGCTTTTTCAAAACAGCGGGGATTCGGCTTGTCGAGGGCCGCGATTTCCAGCCGACCGACACGCCCACAAGCGAAAAGGTGGCTATCGTGGACGAAACCTTCGACCACTGGTTTCTTCCGCACACCGATCCCCTGGGCCAGAAGCTTGCCAAGGGTCTGGTGCCGGGCCCTCGCACAGACTGGATGACGATCGTGGGCGTCGTCGCGGATAGCCAGGACGGGCTCGGCTTACCCGTGGTCTACTTCCCCTATGCGCAGAATCCTGAGGCGTCGTTCCTGCTGCTCGCTCGAACGAGAGGCAATCCTCTGGCGATCGTGCCGGCGCTGCGGCAGCAGGTGGAAGATCTGGATAGCGATTTGCCGGTCTTTGATGTGGCGACGATGGAGCACCTGCTGGGCCAGCAAGTAGCGACCCCGCGCTTCGATGCGGCGCTGCTCGCCGCTTTCGCCTTCGTGGGCCTGCTGCTCGCGGCGCTGGGCATTTACGGCGTGATTTCCTATTCGGTGGCCGAGCGGACGCACGAAATCGGCATTCGCCTGGCGCTGGGGGCGGAAAAGGGTGCGGTGATGCGCATGATTATCGCCAAGACGCTGCTGCTGGCGCTTTTGGGGATTGCGATGGGCGTCCCCGGCGCGCTCGCGCTGACGCGCTACATGCGCAGCCTGCTTTTCCAGACGACGCCGGACGATCCGTGGACATTCGCGCTTGCCGGCGCCGTACTGCTTGCCGCCGCGTTTCTCGCGGGATTCCTGCCGGCGCGGCGCGCGACGGAGATCGATCCGCTCGTGGCACTGCGGCACGAATGAAAGGCAGTGGCCCAGCTCCGCTCCGCCGCGGCGGGTCCGGGCGTCTTTGGCCGGGAAGCCGTGCCGCAAGAGGGCCAAATTCAGGGGGCTTTAGCCGCTGAAGCGCGCCGTTCGCGCCCCGGATGTTTCTGCGGGGGCGATCCGAAGCGGGTTATGCACTAGCGAAGCTTCGCCTCAAACCGTCGAGGCCGTAGGGGCGATCCGCCGTGGCGGACGCCGCCCCTACCCCTCTGGACAGTAAAACTCGGTTCAGTCTTTACCATGTCGCCGCTAGAAGATGTTTAGTGTCATGTCCCGGAAATAGCTGCAAAACGCCCCAGCCAGTTTCAGGGGTTGAAACCCCTGACTTGTCAGCGGGTTGGATGTCGGAGCTCCCGGCTCGCCGGGACAAGTTCCGCTCCGACCCCCGCAAACAAATGCCACTTACGGGTTCCGAGCCCCGACCCCGCTTCGGCCGGCGTGATATTCAGTCGCTTGCAAAAAGTTGCAAGAGGACCATTCCTGTGTAACCCCTTGGGTGACTTGCAGTTGGAAACAGCGGAGCGCGTTTGCCGGGATTTCATGCATTTTCTTTCATCCCTTTATCACTCGAGAATTTCCCGCCGCTGCGATTGCCGCGTGTGCGTGGCGCTCGAGCAAGCCGGGATCGAGCTGGTTTCCTCTTACGGCCGGGAGACCTGGGCGGGGGCGAGTCGCGGGGAGAGCGCGTGAATCACCAAAAGGGCGAGGAGATAGGCGGAAGACGCAATCACAAAGAGCGGGAGGTAGCTGTGAGTCAAAGCCACGATGTAGCCGGTGGCCACCTGCAATAACACTCCGCCAGCGGCGCCCACCATGCCCCCGATTCCCACGACGCTGGCCACCGCCGCCTTGGGGAAGGTGTCGGAAGGCAGGGTGAAGAGATTGGCGGACCAACCCTGATGGGCGGCCGCCGCCAGAGCGACGAGTCCCACCACCAGCCACAAACTGTGGACGTACGGCGCCAGAACCACGGGTACCACCGCGAGGGCGCAGACCAGCAAGGCGGTTTTGCGCGCGAAATTCACGCTGCGGCCCCGCTTCTGCAGGATCGAGGAGATCCAGCCGCCGCCCACGCTCCCGCCGATGGAGAAAACGTACACGGCGACAACGGGCGCTTGGCTTTGAGCGAGATTCAAGTGGAATGTGCGCTGGAGATAGCCCGGCAGCCAAAACAGGTAGAACCACCAGATCGGGTCGGTGAGAAACTTGCCGAGAGCGAACGCCCAGGTCTCTTTTCGAGGGAAGAGCCGTTTCCAAGGCACACCGGGAACTTTCTCCTCCCGATCGCTTTGGATGAAGGCGAGTTCTTCCGGCCGGACCCAGCGGTGCTCTTCCGGCTTCGCGTAGAGCCAGAGCCACAGCGCCAGCCAGAGGAATCCCAGGGCGCCCGTCGCCACAAACGCCCCGCGCCAGCTAAAGGTGAGCGTGAGGAGCGGCACGATCATTGGCACGACGATGTTGCCAACGTTGGCTCCGGAATTGAAGATGCCCGTAGCGAGGGCGCGTTCCCGTTTCGGAAACCATTCCGCGATCGTCTTGATGCAAGCGGGGAAGTTCGCCGCCTCGCCCAAGCCGAGGATGAACATCGCGACGCCGAACGCCAGGGCCGAATGCGCTGCTCCCGGGAGCATCGCGGCGATACTCCAGAGGGCCATCGCGTAGGCGAATCCTTTTCGCGTGCCCAGCAGGTCGGTGAACCGGCCAGCGAAGACAAAGCCGATAGCATAGGCGAAGAGGAACGCGCCAGTCATGTGGCCGTATTGGATGCTGTTGAATCCGACCGTCTTTTCCAGGTAGTCCTTCAGATAGGCGATCACGCCCCGGTCGATGTACGCGATGACGGTGGCGAAAAAGAGCAGGGCGCAGATCGCCCAACGGAATTGGCCGGCGAAGGGAGTGGAGGCAAGAGGCGTGCGCCGGGCGGCGGCGCCCGCGGCGGCCCCCGCCTGAGAGTTGGCGGGAAGGGAGGAGTTGTCTTGAGCCATGGCCTTTTTCAGCACCCCGTCAGAGGCTTGCGGGTTTCAAGCTCGTCTCGACCCGGTGCGCGGAGGCGCGTGCGCCAGCTCCGGCTTCCGCCGCGCGGGCAGGGCGAAATAGGCGCGAGCGTTCTCGTAACAGATACCTTGGATCGTCTCGCCGAGCAGCGCTTCGTTATCCGGCACCAGGCCCTTCTCCACCTCTTCGCCCAGCAGATTGCACAGCACGCGGCGGAAATATTCGTGCCGCGGGAAGGAGAGGAAGGAGCGCGAATCGGTGACCATGCCCACGAATCGGGATAGGAGCCCGCACTGCGAGAGGGCGTTGAGCTGCCACTCGATTCCTTCCTTCTGGTCGAGGAACCACCAGCCGCTGCCGAATTGGATCTTGCCGGCCACGCCGTGCCCTTGGAAATTTCCCGCCATGGTCGCAAAGACGTAGTTGTCGGCGGGGTTGGCATTGAAGAGGATCGTTTTCGGCAGGCTGTTCTCGCGTTCCAGCCGATCGAGGTAGGCAGCGAGGGCGGGGGCGTGGGCCCAGTTGCCGATGGAATCGAAGCCGGTGTCCGGCCCCAGCTCCTGGAGCATCCGCGTATTGGCGTTGCGGAGGGCGCCGAAATGCAGTTGCTTCGTCCACCCCTTTTCCGCGTCGAGACGGCCGAAGAAGAGCATGAGAAAGCCGGCGAAACGCGAGGCTTCTTCCCGCGCCACCGGCTTGCCCCGGCGCACCTTGGCGAACGTCCGGGCCGCCTGGGCCTCAGTGGCGGGAGCGGGGAAGCAGACGTCGAGGCCGTGATCGGAGAGGCGGCAGCCGTGCCGGTGGAAATCGTCGTGGCGCTTGCGGAGGGCGTCGAGGAAGCCGGCGAAGCCGCGGATTTCGACCTCTGCGTTCGCTTCGAGCCGGTCCGTCCACTCGCGAAACGCCTTCGGATCGCGCACCTGGAGCGCCTTATCGGGCCGGAAGGCGGGCAGGACCTGGGTGCGGAGTGGCGAACGGGCCAGGCGCTCGTAAGGCTCGAGCGACGCGGCCGGGTCTTCGTTGGGGCAGACGACGGCGACGCGGAATTTCTCGAGAATGCCTTGCGTCGAGAGGTCGTCTTCGGCCAGGCACCGGTTCGCTTTCTCCCAGATCGCCGGGGCGGTGGCTTCGTCGAGCAAGTCGTCGATGCCGAAGTAGCGGGCCAGCTCGAGATGGGTCCAGTGAAAGAGCGGATTGCGCAGGGTGCGCGGAACGGTGCGCGCCCAAGCGAGGAACTTTTCGTAGGGATCGGCGTCTCCGGTCGAGAAGCGCTCGGGGACGCCGCTGGCGCGCATGGCGCGCCATTTGTAATGGTCGCCTTCGAGCCCTATCTCCGTCAGGTTGCGGAAACGGCGGTTTTCCGCGATGTCGCGGACCGGCAGATGGCAGTGGAAATCGAGGATCGGCTGGCCCTCCGCGTAGCGGTGATAGAGGCGCCGCGCGGTTTCGGTTTGCAGAAGGAAATCGTCATGAATGAACGCCATGGCTTCCCTCATTCTCCCCCGCGAGGCGGCTCGCCCGAACCGGGCGGTGACCCGGGTCCGCGTACCGTGCCGGCCGGCTTGCCATTGATCCGAACGCCGCGCAGAACGAGCCCGTCCACGTATTGCACCACGCTGGGGTGGTCGGCGTGCGGGAAATCGCAATCGATGAGCCGCACGTTCTCGATGGGAGCGCTCGGAAGCCCGCGGAGATCAAGCGCGTAGCGCGCCCGGCCGACCTGGACGTTCCGCAACTCGACGTCGCGAACGACCGGAACGAACGTCCCGCCGGCGCCGTGCCCGTAGCTATCGTCGATCGAAAGGCCGGCGTTGGATACCTGCTCGGCGCGGATGTCGCGGGCGTAAATCCGCTCGAGCCGGCCGCCGCGCATCGTATTGTTCTTGAGGCGCACCGCGTCGTACAGCTCCGGGCCGGCCATGCGGCATCGCTCGGCGTAGATGCCGCGAACGCCGCCGGAAATCTCGCTGCCCACGGTTACCCCTCCGTGCCCGCGCAGCATGCGGCAGCCGCGAATGACCACGTTCTCGGTGGGCGCGTGGAGGCGCCGGCCGTCGTTGTCGCGGCCGGACTTGATCGCGATGCAATCGTCGCCGGTCTCGAAAACGCAGTTTTCGATCAGGACGTCCCGGCACGATTCGGGATCGCAGCCATCGGTATTGGGGCCGGAACTCCGCACGGTGACACCGCGGACGATCACATTCTCGGACAGGGTGGGGTGCAGATTCCACATGGGCGAGTTGAGAATCGTGATTCCCTCAATCAGCACGTTCCGGCAGCGGTAGGGCTGGACGAAGTTGGGACGTAAGTAGTGCCCCAAGCCAAAGACCCTGTCCTTCACCGGCGTCCCCTTCGCGCCCAATTCGTGCAGGCGTTCGCGGTCCTTGGCCAGGTTCGGCATGCCCGGCCGCCAGCCGAATCTCGGCGCTCCGACCCAATTCCACCAGTGGTCCGAATCGGCTTGGCCATCGAGCGTTCCGGGCCCGGTAATGGCGATGTCTTCCTGTGCGAACGCGTAGACGAAAGGAGAGAAATTCATCAATTCGATCCCCTCGTAGCGCGTAAACACCAGCGGATAGTTTCGCGGATCCCGGCTGAAGCGGATCGTGGCGCCCTCGACGAGGTGGAGATTGACGCGGCTCAACAGGTGAATCGCGCCGGTGAGGAAGGTCCCCGCAGGCACCACCACCCTCCCTCCGCCCGCCTGATGGCACGCTTCGATCGCACGGCGAAACGCTTCCGTGCAGTCGGTATGGCCGTCGCCCACCGCGCCGTAGCGGCGGATCTCGAAGGCGCGGTCGGGAAACCGCGGAGGACGGATGCGGCTGAGGATTCGTGGAAGCTCGGTCCAGGGGTCGAGCGATGGCCGGGGCCCGGCCTGGGGCGCGACCGCGGCGCCCAGGCTCTCCGCGCGGAAGCCCGCGGCGGGGCCAAGCGCCGTGGCGATTCCCGCGACCATCGCTTTCAAGAACCGACGGCGCGTATTCACGGTAGATTGTCCTCTGACACAATTGCCTCCGATAACGGAACTGTTTCAAGATGGAGGGCCGCGACCATTCCAGGGAGGATCCCGCTATGACTTGGCCCGCCGGAAGCGTTCGCCGCCTGGCGCTCTTCTTGGGGTTCGTGTGGGGAGCGGGCGGAGCCGCCCGCCTTCTCTCCGTTTCCGCGACGCCGCCTGTGGTTCGCGTGGTGGTGGCCGCGGACGGAACGGGAGACTTCCGCACCGTCCAGCAGGCCATCGATCACGCTCCTCCCGAGGGCCGCGGCCGGCTGATCGTTCTGATCCGGCCGGGGACTTACCGCGAGCGTGTTCGCATTCCCGAGAGCAGGGCGCGAGTCAGCCTGGTGGGGTTGGGCAAGCATGCGGGCGATACCGTTATCACCTATAACATGAGCGCGGCCCGGGCGGGAGGCACGTTTTTCAGCAGCACCGTGGACGCCCAAGGCGCCGGTTTCGAGGCTTCCGATCTCACCATCGAGAATTCCTACGGCCCGGGTTCGCAAGCCGTGGCGCTGGGCCTCGAGTCCGATCGCGCGGTCTTGCGAAACTGCCGGCTGATCGGCTGGCAAGATACCTTGTACGCCGAATCCGGCCGCCAGTATTACGATCGGTGCTTCATCCAAGGCGCGGTGGATTTCATTTTCGGCGATGCGCGGGCCGTTTTCGATCGCTGCACGATCGAAACCGTGGGGCGCGGCTACGTTACCGCCGAAGGCAGGACGACGCCCGACGGCCCGGGCGGTTACGTTTTCTACCGCGCAAAACTCACCGCAGCGCCCGGCGTGAATCACGTCTACCTGGGCCGGCCCTGGCGCCCATACGCCCGCGTCATTTTCCTCGATAGCTGGCTGGGCGCGCAGATTCTTCCGGAAGGCTGGGACAATTGGCACGGCACGGATTACGATAAGACCGCCTGGTTCGCCGAATACCACTCCTCGGGCCCCGGCGCCTCTCTCGCGAAACGGGTTCCCTGGGCCAAGAAGCTCACCGAGGCGGAAGCGGCCGCATTCATGCCAAGAAGGTTCCTCGCGGGTAGCGACGGTTGGAATCCCTCGGCACGCCGGTAATCGATTTCCGCTCATCACCTCAACCTCACCCCTCTTTCAGCGTTTGGGCAGGGGAACGAACTTCCCCGAGCAATCGATGGGGCGGCCGAGACCGCGAACCCTCCGCACGCGGCGCTCTTGAGTCCGCGAACCGCCGCCGTAGCCGGTCCCCACCCCGATCAGGTGCACGTCCGGCCCGGAAATCCGGAAATTCACCGGCCCGGGCCCGAGGGCGATGTCGGCGTGGCCGGCGACAACGGTGACCAAGCGTGGATTCGCCAGCGTCACGTTATCGAGCTGGAGACCCAGCCGGTGGGCCGCGTCGTAGCCATCGAGGGTGATCTTGCCCGAACCCAGAATCCGGACGCCGCGCAGGACGATATTGTGGAAGACGGGCACGAGGTTCCGCGCCTGGCCGTAGAAGGGATAATGAGTGTCGAGCAGGAGCGGATGCCGCGTATCGCGGATGCACACATCACTGTAAACGACGTCTTCCACGAGCCCGCCTCGGCTCACGTTCGATTTGATGCGAATGCCGTTGTCGGCCCCGTCGATCGTCAGGTCGCTCACGCGGACTGCCGATACCCCGCCGTTCGTATCGCTGCCAATCGACATTCCGTGGCCGGTATAGAAATGGTCGTGAGTGATGGTGAAGTGGGAGGAGGGCCCGGCGGCTCCGGCCTTGATCGCGACGTTGTCATCGCCGGCGTGGATGTAGGAATCGGCGATGGTGACATCGGTGGCGGAGGAGGGATCGATGCCATCGGTGTTGCGGGCGGTCTTGGGCGTGTCGATGACCACTCCCCAGGCGGTGAAGCCGTCTCCCTGGGAGTAAAACACATGGAAATTCGGCGAGTTTCGGAGGGTGATGCGGTACAGGGTGAAATCGTCGGAATGGGAGGCCACGATGAGCCGCGGGCAGTTTTGGGCGAGATTCTCGCGTTTGGCCTTCTGCGCCAAATCCCACCAGGAGGCCTTTTGGCCCAAGAGGTCCGCCCAGCCTCGCCCGTCGATCGCGCCTTCGCCCATCACCGCGGCGTGCGGGGCGCCCTCGACGCCGATCAGCGGTTTACAGCCCCGGCCCCTGCGGTTGACGATACCGCAACTGCCGGGTGAGAGGTCGTAATCGCGAGGATTGCGGGAGGCGAAAAGAATGGCGCCGCGGCCGACGAGCAGGGTGACACCCGCGCGCAAGGCGAGCGGACCGGAGAGAAATGCGTTGCGCTGGCCGCCGGGTGCGAGAATCACCGCCCGGCCCGCCGGGCAGGCGTCGATTGCCTGCTGGATGCGCGCGGTGTCTTCCCTGCGCTCATCCCCGTCCGGCAGGGTCCGCCGCCCAGGGCAGGCCACGACCAGCGCCGCCCGCAGCGTGGAGCAAGCGGGCGGGAAAGCCGGCCGAGTCACGTGGCGGCGATCCTGCGCGCCGAGCGATGCCGCCGCCCCCACGAGAACCAGTGCGAACACCGCCCATTTGCCCGCTCCGGGGAGAGTGCTCGTGGCGGCCTGTCGGAGCGGGTTCGGCCCGGCCGAGCCTCCTGGCTGGAGCCAAGTGGCACAGGCTTCAGACTGTGTCCCCGCCACCCGAGAAAACGAAGACCACAGGCTGAAGAGTCTGTGTGGCAACTGGCATTTCCACAGTTTGTATTTTTCATAGATTCGCGCAAGTCGTTTGCGGACAACGCACGAAATTTGCGCCAGGGCTGTGGAATTCGCACCTTTTCGCGTTGCCACACAGATTCTGAAGAGTCTGTGTGGCAACTGGCATTTCCACAGTTTGTATTTTTCATAGATTCGCGCAAGTCGTTTGCGGACAACGCACGAA
>JAJYLB010000060.1 GCA_021788095.1 Acidobacteriota bacterium | reverse complement strand
CACAGTTTGTATTTTTCATAGATTCGCGCAAGTCGTTTGCGGACAACGCACGAAATTTGCGCCAGGGCTGTGGAATTCGCACCTTTTCGCGTTGCCACACAGATTCTGAAGCCTGCCGCCACAACGGGCGGGTTTCTAGTGCGTCCGATAAGGTGCATTATGTTCACTTGGGAGAGGGCCCCGCCGTATGGCTCGCTCCCGGGCACTGCTGCTGCTCGTAGTCAATCAATTGCTGGATCGCCGGCCCATTGCCCGGCACCCAGGCACGTCCGTTCACGAACAGGGTAGGCGTGGCGCTCACGCCGACGCTGTTCCCTAACCCGATGTCGTCCTGGATGGCTTTTTGTGCGGCGGGAGCTTGCATGCAAGCTTGGACGGAGCTGGCATTGAGACCGGCCTGGGTCAGAAGTTTGGTGAGCGTGGCGGAGGCGTTTTCGGGGGTGAATTGCGTTTGGTTGTCGAAGATGGAGTTGCGAAGCTTAGTGAAGTCAGCCGGGTTCTGCTGGAACGCGCAACGCGAGGCGAGGGCGGCGTTCATGGCCCAGGGATGAATCTGGGTGAGGGGGAAATTGACGAAGGTGAAGCGGACCTTGGGGAACTGGGGCTCGATCTGCTGGTTGAGCAGCATTTGGACCTGGCGGCAGTAGGGGCATTCGTAATCGCTGAACTCGACCACGTTCACGCAGGCCTTGGCGGGGCCGACGTAGGGGTGGCCGTCGATGGAAGCCTCGAGCTTCTGGCGAGCGGAAGCGAAGGGATCGAGGAGCATGTTCGACAAGCCCGAAAAGATGTACTTGCCGTCATGACTGACGTAGACCACCAGGCTCTGAGGGTGATTCTGCACGGTGACCGTCACGGGGATCGAGTAGATGCCAGGGAGCGGCGAGGGCGCCGGCGCGCTGGCCGTGACCTGGTATTCGGTTCCCAGCGCGTAGACCTTGCGCAGGTAGCTCTCCACCCGGCGCTCGATCGCGGCTGGGGTTGCCGCCACTGCCGACTGCTGGCGGGCCCAGAGGGCCACTCCGGCGAGCAGCAGGCCGGCCACCACTCCGGCGAGAAGGGTTCTCTTCATAGCGCATCCTTTCGGCCGTCCCGAAGTTTCGGGACAGCGCCTTCACGTAAAGTACTTCTGAGCGATGGGAAGCCTCCGGCCTACGCTGAAGGCCTTCGCGGTCACCTTGAGTCCCGGCGGGGCCTGTTTCCGCTTGTACTCGTTGCGATCGACGCGCGTGGCGATTTCCCGCACGAGTTCGAGCGGGTAGCCGAAATGCGCGGCGATCTCTTCCGCGCTCTGGAGATCCTCGACGTAGGCCTTGAGGATCCGGTCGAGCACTTCATAAGGCGGGAGCGTGTCCTGGTCCGTCTGATGGGCGCGCAGCTCGGCCGAAGGCGGCTTGGCGAGGACGGCGGCGGGGATGACGCTCGTGCGGTCGTTCACCCAGTGGGCCAGCTCGTAGACCATGGTCTTGGGAATATCGGAGATCACGGCCAAACCGCCGGCCATATCGCCGTACAGGGTGCAGTATCCCACGGCCACTTCCGACTTGTTGCCGGTGCTGAGAACGAGGCTGCCGAACTTGTTCGAGAGGGCCATCAGCAAATTCCCGCGGATGCGAGCCTGGATATTCTCCTCGGTGGCGTCTTCGGCCAGTCCGCTGAAGGCGGGATCGAGCGCCGCGCGATAGCACTCGAAGAGCTTGCCGATGGGAAGCCGCTCGAAACGGATTCCCAAATTCTCCGCCAGGAGAGCGGCGTCGCGCAAACTGCCCGGAGAGGAATAGGGACCGGGCATCGCCACGCCCAGAACGTTTTCCGCGCCCAGCGCCTCGACGGCAATCGCCGCCACGAGCGACGAATCGATTCCGCCGCTCAGCCCGATCACCACCCTCTGGTAGCCGCACTTGCGGACGTAGTCCCGGGTGCCCAGCACCAGCGCTCGGTAGACGCTCTCGAGTTCCGACGCCGGCTGCTCGCGCACTTCCCCGCTTCCCGCCGCCACGTCGAATACCACCAGGTCTTCCTCGAAAGCCGCCGCCTGGACAACGACCCTTCCGTCGGGCCCGAGGGCCGTGCTCGATCCATCGAAAACCAAACTGTCGTTTCCCCCCACCTGGTTCACGTAAACCACCGGCACGCGCCGCGCCCGGGCGATCGCGCCGAGCATGTCTTCCCGCAGCGTCCGCTTGTCCAGGGCGAAGGGGGAGGAGGAGACGTTCAGAAAGAGATCGGCGCCCTGCGCCGTGAGTTCGGCTACCGGATCGCGGTCGTATAGCCGTTTGGCCCAGAAAGTCTTGTCGTTCCAAACGTCCTCGCAGATCGTGAGGCCGATCTGGCGGCCGCAGAAAGGGTAAACCGATTGCCGCTCGGCAGGCTGGAAATAGCGGGTTTCGTCGAAAACGTCATAGGTGGGCAGGAGCATCTTCTGCTGCTCGAAGACCACCTTCCCGCCCGCCAGGATCGCGGCGCAGTTTGCCGCGGGTTTCCCCGTGTGGTTTCGCGTGCGGCCCACGTAGCCGACCACGCTGGGAAGAGGCAGTTCCGCCGCCAGGCGCGCCAGTTCGCTGGCGTTGCGGTCGAGGAAGTCGGGCCGCTCGATCAAATCGTTGGGAAGGTAGCCGCAGAGGCAGAGCTCCGAGAAGACCGCCAAGTCGGCTCCCTGCTGCTTCGCCCGCCCGGCAAACTCGAGAATTCGAGCGGCGTTCCCGGCGAAATCGCCGACGGTGGGATTGATCTGGGTGAGGGCGATCTTCATCGTTGGGAGCCTGGGAACCTGCCGCGGGGGCGCCCGGGCCGCGACGGCAAGGCAAACAAAAAGCCCCCTCGCCTCGAGGGGGCCGGCCCGCAGGGCCCGAAGAGGGGCGAACTAGACGCTGAAGGAAGAGCCACAGCCGCAGGTGTTGCGGACATTGGGATTATTGAACTTGAATCCCGCGCCCTCGAGCGATTCCACGTAGTCGATTTCCGAGCCGTCGAGGTACATCTCGCTCATCTGATCGACCATCACTTTCAGGTCGCCAAATTCGTAGACGTTGTCGGAGTCCCCGCTCTGATTCTCAAAGGCCATGTGATAGCTGAATCCGGAGCAGCCGCCGCCGATCACGGCCACCCGCAATCCGGCCGGCGCCGGACTCTGCTGAGTCATGATCTCCTTCACCTTCTCGACCGCTACGGGCGTCAAAGTAACCATAGCGCTTCCCTGCTCCTCTCCACCTGTCCTCCGCGAACGCGGGGGATCGGGAATCTTCCTATTTCCCGCCGGCTATTATACCAGATTCAGCTCGGGGCTCGGCGGATTCGCCGGCCCGCTTGGCCGGCGGCCATGCGGCGGGAGTTCGCCACGGAGGGCACGGAGACCCACGGAGATGAGGGAGTTGAGAGTCGAGAGTTGAGGGGCGCCAACCGCACTTAGCGCGCTGCCGATCGAACCGCCTCCATACCCGGCTCATACTGCGGAAGCGGGAATCCAGCCGTGTCAACGCACCGCCTCTCCCGATTTTCTCCGTGCAACTCCGTGCCTCCGTGGTAGTGCTTCCGCGGCAGGAGTTCACCACGGAGGACACGGAGACCCACGGAGAGAACCGGGAGCAGAGGAGGGGCTCACAGATTGGGGCGGTACGTTGGACGGGCAAGGCGGCAGGCGCCGCCACTTGGGCGGCGTGAAACTTGACGCAGATGTGTGCAATTCTCCGCAGGGCCCGGCGGGAGGCTTTTTCCACCCCAATCCACATGTCGAAGTAAATGTGGGGCTTGCGAGCGCGCCGGGAAGATGAGGGGCGGCGCGAATTTGGCCCAAGGCTTGCACAACCACCGGCAGGGTTCGTGTGCCAACCGAGCGCACGCCACGCCGATTCGGGGGCGGGAGCAGGCGTTCGAGGGAGAGAGGCGTGAAATGCATCGACCGATCCGAACGGAGTCCCGTAGCCCCATCCGAGACGCACAAAGCGCACCGCTAGGCATCGAGACCGCAAGCATTACCGAAGCCGCTCTGCCCATCAGCGCTCCTGCGCCTTCGCCGCAGGCAGTCGCCGCCTACGCCGCCGAGGTGAAGGCCCTTACCAACTATGAGGTTTGGAAAGGGCTGGAATCGATGATTCTTACGTTGGTCCCGGGCCAGGAAGCGGACAACGACGATTGGTGGCACTTCCGGTTGCTGCTCGATGAGTTGCAGTGGCGGCTATCGGGCTTGGAGGGGGCAGGCAGCGCTCCCAGCCGACTTCGTTTGGCAGCCTAGTTCGGCAGGCCGGGAGAAGTCGGCGGCGGATGCCGGGCTAAAGCCCGGCGCTAGAGAGGCTCAGTTCGGGTCACGGCCCGGCGCGCTCGCGAATCGCCTGCATCGTCATGCGTGCCTGCTCCGCAACTTCCGGTGGCATACCGGCCACTCCTCGTGCATAGGGGCCGATAGCCGCCAAATCCTCCGGCGTGCCAATCAGATAGAGCGCCCGCAGCGCTTCCCAAGCCATCTTTGAGCTGGGAGCCAAGACGGCAATTGGCTGGCCAGCTTCGACTCGCGCGCCATCCGCCGCCGTCCACCGCGCCAGACTTCCCGGGCTGGCAGCGCGGACATCGAGCGCGGCGCTCTCGGTAACGATACGCGCGACGAGGGAACCGGAGCCGACTCCCTGACCGACGTCCATCCTCCGCTTCAGAACGCCCTCCCGGGGCGCGAGCAGCGGTTCACCGGAGAGCATTTGGAGGATTTCCGAGTGTCCCGTCGAATCGCCGAATCGGACGAGGGCCAGGGCTGCGTTCATCCGTACCAAAGGCTGGGAATCGTGGAGCAACTCGAGCAGCGTCTGGTGAAACAGGGGAGCGGAGTTGTCTTGGCCCATGACCCACGCCGCGGTCTCGCGAATTTGCGGGACGGAACTGTCGGCCAGCCGCGCTACCTCGGGATAAAAGCGGGCCACGGTGGGATCCCCTTGAACGATACGGTCCGCCACCTGGGAGAGCGCGTGTTGCATCCGGTCCGGGTCGCTAGTTGCGAGCAGGTCGCGACCGATCTGCGCGTTGGAGAGTGGCGTGCCGAACCACTCCGCACGCCAGAAAAGAAAGGGAATCAAAACGGCGAGGAACGTCAGCCCCACGACCAACAGCAGCCACCGCCTCGCCACCCCGCGCGCCGAATTCACACCCGAACGCATCACCGTGAGCGCACCTTGTTCTTCAGTTTACACGACTTCCCTGCCCCCATTTCCCCGCCCCTCACCCAAACAGCATGAAGTAAACGACGACACCGGTCACGGAAACGAACAGCCAGAGAGGCAGGGTCCAACGTGCGATTCGCCGGTGCCGGTCGAACCGGCCGCGGAATGCGTGCGTAAGGGTGAGGAGGGCCAGCGGAACGATCGCGGCTGCCAGGATCGTGTGGGGAATCAGAATCGAGAAGTAGACGACGCGAAGCCAGCCCCGGCCCCTGTAGCGAACGATCCCCGCATGGAAGTGGAACCAAAGGTAGCCGGCGAGGAAGAGGCCGGAGAAGAAGAAGGCGCCGAGCATCGACCAGTGGTGCGCCTGCCGGCGGCGCCGGCGAATGAAAAAGTAGCCGCAAACGAGCAGAACGGCGCTCGCCGCGTTCAAGGCGGCGTTGAAGGCGGGTAGGTGCACAGGCGTCTGGCTTGGGGCTAACCGGCTCCCCATTACCATTCCAGAGATGAGCAGCCCGACGGCCCCCAGGCGTCTGCCGCCCTTCGACTGGGCTCAGGGCCGTGAGCCTGCCGAACGGCGGCGGAGCGCCTGAGGCGCCCGACTCAGGAAGTGGGTGCCCCACCCGCCAGCGTCGCGGGTGGGGCCAGCCTCGTGGCTGAAGAAATCCCTCCGTAGCTTGGGGAACCGGTCACCGGTCGTCGAAGACCCCTTCAGGGAGCGCCTCAGCGCGCCTAGCCCTTGTCGGAGCGTCCGCGAGACGGGAGGTATCCTCCTTGGGACGCGAGGGAAAGGGCCAGCCCTCCGAAAATCGCGGCCATCATCAGGCAGGCGAAAATGACGAACAGACCATCGATCCCGGAGGCGAGGAGACCTGTCGTGATGCTCAGTACCACGCCGGCGAGCGAAAGCAGCGCAATCAGGGCCGCGATCAACATGAGTGCAAGCATCTCCTCTCCCCAACTTTCCGGCGACTCCGGTTTTCTCGCCAGCGGCAACGCGGGATGCCACGAGGGGCAGCCCGCTTTGCGGTCTCCGGCGAGATTCTTCGGGGCACAAAGCGCCCCTCAGAATGACATTCTGCCGCAAATGTCACCCTGAGGCCGCCGCGCTCAGCGCGCCTTGTTCAGCATCAGCAATGCCAGGAGCACCGTTAGATAAACCGCCGTCGCGTGCATGAGCCATTTCGCGTGTACGTTGCTCTTGGACCGCGCCACCCAGAGGCACATCGAAACGAGCATCATGCCGAGCACGAGCGCCTCGAAAAAGTAGTGCAGGCTGGCGAGGCCGGTGACCGCGGGAAGCAGGCTCACCGGCACGAGCAGCGCCGCCGTCCAGACGATCTGCCCGAACGTGGCCGAGCCGGTCGTATCTCCGACGGAAATCATGCGCAGACCGGCGCGCTCGTAATCCTTCCGGTAAATCCAGGCGATGGAGAGGAAATGCGGGAATTGCCAGAGGAAGAGGATCCCGAAAAGGATCCAGCCATCCACCGAGATCGAGCCGCGGGCGGCTGCCCAGCCGATGAGGGCCGGGACGGCGCCGGGAAATGAGCCGAGCGTCGTGGCGTGGTGCGTGTAGCGCTTGAGCGGGGTATACAGGCCGAGGTAAGCGACGGCGGTGAAGATTCCGAGCAGGGATGCCAGCAGATTGGCTTCGAGCGCCAGCAGGAGCGCGCCGGCCAGGTTGAGGGAAAGTCCGAAGGCGAGCGCCTCGCCGGGACTCAGCGTGCCAAGCGGCAAGGGTCGCGCCGAGGTTCGGCGCATGCGGCAGTCGGAGTCGCGTTCGAGGTAATGGTTGAGCGCCGCGGTTCCCGCGCCCATGAGCGCGGTGCCGAGCACGGTGGCGCCGAGTCGCGCGAGGTCCACTGGCGCGGACGAGCCCAGGTAGAACCCGGCCACCGTCGTCAGGACCACCAGGAACGTTACATCGGGCTTGGTCAATGCCCAGTACGCCGCCTGCCGCGTGAGAATCGCCGGCGCCACGCTGACGCGGCTGGCGCTCACGATGGCCTCACGGAAGCGGTCTGGCCGCCGCGCCCGGGCCGCGGCTTGAGGGCGGCGGGAACCATGGCCCATTCGGGAACCGGCCCAAACAGGCGAAACGCCGCCAGCGCGAGCCAAACCGACGCCGCCAGCACAAGCGCGCCATTCACCACGTGCGCCACGGTGAGGACCACCGGCAAGGGATAAGGTTGCGGAAGTTGCTCTTGGTAGAGCACGGCCCAGTACGCCGCAATGCCCAGCGCCAACTGAGCCGCCAGCAGCGCCATCAGCAGCTTGACCGCGCGGCGCAATGGCGCAACGTCCCCATGCCGCGTGAAAACGATCGCCGCCGTCCAGGCGACCATCGCCGTCACGACGCCCGCCCCAAAGACGTGCGGCAGCACGCCGACGGCGTTGTGGCGGAAGGCGGCTCCGCGGAACGCCGCGCCAAGGATGATTTGGAGAAAGATGACCGCCGCGGTGGCGCCGGCTACCGCGCGCAAAGCCGGCCGGCCCTCTTCCCCGAGCGGTTCCAGATCGCTTTGCCACCACTTGCCGGTGAAGAGGCACAGCGCAACGAGCGTGCAGAAGAAGAGCTGCGCCAAAGCCGAGTGCGCCATGGTAACCGGCGCCGGCAGATAAAGGAGCACATTGGCGGCTCCCAATCCCGCCTGCGCCACCACTAGAAGCAGCGCGGCCATCGCCAGCCAGCGCACCCACGCTCGCGACTCGCGACGCCACGCCCACGCCGCCAAAACGATCGTGGCGAGCCCCACGAATCCAGCGATCATGCGATGGCTGTACTCGTAGAGCACTCCGCCGACCATCCGCGGCAGAATCCCGTTTGGAGCGAAGGGCCACGTGGAAACGGAGAGACCCGCGTCGTTGCTGGTCACCAGCGCGCCGGCGATCAGCAGCACGAACGTGCAAGCCGTGGTGAATACGGCGAAGCGGTGGAGTCCCTTGGGACTCCGTGCCGCCACGTCGCTTCCCTGCCCTTCTGTCACGTCGCGCTTCCCCTCGCGATGAATGATTCCCCACACGCCGGCGGTGGGTAGCACAGCCTCCCGTCCCGAAAGTTCGGGATTCGGGACCTGGCTGTGCGCTTTTCGTCCCCCGTCATCCTGCGCGGCACAGGCAGGAATGCCTGTGCTACAGGAATGCCTGTGCTACAAACGAACGGATATGGCGCTACTTCGCCTGGAACGTGAAGTTGACCGACTTGGTCGCGCTCGGGGCGACGGTCACCTGCTGCTCGGCGGTGCCGGACAGCAGCGGGGGCTGTGCTTCGGCGGCTTCCGCCCACGCCTCCACGGTATAGGTACCCGGCGGCACGTTCTTGATGGTAAAGGCGCCGTCGTCGCCGGTGGTCGAGTAATAGGGATTGGCGAAGACGAAGATGTACGCCTTCATCCATGGGTGGATGTTGCACTTGACCGGGATGGCCATCTCGGGGCGCGGAAACGTCTTGGTGATGGGCGCGGCGCTTTGCGGCTGCGATTCGTTCCAGGCGCGGTTGTCGGCCGACATCACGTGGATGTTATGCGTCAGCGAGTCGCTATTGATGACCTGGAATTGCTGGCCAGCCATCAGCGTGATGACGTGGGGATGGTACATGCAGCCCTTCTGGTCGAGCGTCACAGGCTCGCTGGGCGCCGGATAGCTGTAATTGCCCAGCCCCGACTTGATGTAGACCACCACGTTGGCGAGCGCATTGTCTTTCCCGACCACCACTTCCTCGCTGTGCACCGGCCCCGTGTTGTTCTTCTCGCAGGCGGGGTCGGCTCCCATTTTGATGAGGGGCATTCGCGGCGCGGTTCCAACGAGTTTCACCGTGCCGGTGATGGTACCGGCGGTGGCCGGATTCACCGTGGCTGCGGGCGCAGCGGACTGTTCCGCCGGCTGCTCGGACTTCTTGGAGCATCCCGCCACGGCCATCGTCAATGCGATGGCTGCGGCGAGGCCCAACACTCTTGCTTTCATTGGCGATTCCCTCCACAACAATCATCGCCCCGGCCCTGCCGGGGTGCAAGGATCTTGCCGCCCTTCGACTCTGCTCACGACCGCTCCTCCCTGCGGGCCAAGGCGCGCGGCTGCTCCCGCCAGGAGCTATTGCAAGACCCGCTCCTCCTTCCCTTCAGGGGCTGAAGCCCCTGATTTGGGGCCCCTTCTTGTGGGAGCTGAGGCTCCGACCCCCGCAAGCGGGGCCTTGCAATAGATTCTAGTGGCCCGTCGGCGTCAGCCGGAGCACTTGCTGTTGCTCGGCAGGCGTCATCTCGAATAGGTACCGAACCAGCAACTCGGCCATATCGCCGGGATAGTTCTTCGCGATGGCGGGCAGCGGACCGTTGAAGACCCAGCGCCCGTTCTCGCGGCGGAACAGGCCCGAAGGCATCGCGGTTCCCGGCTGCATCGCGGCCGGATCGGTCATCCATTGGAGGGTCCAGGCGGGCCGCAGCCGCGCCTTGACCTGGAGTAAGTTGGGCGCGCTGGCCGTCTTGTCGTGCGCCGCCACGCCGTCCATATGGCACTTGAGGCAGGGGGCGGCAGGCGAAGTGAAGATCGCGCGGGCGATAGCCGTTTCCGGCGGCGTGAGTGGCGGGAGCTGGGACGGCACGTACTGCAAGGGCTCGGAAGACATCGCTTCGAAGAAACTCACCAGCGACCGAATTTCATCGTCGGTGAGGAAGAAGGTGGGCATGCGCACCTCGAGGTACGAGCGCACGCCGTCCCGATTGGTATCCGACGTACTGAGCGCGGGGTTGGCCAGGAACTGCTTGAGCCATTCCGGTTGCACGCGCGCGCCTTCGAAGGTGAGCGGGGGCGGCAGGTTCGCCGCGTTCTCGCCCTGATACATGGGCAGGGATTCGAGCACGCTCTGCTGTCCAATGGCGATTTGGTGGCAGCCGATGCAGTTGTACTTGGTGGCGATCCACCAGCCCTTCTGAACGTCCGCCGCTTCCCCCGTGGGTTTGTAGAGGTAGTTGGGGGGAAGCGTCGAGTTGTCCACGCTGCCCAGCACGAAGGTCACCAGCGCTTCCAGATCGTCGCGCGTCAGCGCCGGCGTGGGCATATGCAGGCGGGTTTCCGGATTCGGCCGGTAGCGATCCGCGTCGAAAACCCCTGGCTGGTGGATTTTCGCCTCGAGGAAGCCGCGCAGCGTATCCCACGGCCCATGGTCCGCCGGCTTGCCGTCGGGGCGGATGCCCTCCTGGGCGTCGGTCAGCAGGAAGCCGAAATCGATCTGGCCGAGCGGCTTCGAGCCTTCCTGCGTCAATTCGACTCCGATGCGACCCTGATCCTCGAGTCCCGCAATCTCGTGGCAGCTGGCGCAGCCGTAGAATTCCACCAGCGCCTTGCCTTGGGCGAACAGCTTGGGATCGTCCATGTAGGATGCCGGCGCGTAGTTCATGTTCGTCTTCTGCGTTTCGAGGAAGCTGGCGATGTCGCGGGCGTCCTGCCAGCTCAGCCGGAAACTCGGCATCACCGTCGGGTTCTCCCACTCGATTTCGTGGCCGTCGAAAGTCGAGTGCTGGGCGTCGAAGACGAAGGGCAAGCCGGCCTTGGCGTAGTCGGCGGGGCTGAGGTCCTTGTGCAAGGTGGGATCGTACGGCTCGGTCCGCAGCCGCGGGTTGTAGACCCAGCGCACCAGGTAGTCGTAAGTGTCCTTCTCGCCGATTCGGCTGAGATTCTCGGCGTAATCCCCGCCGGTGCGATTCGACCCTTCCCCAATCGAATGGCACGCCAGGCAGCCGCGCTCCATGAAGAGCTGCTTCCCGTGCGCGGGGTCTCCCGGAGCCTGCTTGGGCGGCGCCGGACCCTGGAGCGCGTCCTGCCAGAGGAAAGCCGAGATGGCCCTCACCTCGTAGGGCTCGAGCCGGAACTGGGGCATCTGCGCGTCTGGCTCGAACTGGTGCGTGTGCGCGATCCAGTAGGGAATCCAGTCCTGGCGCAGGTGCAGCCGCGCTTCCTTGAGGTTCGGTCCCACCTTCTTCACTTCTTCGAAGAGGTCGCGTTCCTTCGCGCCCAGCGCAGTCATCTGCGTATCGATTTTGGCGTTCTGGACGGTGAGGTTGGTGGCCGCGGCATAATCCCGCTGCGCCTCCGCGTTGCTTGCGGCGACGTCGCCTGCGTGGTTCGATGCCTTGGCCTGCCGGGCATTCGCCGCTTTCTCACGGTCGAGGTTGGAGACTTCGTGCTCGGCGCTCGCCAGCTCTTCCGCCTGATCGTCGAACCCGGCGTACTTGTGGCAGCCGATGCAGCCCTTCACGCGGAACAGGAAGCGGCCGCGGTCAAGCACGGGCGCGTAGGGAGTCCAGGCGTCGGCGGCGTGGCAATTCTGGCAGCCGGCTTCGATGTTCTCGGAGTAGTAAAGGGGCCAGGGCCAGTGCTCGAAACGCCCATGGGCCTGGGACACGGTGTCGAGGCCCCAGCCATCCCCGCCGTGGCAGGTGGAGCAGCCGAATCGATGGAGCGGATGCAGGGTGAGGAGGACCGGCTCGGGATGCGTCGCAAACGGCGCATTGTGGCTCTTCGCCAACCCCAGGTCCGCTTTGGTCATGGTGATCTGCGGCGGCACGAGGTCGGAGTCCATGCCCAGGTGGCAGCTCTGGCAGCGATCGACAAGCGAGCCGCCGCCCAGGTAGTTCAGCGAGGTTCCCGGCGGATCCACGTAGACCTGATGGATGGTGAAATCGAGCGTGCGGACCTTCTGGAGCAAGGCGTTCCGGGTCGCCGCGGGAAGGCCGGGCAGCGTTGCGGCTACGTAGTCGTTCAGCTTCTTCACCGCCGCGGTGACCCCGGCGTCCTCCTGGCCGCGCGCCGCCACGTATTCCGCTTTGAGGTCGAGCAAGTTGGTGAATTCCGCGTTCAACTGGTCGTAGGTGAACCCGCGTTTGACGGTAGTTCCCTGCGCGGTCGGCCAGTCCACGACATGCACCTGGTTTCGCGCGGCGATCATGACGTTGTAGGCGTGCTGCTTCGAGCCGCGGTAAGCGGCTGTGGCGGGGATCTGCTCGTAGTCGTAGGTGAGTGCGCCAACCTGGGCGTGCACGGTGACGTAGGTAGGCAGGAGGGCGGCGCGCTGGGCGGCAACCAGCGCCGCCGCCTTGTCCGTAGCCGCGTCTTTCGGCTTCGCGGCGCTCCGCGCCGCCTCGACGGCGGCTTCGAGCGCCTTGTATTGCGATGTCGCGTCGAGGGCGCGATCCGCCGCCCGCCGGTCGGCCAGCCGCTTCTCGAGGTAGGCCGAGTAGACTCGCGAAAACCGCGCCTGGTACCCGCGCCAGGGCCGGAGCCCAAACTCCTCCTGATACAGCGACCACCCCAGCACGGCCAGCAAGAGCAGCCCGGCGACCAGAAGCGGGCCCGCCAGCGAGCGGCTGGTGATTGGATCTTGCGGCGGAGGTTGTTGTCCTGGCACCGGTTTTCCCGCCCTAATAAGTTTTCCGCTTTAGAGATTGAACCATGGCGTTTCCCAGACGTACTTGATCCGGAGCAAATTCCGCATAAAGAAAGTGATGGGCACGGCCAGCATGAGGATCAGGAGCACCTCCATCACCACGACTTGCAGCAGGCTCATCCGGCCGAAGATCTTCCGGGTAAAGGGGGTTGCGGTGATGATCTTGTAAAAAAACCAAGCCGCGACGAGGAAGTAGATACCCACGGGGATGATCCCGAACAAGCCCCTGGCCCAAAGCACCGCGTTGGCCTGTTGGCTGGCAGGCAACAGGTGCGCCAGCCATTTCCCATTGACTCCGAAGATGTCGTCGAGGTTCCGCGTGGTCAGGAACTCGATGCGGTCCGGGTCCCACGTCTGGGTCGGCCAGAACCACATGAAGCCCGGCCCCCGAATGAACGTGCCGATCATCGTCAAGACCAGCCAAATTCCCTCGAACCCGATAAGGAATGTCCAGATGGCGAACCGCCTCTGCTTGTAGGTGTAATAGCCGTTGCCGAGCGGATTGACGTCGATGAAAGGAATGGCCATCAGTCCCAGGATGACAAACGTGGGAATGGCCACGCCCGCGATCCAAGGATCGAAGTATTCGAGCAGCTCCTGCAAGCCGAGGAAGTACCAGGGCGCCTTCGCCGGATTCATGGTGATGGCGGCGTTGGCCGGCTCCTCGAGGGGGGCATTCACCGAGAGCGCCCATACCAGAAGGATCACGGTCACGAGGATGGCCGCCAGCAGCTCTATCCGCAGCAGGTACGGCCAGGTATGCACTTCCTTCGCCCAACTCGGGTGGTACGGCTGCGTTTTCCGGTGGTGGGTCCGCGCCAGCTCGGGATCGGTTTCCAGCTTCTCGATCAGGCGGTCGTTGGCCCGGGCCTGCCGCAAGCCAAACCACGTGAAAAAAGGAACCAGACCGATCAGCGCCACCACCGGCACGTTGTCCGGATTCGAAACGATGAGCCAAAGCTGGTGCCAATCGCCAAGCATAGCGCTTAGTCCTTCATCTCCGATTCGAGCATCACGGGCGACGGCCCGGAGGCCCCACCGTCTTTCCGCACGCGCCAGAAATGCACGCCGAAAAAGACCGAGATCATCACGGGTAGAGCGATGCAATGCCAGATGTAGGCGCGCAGGAGCGCCGCGGAATCCACGATCGAGCCCCCGAGCAGCGCGAATCGCACGTCGTTGTAAGCCGTCAGGCCGAGTTGCGGGCCGAAGGGCCCCTCATGCCCGAGCAGAGGGGTCGCCCGCGCCATGTTCGTGCCCACCGTCACCGCCCAGAACCCGAGCTGATCGTCAGGCAGCAGATACCCGGTGAAGGAGAGCAGCATGGTGAAGACCAGAAGCAGGACGCCCACGCACCAATTGAATTCTCGAGGCCGCTTGTAGGATCCGGTCAGGAACACCCGCAGCAGGTGCAGGCACACCGCGATGATCATCAGGTGCGCCGCCCAGCGGTGGATGTTCCGCAGTTGCAAGCCGAAGGGAACGCTGGTCTCGAGGTCGAGAATGTCGCGATAGGCCTGCACCTTCGTGGGGTGGTAGTAGAACATCAACAGGATGCCGGTGAACGTAAGAACGATGAATAGGTAGAAGCTGATCCCGCCCATGCCCCACGTGTAGCTGTAGCTTACCGCGTCGCGATTCACCTTCGTCGGGTGGATGTGGAGGAAAAGGTTGTTGAGGGTATGGAGGGCGCGATTGCGGGGTTCGTCGATCCGGCCGACGCGGAAAAAAGCTTTGTAGAGCTGGGTCTCTTCAGGCCGCTTCAGTTCCTCCACCTGCTCCTGGAACTTCTCTTCGAGCCAGCCCTTGAACTGCTGTACCTTGCCCTCGGCTTCGTCGGCTACTCCGGTTTTGCCCTTCCCCGGATTCTCTTCCGCCATTCCCGCTCCCCCACCCGCGGTGGAAACAAACCACTTCACTCCCGGCTATATCGCTTGAATTCCCGAATTCGAACCGGCGCCCGTCCCCGCCGGCAACTCGATGCCGGTGTCCGGCTCTTCCGTTGCGTTGCTTGACGCTCGCCCAGCTACTCTTTTTGGCCTCTGCCCCGATCTGTCATCGGTTCGGTGCTGGTTGGGCTTGCGGTTTGGCAGTCTTAACGTATGACGAAACACACGAATGAAGACGCAAGAACAAACCGCAACAGAAATTTATATGTCGCCCGCCCGTTTGTGTCAAGCCGCGCATTCCCGGGGCCGTTGTGCCCAAAAGCCCGATCGGACCATTCGGTAGCGCATCGTGGTTCTCCTCCTCGTGGCTTGCCGTGAAGACATTGTCGCTGCCGTCGGGCCCCAGGGGGGCGATGGGGCAGTCGCCCACCTTTACCTGGGTCTGCTCATCGACCGGACCTGTGAGGGTGGTTGTCGAGCCTGGGGCGACTCCCGTATGCGTGCCGTAGGCATCCACCGTGGCGATGCTGCTGTCCTCTGTCCACCAGGTGCCGTAGAAATCGCCGGTGAGGTCGACCCGCATACCCGAACAGGTCTCCCAGGCCAGGATGTCCTGACCCGTCTGAATCGCCACGAGAAGCTCGAGCGGGTTGTAGCCGAGCTCGAACTGTCGGTAGCCGCAGCAGACCAAGCAGCCGTAGGCAGCCTCGCCCTAGCCCAAGTTCGTCACGGGAAGGGCGAAAACAGGGCTAAGTGCTTTTGAATCACCTCAGGCTACCCTCGAGTCTGCACTACATTCCTGGTCAAAACTGAGCCGGTCGGGAAGGACGATGCCGAGTTGGTCGAGCAAGCGTTTCTGCTCGGCGCTCGGAGTGGTGACGCGCCTTAAGCGGATCTCCCGACCGTCGGTCGTGGGCAGCACGATATCGGCGCTGACCAACGTTCCCAGCAGCGCCAACGCCCTGGCCGGAGACGCGGCGGAGCCTTTCGCGATCAGCAGGTGTTTCAGCGTGACCCACAACGCATAACCCAGGAACGCCACCAAAATGTGCGCCTTGGCGCGACGCTCCAGCTGGTGGAAGATCGGTCGGATCGACAGCTCGCTCTTCAAAGCACGAAACGCCGCTTCGGCTTCGGTGAGTTGAATGTAGTTCGTCCACAACTTCTCGGGTTTCTCCGGCGGCAGGTTGGTGCGCAGCAAGTAGGCACCCTCCCGGGCACGCTGCCAACTCTGCCGCCCTTCCCGGGCTCCCCATTCCAGCGCCAGCGCGCCGCGTTTCTCGACCACCCTGATTTCGTACAGGTCCGCGACTTGGGGATGACGTGCCTGAATCTTCCCCAGCGTCCGCTCGATTTTGTTCCGGTCCTTCAGCCGGCCCTTGGCCACGCGCTTCTCGAGGGCTCGGAGCCCCTTCTCCATGCCTGCCGAGAAACGACTGTGGATCGCCCGCTCCTTGGCCTGTCGCGCGGTCGAGCGGCAGAGGATGTAGGTCTCCCCGCCCTGCGGAGTCGGCACGAGCTTGACTTCCACGTCGGGCCGCACCTGCTCCCAGCCGCCCTCCAGCAACTGCTTCTCGAACCCCTTCAGCTTCGAACGCGGCGTGCCCACCAAGTATCGACCGCCACGCCGGCGTAGAGCTTCGAGATTTTCCTCGCTCACCACCCCGCGGTCGAAAACCCAAACGCGGCGCGCCTTGCCGTACTTGCGCTCCACCATCCGCAACACCGCTTCCACCGTCGTCACGTCGCCCCGGTTGCCGTCGAAGGTCTCATAGCTCAGCGGAAAACCTTCCCCGTTGACGATCAGCGCGATGACGACCTGCTGGCAGTCTGGCCGGTGATCGCGCGAATAGCCACGCCGCATCATCGGGTCTTTCTCCGCCCCTCCCTCGACGTAGCTGCTGGTCAGGTCGTAGAGCAGCACGTCGAACTCCGCCCGAAACAACTCCCCGTAGCGGCCGGTGAGATGTCGCTCAAGTGAAGTCTTGTGCGGCAGCAGCCGATCCAAGCACCGGTAGAGACGAGTGTCGTTCATCTTGCCCTCGGCGATCCCGAGCAGGTCGTCCAGCGCGGTCGAGGGATACCAACGCTCCTCGATCGCCAGCTCACTGCCCGGCGCGCACAGTCGGTTGATGGCCAGCAGTGCGGCCATCCGCGACCAGGGCACATCAGCGGCATCCCCCGGTCCCTCCAGCAGCGGCTCCCAGAAACGATCCAGCTCCAGGCGCTTCCACAGCTCCTGGCCGAGGAAGCAATCCCCGAACCGCCGCGACCGCTCCAGCCGCACCTGGTCGAGCCGCACGCGCGCCACGCTGGCATCGTCCTCGGGCGGTTCGACGCCGCAGGGAAACAGTTTCAGTTGGTGGCTCTCGCCCTGTTCGTTGAAAACCTCGATCGTCTTCAGCCAGCGCGCTTGCGCTGAGTGATTCAGCTCACCCAGGTAGCAGAGGGTCCGCTGGCGCGGACCGTCGGGCGTCCGTACGGTTTCTACCAGCGACCAGTAGGTGTGACCTTTGCCGTCTTTGGACCGCTCGTGACGTCGCAGAAACATTCCACGGCGATGATGTCATGGCTGGCGACGGGCCTCAAGTGGGTAGGTCTGCACTACATCGGGTTTTTGCGCCACTCGGATTGAGGCAAAAGCAGTTCCGCGCCCAATCAGCGCGAATATCCCGGAATCCGCTGTTCCCGTGACGAAGTTGGGCTAGGCCCGAGCGGGGGCGCTCGGTGGGCGGGCTGATGCTCGTGATCATGGGTGTGGGGTTGTCTCCGCCCCGGAGCCCGCGTCCGCCGCGCGGGCCCTCCGAAAGCGGCCTCGCCCCGGCAGGGGCTAATCCCTGATTTGGTAGCCCAGATACAGTTTCGAGACCCTCGTTACCTTGTCGCTAGCCAAGAAAAAGTGCCCGACGCTTCCCGTCACCGCAAAGAAGACGTCCACGTGTATGAGCGGGCACTTCGGGTAGTCGTACCGAGTCTCGTCTGGAAACTGTGCGCCCCCGGCCCTTACGAAGTATTTCTCAACCTCGCTTCGGGTGACGCCCACCTTGATGTGCGCATAGTCTTTGAGCGCTTGCACGATGATGGCGGTGCAGGCGGGGGTGGTTTGCTGCTGGGGCCGCGGTGCGCCAATGCCCAGTGAAGCGACGACAAGAAGAACGATCGTGGGCGCCGCTGGCGTTGTCCTCATAGGTCTGCCCTCCTGGCTTCCATCCTCTCGGTGATCCGCTCCGAAAGCGGTTCGGCCTCGTCCCCGTTCACTGGTTTGGCAGCGTTACTGTGTTCGCGTATCCAGACTTTGTGATCTTGTACTTCCACAGGTTGTCCGTGCCATCTAGGAACACCGACCTTGTGATGGTCACATCCGGCACGAACTGATTGACAGCGTCGTTGTCGTAGTTTGGGCAGGACCACCAAAAACGCTGCGTCGCGGAAAAACTGGCGGACCCATAGGGCGTCTGATAGCTGGAGGGGGGGAGGTTCTGGTCATCGATCTCGGCGTTGCTGCCCGCTCCGGATATGACCGAGGGATCGGGGGTGCTCTGGACCATAGGGAGCGGCCAAGTGTAAGTCGGGTTCGGATAGTTCGGGTAGAAAATGCTTTCGCCCACCGTGCAGGCCGACAAATCTTGCTGATTGCCGTCGCTGGAAGTCCAAGTGTAGGTGAAGTACAGGGTACCGTCCGTCCCGTTGCCCTCAGACGTTTGCGTCCAGTTTGTCGGAATCGCCACTACAGAGAACGTCGTTGAACCAACGCTGACTGGTCCGCCGGACTGGGGGGTGACCGTGGCGGAGAGTTTGATGTTGTTTGCGGTGCTGCTGGGCGTGCCCCCGTCAATGGTCAGGGTAGTTGTTGCGGTTATCTGGCTGGTCTGGGTGTTTCCCGGGAAAGTGGCAGAGCCGGTACCACTGGTGGTGGACAGAGTTAGCGTTATCTGCTCGGTGTTGTTCGCTGGCGACACGGTTGCCGTGATGCTTCCGCTGCCGCCCGCGGGTATGCCAGGCGTCGAAGAGAAGCTCACCGTCGGCGTGGTGTTGTCGTTGCCCTGGGGCCCCTCGGGGGAGATGGGGCAGTCGCCCACTTTTACCTGGGTCTGCTCGTCGACCGGACCTGTGAGCGTGGTTGTCGAGCCTGGGGCGACTCCCGTATGCGTGCCGTAGGCATCCACCGTGGCGATGCTCTGGTCGGCTGTCGACCATGTGTTGTAGAAATCGCTGCTGCTGTCGACCCGCCCTTCCCCGCAGGCGTCATAGGCCATGACGTACTGGCCTTCAAGAGAGGTGACGGGAATGGCGAGCGGGTTATATTCGAGCTGGAACAGTTTGTAGCCGCAGCAGACCATGCAGCCGTAGGTAGCCTCGCCGTAGGTCTTGTCGTAGACCACTTTGCCTTCGTAGAGCGTGCCGATGCCGGTTCCCAACTCGCGAAGGTCGTACGAGCCCTGGGTCGCGCCCGCGGGCAGGAAGTTGCCGTGGATGTCGGGAATCTGCTCGCGGATGAGATCGCCAACGTCCACCCAGATCTGGTCGCTCGGCGCCAAGGTCTGCTGCATCTGGTACTGCCCCTGCCCTTGATTGTAGTACAGGGTGAGGAGGGCCTGAACGGGCTTGGTTCCCCCATTGCCCACCGTAAGGATCGAATCATGGTTGGCGTCGTACTGCCACAAGCTGCCGACCCAGTGCAGGGCTAGCTGATCGGAGAACGGGGTCTGCGCGCCGTAGCGCAAGCTGGAATCGTAGCTCGAAGCCATGGCCATGACGCCGTCGGGAGGACCGCTGGTGGTCATCGTCACCGAAGCCCAGTGCGCGCCTGCCGGAATCAGTTTGGCGCCCTGGAGCGCGTCCACGTCGACCGTCGCCGTTTCGTATGGCTCCAATTCGAGAGAAGGCCCCGCAGCTTGGCCCGTCGGGCTGCTGCCCTCCCAATAGTTAAAGGAGAGGCTCACCGCGACGGGCTTCGGGGTCGTGTTGCGGATGAAAAGCTCGGGATGGAGCGTTGTCCCGACTGGGAATCCCAGCTCGGGATCCGGATTGTGGAGGGCGAGCACGGGCGCCCGAAGGGTCCAGACGCCCGTTTTGGCGTAATCGCGCTCGGCGATTCGCGCGTTGGGGTGATGATCGTACATCTTCAGCAGCCCTGAAAACCCCGTCGCGTCATCGAAGAGGTACCCAATCGTGGCGACGGAGTCCGCATCTTGCGACGCGGAGACGCTG
>JAJYLB010000059.1 GCA_021788095.1 Acidobacteriota bacterium | reverse complement strand
AGGTGCGAATTCCACAGCCCTGGCGCAAATTTCGTGCGTTGTCCGCAAACGACTTGCGCGAATCTATGAAAAATACAAGCTGTGGAAATGCCAGTTGCCACACAGATTCTGAAGCCTGTGCCACCTGCTGCGGGCACATTGAGGTGGCTAGCTAACCGCGGGCGGTGGGTGGGGGCGGGGTTCTAGAACTACAGCACTAATACCTTTGTGGCCATTGGTGTTGCGCTATGAAGCAGCACGTCAAGGCCTTACTTACTTAATACTTGCGCGAGGCGCTGTGGATGAAGAGAATGTGTCCGCCCGTGGCCAAAGCAAAGCAAGAGAAGTCTACTCGACCTGCGCATACCCCGCGCTCGCGCATCGGCGATGGCCGCCGCAAGCACAAACATTGGGAAGTGACGATCTACTATAACGACGGCAAGAAGTTCGCACGCGTCTACATCGATCGACCGCGCGCCGAACGCTTCGCCGAACGGCAAAGGAGATCGCCGGTGGTGCGTTCGGCCAGGGTGCGCGAACACTGAATCTCCCTTCCGGTAGCCGCGTTCGGGCGGAATCTGATAAACTTTCCCTGATTGCGACCGTAGTTTAGGGGTAGAACGGCAGCTTGCCAAGCTGCAGGCGGGAGTTCGAGTCTCCTCGGTCGCTCCAAACTTTCCTGATTTGACCACAATCCCAGAAAAGCGCACAGCCAAGTCCCGAAGGTTCGGGAGGCTGTGCTACTAGTCCGGATTTCTCACCGGGATTCCGCCGTTTGGAAGATTCCCGCGTGGGGCCGGAGAGATCCTTCGCTTCGCTCAGGATGACACCAAGGCAGGTTGTCATTCTGAGGGGCGGTTTTTGCCCCGAAGAATCTCTCCGAGAACGGCGGCAGGCCCTGCCGCTCGCGGAGGCCCGGGGGAGTCGCTTGTGAGAAATCCGGACTAGAAAAGCGCACAGCCAGGAATGGCTGTGCTACTCGTTTCGCAGGGCGACGACGGGATCGATTCGCGTGGCGCGGCGCGCGGGGATGTAGGAAGCGAGAAGCGCGGCACCGACTAGAACCAGGGCGGCGGCGGCGAAGGTGGCTGGATCGGTTGGATTGACGGCATAGAGGAAGCTGGCGAGGTAGCGCGTGGCGGCGAAGGCTCCGCTGATGCCCATGGCGGTACCGATGAGCGCGAGCTTGAGGCCTTGTGCGAGAACGTGAATGAGCACGTCGCCGCGCTCGGCGCCGAGCGCCATGCGGATGCCGATTTCGTGCCTGGACTGGCTGACGGTGTAGGAAACCACGCCGTAGATTCCGAGGGCAGCGAGGAGCAAGGCCAAGGCACCGAAAAGGCCCAAGAGCATGGTATTGAGACGATTTTCCGCCACCGTTGCGGAAAGATGGTCGTCCATGGGGCGGACGTCGTACAGGGGGACGTTCTTGTCCAATGAGGCAATCGTTGCGCGCACGGCAGAAACCATGCGGAGAGGATCGCCAGTCGTTCTCACAACCACAGTGCCGAACAGCGCGAGCTGGGCGACTGGGAGATAGTATTCAGGTGCAAAGCTCTCCGCCAGGCTGAGCTGCTTGACGTTTCCGACGACTCCTATGATTTCGCGCCAGGGCGTGCCTCCTCCTTTGGAGACGCCGGGCTGAATTCGTTTTCCGAGGGCGGATTCGCCCGGGAAATATTGCTGCGCGAACGCTTGGTTCACGATGATTACCGGTGATCCCGTGGCGTCATCCTGCGCGTTGAACGTTCTACCCCGCAAGAGCGGGATTCCCATCGTTCGGAAATACCCCGGCGTCACCGCATCGGCGCGCGCGGAGGGAGTGTCTCCGGAGGGGTACCTGCGCCCTTCGATCTCGAAGCCAGCATAGCTATCGCCACCGGCGAACGGCGAGTTCCATCCGGATGCCGCATCCTGGACGCCCGGCAGTGCGCGGAGCCGGAGAAGGGCCGTGTCGAGAAAACGGAGGGTTGCCGCGTCCGTATAAGGCGGCGCGGGCAGATCGAGATGGAACGTGAGGAGGCTGTCCGGGTTGAAGCCGGGATTTACGCGGGTGAGCCGGAGATAACTGGAAATCAATAGACCCGCACCGATGAGCAGCATCAGCGCCAAAGCCGTTTCGACAACGACCAGGGCGCTGCGCAGGCGCCGGGGCGAGGCGCCCGGCGAGAGGGAGCGCGCGGCTTCCTTGAGGGAATCCACCAGATTCGTATGGGAGGCCTGAAGGGCGGGCGCCAGGCCAAAGACGATGCCCGTCAGGAGCGAAAGCGCCGCGCCAAATGCCAGGACGCGCCAGTCCATGCCCACATTAGCCATCCGCGGCAAGACCTTGGAGGCGAGCGCCACAAGGCCCTTCGTGCCCCACACTGCCAGGATCATGCCGGTCGCGCCACCGAGCAACGCGAGCGACACGCTCTCTGTAAGGAATTGGCGGAAGACGCGAGATCGCTGCGCGCCAAGGGCGGCACGCAAGGCGACTTCCTTTCGGCGGCCCAGATTGCGAGCGAGCGATAAGCTGGCGACGTTGACGCAGGCGATCAGCAAGACGCCACCTACGACACCGAGCAGAGTGAGCAGTTCCAAGCCGGCGTCTCCGACAACGCTATCGATTTCCGGGGAGATATCGACTGACGTTTGCCCCGCATCGTACTGGGGGTACGCGGTGGCCAGCCGCCGGGCGATCACGTCCATATCCGCGCGTGCTTCCGTGGGGTTCACTCCGGGTTTGAGCCGAGCAACTACGCCCAAGGAGCAAAAACCTCGGCCGGTCATGATGTTCGAGCCGGATTCGCGGTCGGCGGCCATGCTGGTCCACAGGTCCTCGCGGGAATCGGGAGGGAATTCGAACCCCGGGGGCATGACGCCGACTACGGTGAAGGTATGGTTGTCCAGCGTGATGCTTCGGCCGACGATGGAGCGATTGGAATGAAAAACCTGCCGCCAGAAAGGGTAGCTGAGAACCACAACCGCGTTTGCGCCCGCGCGATCGTCTTGCGGTTCGAACGTGCGGGCGAGGAGCGGGTTGGCCCGCAGGACTTGAAATAGACTCGACGACACGATGCTCGCCTCCACATGAACGGCTTGGCCTTCACCGGTGAGGGTAAAGGGGCTACCGTGGTAGGTGGCCATAGCAGTGAAGACGTGGTTTTGCGCCTGCCAATCGAAGAAGTTGGGATAGGAGACGGGCCCTATGGTGTTTGGGCTTCTCTGCCTGAGCGAAACCAGTTGGTTTGATTCAGGGTAGGGAAGGGCTTCGAGGAGAACGCCGTTGACGACACTGAAAATGGCGGTGGTGGCGCCGATGCCGAGGGCCAGGGTAATGACGGCGGCGGCGGCAAAGCCGGGGCTGCGGCGGAGCTGACGCGAGCCGTAGCGGGCATCGCCGAGGAGATCCTGGAGCCAGGCGACGCGGCGCTGGTCGCGGCAGATTTCTTTCACCTGCTCGGCGCCGCCGAGGTCGAGGAGGGCCTGGCGGCGGGCGTTGCCGGGGTCCGTCCCGCGCGCCATGTAGAGGGCGGTTTTGCGGGCGATGTGGTCGCGCAGTTCGTCGTCGAGTTCGGTTTCTACGGCGTGGCGCCGCAGGAGCGATCTCAGCCGCAACTGCATCGTTCTCATCCAACGCATAGTTTCGCTCTTAGCCGAAGCCCAACATGCCGCGCTCCCGACTTCGTCGGGACAGCCCCGACCGAAAACGTCGGGGTGCAAACAACGCAGTGCCGACCGCGGCGCCGCATTCAAGCCCCACGGCCCACCGCCGCTCTCCGCGATGCCCAGCCGGCAACCGGAGGGCGACCACAAGGGTCGCCCCTACCCGCGCCTGTCCCTGCACTGGGCTGACGCGCACAGGAATGCCTGTGCTACCTGCCACGAGCCGCCGGTCACTGACCACTTGCCACACGCCACTGGCTTTCACGCTTCCTTGAGGCGGACCACCTGGGCGATGGCGGCGGAGAGGCGGTCCCAGTCCCGGGCTTCGCGCTCGAGTTGGCGGCGGCCGAGCCGGGTCAACGAATAGTATTTGGCGCGGCGGTTGTTTTCGCTGGGGCGCCATTCGGCGCGAATCCAGCCTTCCTGCTCGAGTTTGTGGAGTGCGGGATAGAGGGAGCCGTCGCTGACGCGCAAGACGTCGCCGGAGATTTGCTTGAGGCGGAGGCTGACGGCGAAGCCGTTGAGGGGCTCGAGGGCGAGGATCTTCAAGAGCAGCAGATCCAAGGTGCCCTGAACGAGGTCGGGTGGTTTGCTCACGTTGCCTCTCGGTTACCGAGGGAAGTGTACGCCGCTTTCCCTCGGTAAGCAAGAGGAAGACGAGAAGGAAACCGAAAAGATATAACGCGGAGATCGCGGAGGAAGGCGGGCACGGAGGACGCGGAGGAAGAGAAGACCAGGACGAGAAAACGGACACGAGGCCGGGTGTGAGGGGTGCGAGGCCCCAGGCGCCCCGACGGAAAGCGTCGGGGCAAGCAACCGAGACACGGCGCCTGGGGCACCCGGCAGCGGGGGAAGGTCCGCTGGGCCCCGCAGACCGGGACTACGGGGCGACAGGGGATTGGCGAGGGGGGCGGAAATTGCTAGAATAGAGGCAAGATTGAGCAGTTGCGCTCTATCGCTTCCCACGGCGAGCGGCGCGCGGGCTTTGGGACTGAATTGCCCGCGAGGCCGCGACGCTCGCTCCAGAAAGTGAGCAGGAGTCACGCGACAGGCGCCGCCTTGCGACCCCATTTTCGTTACGGCCGATCCCTCCAGGATTAGGAGCTATTGCAAGACCCCTGGGGAGAGGCTTCAGGGGCTGAAGCCCCTCAATCTAGGCGACTTCTTTGTCGGAGCTCCAGCTCCGACCCCCGAAATCGCCGATTTGGCGACAGCTTCCGAGACCGTCCTCGAACCCGCCACCGGCCATCCGTCGCTGACCTCGGCCAGGGAATCCACCGAACTCAAAGGGAGAGAAGAATCATGGAAGATAAGCGTCTGAGCATTACCGACGAGCGCACAGGTTCCACCTACAAGATTCCCGTTGCCGACGGCGCATTGCGAAGCATGGACTTGCGTCAGATCAAGACCGGTCCCGAGGATTTCGGACTGATGGGTTACGACCCGGCATTCATGAACACGGCATCCTGCCGGAGCTCGGTCACCTTCATCGATGGCGAGAAGGGGATCCTGCGATACCGGGGCTATCCCATCGAGGACTTGGCGGAGCAGTGCACGTTTCTCGAGGTGGCCTACCTGATCCTGACCGGCGAGTTGCCGACGGCTCAGGAGCTCGAGGTGTGGGTAGGGCAGGTGAGGCACCACACCATGCTGCACGAGACGACCAAGAAATTCCTGGAAGGCTTCCGCTACGACGCCCATCCCATGGGGATGTTCATCAGCACGGTGGCGGCGCTTTCGACGATCTATCCGGAGGCGCGGAACGTGCTCGATCCCGCATCGCGCCGGCTGCAGATCCAGCGGCTGGTGGGCAAGGTGCCCACGATCGCGGCGTACACCTACCGTCACTCTCTTGGCTACCCCTACGTCTATCCCGACAACGAGCTGAGCTATCCCGAGAATTTCATGAACATGCTGTGGAGGATGGTCGAGCCGCGGTATCAGGCCAATCCCACCCTGGCGCGGGCTCTCGACATTCTCTTCATCCTCCACGCCGACCACGAACAGAATTGCAGCACGAATACGATGCGCGCCGTGGGCAGCTCCCAGGCCGATCCCTACGTTTCGACGGCGGCCGCAGCGGCGGCACTCTCCGGGCCCTTGCACGGCGGCGCGAACGAGGCCGTGCTCAAGATGCTGGACGAAATCGGCTCGAAGGACCGCGTTCCGGCTTACATCGAGCGGGTCAAGGCGGGCCACGTCAAGCTAATGGGATTCGGGCATAGGGTGTACAAGAACTACGACCCGCGGGCTCGAATCATCAAGTGGACGGCGGACCGCGTCTTCGAAGTCACCGGCCGCAGCCCGAAACTCGAAATCGCGCTGGAACTCGAGCGGGTGGCGCTCGAAGACGACTATTTCATCAAGCGCAAGCTCTATCCCAACGTCGATTTCTACTCCGGCATCATCTACCAGGCGATGGGATTCAAGCCGGAGATGTTCACCGTGCTCTTTGCCATCCCGCGGACGGTGGGCTGGCTGGCGCAGTGGCAGGAGATGCTGGAGGACCCGGAACAAAAGATCGCGCGGCCACGCCAGATTTATACGGGCCATGGGAAGCGGGAATTCGTGCCCATGGAGAAGCGCGTGGCGAAGGTGGCTTCCGCGGCGCGGTAACGCGGTCGCCAGGCGGCCCGAGGGGAGGGTAGGCTCCGAGGAAAAGAATGGGCTCAAAGGCGCGCGGGCAAGAATGCCCGCGCCACCTGAGGCGGCAGCGGCGCGGGAGGCAGAGGAGCGGTAAAGTAAGGGGCGTTCGTACCCGGAGGGAACTCTTGCCGGATCCGAAGGGCGAGTATGCCGCCCGCCTGGAAGCACGGCTCCAAGCCGCCGCGCGGCAGGAGCGGTGGCACGTTCGCATAGGGTATGGGAAGCTGGCCGCGCTCGTCGCGGGGTTGGCGATCGTCTGGCTTTCGCTGGCGAAGGCCGATTTGACTCTTCCTTGGGTGCTCGTTCCCGCAGGTCTGTACGCTGCGCTGGCGATCTTTCACGAGGGCGTGCTGCGGGCGCGGCGACGCGCGGAACGCGCGGCGGCGCTTTACCGGCGCGGCATCGGGCGCATCGAGGACCGCTGGGCAGGCGCGGGCTCGGCGGGAGTACGCTTCCGCGATGAAAAACACGTCTACGGGGAAGACCTTGACCTGTTCGGCGGCGGCAGCCTCTTCGAGCTGCTCTCGACGGCGCGGACACCGATGGGCGAGGCTTGCCTGGCGCGCTGGCTGCTTCACCCGTCGCCGATTCCCGTGGTGAGGGAACGGCAAGGGATGTTGATCGAGCTGCGGGAGCGACTGGGTCTGCGGGAGGATTTGGCTCTGGCGGGCGAGGAGCTCCGCGGGCAGCTCGATCCGGAAGGCCTGGCGAAGTGGGCAGAGAGCGGGCGAGCGCTGCCCAGAACGGTCTGGCGGTGGGTCGGGGCGATTCTGGCGCTGGCCGCGGTCGTTTCCCTGGTGTGGGGAATCCGCACATCGCAGTACGGGCCGCTGCTTGCGGTTCTCGGGGTCGAAATTGTTTTTTGGGCGGGTTTCAAGAAGCGCTCGGAGCAGGTCATCGAAGGACTCGACTCGGATGCCCGCGGACTCGATCTCTTCGCGGTGACGCTCGCGCGGCTGGAGCGGGAGTCGTTTTCCGCGCCGCGCCTCGCCAGATTCGTCGAGCAGATGAAGGAAGGGGCGGCGACCTCCTCGACGGCGGTTCGCCAACTGGCTCGGATCGCCTACTGGATCGAATCGCGCCATAGCCCCGCGCTGCGGCTTTTCAACGTCCCGCTGCTGATCGACGTGCAGATCGCTTACGCTGCCGAGCGCTGGCGCGGGCGATATGGCCGGCGGATGCGCGGCTGGATCGACGCGGTGGGAGAGATGGAAGCGCTCCTCTCGCTGGCCGGCTACTCTTACGAGCACCCACGCGACCCGTTCCCCACGTTCGTCGAGGACTCGCCGGAAGCCGTGTTCGAAGGCGAGCAGCTCGGCCATCCGCTGATCGCGCAGGACCGCTCGGTGACGAATACCGTTCGTCTCGGCGGCGCGACGCGCATCCTGATGGTGAGCGGATCGAACATGTCGGGGAAGAGCACCCTGCTTCGCGTGGTGGGGGTGAATGCGTTGCTGGCGATGGCGGGGGCGCCGATACGGGGAAACTCGCTGCGGCTTTCTCCCCTGGCACTGGGCGCGCGCCTGCGAACGGGGGATTCGCTTCAGGAAAATCGCTCCGGCTTCTACACGGAGGTTTTGCGCATCCGCCAGGTTTTCGAACTCGCGGGTGGCGAAGCGCCGTTGCTCTTCCTATTCGACGAGCTTCTCGAAGGCACCAATTCCAAGGACAGGAGGATCGGCGCCGACGGCCTGCTGCGAGCCTTCCTCGGTCGCGGCGCCATCGGCATCGTCACGACGCACGATCTGGCGTTGACGGAGATCGCCGGCGCGCTTGGCGCCGCGATTTCGAACGCCCATTTTCAGGATTACGTGGAAGATGGGCGGATGCGTTTCGACTACCGGCTGCAGCCGGGCGTCGTCAAGCGCAGCAACGCCTTGGAATTGATGCGTCTTGCCGGACTCGAAGTCTGAGTCCGGTTAGCCGGCGGCTACGCGCGTTTTTCCCAGCGGGGCCTTTTTCCGGAGCACGTGGAGGAATTCGCGCATCCACGCGGGATGATCGGGCCAGGCGCGCGCCGACACCATCACGCCATCCACCACCGCTTCCGAGTCAACGAATTCGGCTCCGGCCGCGCGGACATCGGGCTCGAGCGCCGGATACGCCGCCGTGCGGCGGGTTTTCAAGACGCCGGCGGGGATGAGGGCGAGCGCAGCGTGGCAGAGATGAGCCACGGGTTTGCGTTCGTCGAAGAAGTGGCGAATGATTTTCTGGCAATGGGCGTCGTTGCGAATGTATTCGGGAGCCCGGCCTCCGGGAATGACGAGCGCGGCGTAATCCTGCGGACGCACCTCGGCGAAGGACAAATCGGCCGGCCAGCTATAGCCGGGTTTTTCGGTATAGGTATCGTAGCCCGGTTCGAAATCGTGAACCACGAAATGCAGTTTTTTCCTGGTGGGCGCGGCGATGTGGACTTCGTAGCCCTCCTCGCGCAGCCGCTGGTAGGGGTACATCACTTCCAGGGATTCGGCTGCGTCGCCGGTAAGGATCAGAATCTTCGGACTGGCCATGATGCTCCTCCCCGATAGGGTATAGGGTACAGGTTATCCGCCTGCGCCAAGGCTACGGCGGGCAAGCAGGGGACAGCAAGCGAAAGGTAGGGGACAAAGCGGTCAAAACCGAGCTGCCAAAGGTTCGGACCACCGACCCTACTCGGAGGGGGCGGCGCGGGAGGCGGTTTCGTAGAAGGCGCCGGAACCCGAGTGCAGGTCGCGGCCGTAGGAGACGCGAACGACGACGTCGCCAAACAGGCGGAATTTGCATTCCAGGCCGGGATCCCAGAGCCAGTAGCGCGACCCGAAGTCGCCGGAGGGATCCCGGAGGCGGCCGATGTCGGTGAACGGACCGAGCTGCACGTTCACGTACCAACTGCTGAAGATCGTTTTGTAGGTTTCCCAGTTCCACAGGAGGAACTCGCGGCCGAGCGGCGCATGGCCCTTGCGGCCGTCGTGCGTGCCGGAGATGCCGCGCATCCAGAGATCGTTATCGCGCTCGACACCGAGTTGGTAGAGCTGGTCGAGCGTGGCCGAGCCGAAGAAGCGGCCGGCGCGCAGGCGCAGGGAGGTTTCGTAATCGTCGCCCGTAGCCCGCGGAAACCAGCGGAGGCGGGCCGAGCCTTCGAGGCGGCCAAACGCGCCGAGTCCCCGCGCGAACTCTTTCCCGAAACCGCCGCGAGCCGAGGCGCCGAGGGTAAGACGCCGATCGGGGACGCGAAGCAGAGCGACATCGGTGCGGAGGCGGTATTCGAGCGAGCCGCCATCGGTGAAGAAGCCGGCGGCTTGCGGCAGGACGTCTTGGACGTCGCGGAATCGGCGGTAGGCGTAGACCACGCGCGCCTGCGACGTCCACCGGCCGCTCGGGACCCAGCGCAGCTCCGGGCTCAACTCGATTCTTTGCATATTCAAGCCGGCGAGCGGCTGGGATGCGCCGAGAAACGTGCGGCTCAGATTCCAATTCTCGTTGCGGGCGTCGGCGTAGAGGGTGAAGCGCCAGCGGGGATCCTGGCCCAGCGGCAGGGAGACCCGTGCCCAAACGCGCCGCTTGTTGTCGTCCCACCGGAAGTAAGACCGGAAATTCACCGCCGCGCCGGCGAGGTTGTAATACTCGGGCGTCACGGCCACCGGAATGTCGCGAAAGAGCGATGCCAGCGCATCGAGTTTTCCCGCGCCCCATCCCGCGCGCTCGGTGGAGAGGAAATCGACGGCGTAGGCGCCCGGCGCGCTGGGCACCAGATCGAACCGGCAGCGCGGGAAAAGGCCGAGATTAGCGAGCCGGGCCTCGGTGGCGCGGAGATCGGCCAAGCGGAGCGTGCCGAGTGGAGGGAAGGCGAAAGCGCGCTCGAGCAGCGAGTTGCGCAGGCGGGGTTGGGGAAGCAAGTGAAGTGCGGTGATGCGTGGCTGGCCGATCCTGTTCCAGTTCTCGAGCGCGGCTTCGAGGTTGCCTTCGAGGAAGTAGAGAGCAGCGAGGAAATTGCGGGCGTAGGAGTCGCCGGGCCGGAGGGCCAGGGCAGCGCGCAGATCCGCTTTGGCGCGGGAAGCGCGGTGCAAGCGGAAATCGACTCCGGCTAATTCCACCAGGAACCGCTCGTTTCCGGGCTGTTTGGCGTGCCCGGCTTCGAAAGCGGCTTCGGCCGCTTCCCAACGATTCAGTTTCGCGAGCGACAAGCCGCGATAGAGATCGAAATAGGGAGGTGCGTCTTTCGAGGCGGGAACCTCGGCTAGAATTTCCTGGTAGCGGCCTTCGGAAAAGAGTTGCCGGAGCCGGGACAGAGAGGGGCGCGCGGGTGGGCTCTGGGGGGATTTCTTAGCAGCGTTGGTCTGCCTCCGCGGCTTTCGCGGCCGGAAAAGCTTCAACGCAGAGAGCGCAGAGACGCTCGTTGGCCCTTGCGTGAAACGTGCAAGCGCGGAGGGCGCGGAGCGGCCTTCGAGCGGCAAACAAGTGGCACAGGCTTCGGCGTGTATTCCCTGCACCTTGGAAAACAAAGGCCACAGACTAGAAGCTATTGCAAAGCCTCCCGGCACATGCTTCAGGGGCTGAAGTCCCTTCATTTTGGCCACTTTTTTGTCGGAGCTGAAGCTCCGACCCCCGAGATCGGGGGTTTTGCAATGGCTTCCAAAGTCTGTGCTACCACGGCCGAAGCGGCACTGTGGGGAAGAAGTCTGCCAAGAAGGCAAGAATTTACTGCCGTGTGTCGCGGAGAGACTGTTTTTAGTCACGGATCGTCGCGCTGCGGCACTCGGTCGCAAGTCCCTGCTTTTTTGATAAACGTTTTGCGCTTCTCGCCCCCAAGGCACGACGCCCAGGCTGAAGAGTCTGTGTGGCAACTGGCATTTCCACAGTTTGTATTTTTCATAGATTCGCGCAAGTCGTTTGCGGACAACGCACGAAATTTGCGCCAGGGCTGTGGAATTCGCACCTTTTCGCGTTGCCACACAGACTCTGAAGCCTGTGCCACTGGCGGGTGGGGAACAAAGCGATGGAACGAGGAGCAGGAGGAGCGGGAGGGTCACGCCGGCTCTTTCGGCACGGCCAGCAGGGTCCAGTTGCCCGTCCCCTGCCACTCTTGGAGGAAGCGCCGGCGCGCCATGCGAAACAGCTTACGCCCGGCAGGATCGTTCACGAATACGAAATTCCGCTCCCAGTCGATTCCGGCGATCACGACGTAGTGCAACGGTCCGGCGCCTCCCTTTGGCGCCAAGGCAACGACGAGCGGGCGGCCTTTCGGGAGATTTTGGCGCAGGTCCGCCCATCGGCCCGAGAAAGCGAACACGCGAAAGCCGGCGGCGCGGAGGTAGCTTTCCATGGCCGTATTGGCGATGCCGCGGTCGCGGGGATCGAGGGTTCGCTCGATGAGGCGGGGATCGGCGCGAGGCGCGGTCGGCTGGGCAGCCTGCTTTTCCCAATACTGCATCAGCATGGCCAGGGCGGCCGCCCCGCAGCCGTTCTTTTCCCGCTGAGCGATAAAGGGCACGTCGAGCAGAACGCCTGGCGGCTTGCGCGCCGGCCGCGCTGGCGCAGCCTGGGCGAGCGCGGCAGGCACCGGCGAGCCAAGGGCCAGCGCCAAGGCCAGCGCGCGCAATCGGTTGAATGCCAGGCGCCGGCGCATCGGTCGGTGCTGGCTCAAGCCTCAAAAATCAAAATTACGATGAGGGCGGTGGCCAGGGCGATGATGATGTAGGTGATTTGAAGGTTCGTGAGCGCACCGGCCCGGAACTGCCGCTGCGCCTTGTCGGCGCGCGCCGAGAGATCCGCCAACTGCCTTGGGGAGAGAAGTGGGATCGCTTGCCGAACCACCTCGTAGTCGAGTCCGGCCTTCTTGAGCGCTTGCCGAGCGCGCGGGGTGGATAGGAAAGCCACCAACTTCGCTTGCTCCGCCTGCCGGGTTGCGACGGAAGCGGCAATGGCGTTTTGGAGATCGGCGGAGGACACGACGTGCTGCGACGGTTGCGCCTGGGATGCTTGGGCGAAGGCGGGCGGCGAGAGTGCCGGCGCCAGAATCAGAGCGGCGGCAGTCAGCGTGGCGAGGAAGCTCTTGGCGATCGGGAACATTCATCCTCCTTGGGCATACGTTAGCTGATAGTGAAAAACGACCCCAACAGGAATGATGCGGGGAATTCGCCGAAGTGTTGTTTGCGGTGTATCCGAGGCGGAGGAGGCGGAGGAGCGGCCTGCGCAGGCAGCCAGGCCGCGGCCGCAAGCGGGCGCAGGAAGGAGCTTTCCTTCAAGGCCCAAGCGGGTTAGGATGCTTGGAGGGCGGGGCAGTGCGGGGTAGTGGCAGCCATGCGATCCGGGACCCATTTTCCAGAAGCGATCGCACATCCTTGCAGATGGCCGGGCGCCGCTCGGAAGCGCGCGGTCGCGTTGGCGCGGGCGGTTGCGGCCGCGGTCTTATTTTTCCTTGCTTGGTATCCGGCGCGAGCGTTATCCGGCGACGCGGGGGTAGCCCAGGTGGAGGTCCGGCGGGGGGAATTCGTTCGCGTTGCGCGCCTTGCGGGAACGACCCAGGCCGTGAACGCCCGGGGAATCATCGCGCCGCGCCTGGCCGGTCAGACGTTCGGGGCGATGGTTATAACGTCGATCGTGGCGAATGGCGAGCGCGTGAGAAAAGGCCAAGCGATCGTCGAATTCGATCGCCAGGCGCAGTACCAGGATTTTCTGGATCAGCAGGCGAGCTACCGCGCTCTCGCCAGCAAGCTCGCGGTGCAGCGCGCGGCAGACGAGGCGTCGAAGGCCGGCGATGACGCCGCGCTCACGCAGGCCGAAGACGCGGTGGAAACCGCGAAGCTGGAAGTGAAGAAGAACCCGCTGGTGACCCGCATCCAGGCGGAAATCAACAACGAAACCCTCCAGGAAGACGAAGCCTCCCTAAAACAGCTTCAGCACACCTACGTGCTGAAGCGGCAAGCGAGCGCGGCGGCCATCCGCAATCTGCAGATTCAGGAAGAGCGCGCACGGCAGACGATGCTCAACGCGCAACAGAATATGGAGATGATGGTGCTTCGGTCTCCCATGGACGGGATCGCTGTGCTCAGCGAGACGTTCATGAACGGGACGATGGGTTACGTGCAGGTGGGCAGCACGGTCTATCCCGGCAGGGCCTTCATGCGTGTCGTCGATCCGACCCGAATGAACGTGGAAGTCACCGTAAATCAAGCCGATTTGCCGGGCCTGCGGGCGGGGCAGCCGGCCGTAGTTCATCTGGAGGCCTATCCGGACTTGTCCTTCCCAGCAACCATCGAGACACTCTCGCCCTTGGGCGTGCGCGGGCAGTATTCCTCCCGCGTCATCACGTTCCAAGGGATCGTTGCGATTCAAGGGAGCAGTCCCGAGCTCATGTCCGATCTTTCGGCGGCGGTGGACGTCGAAGAGGCAAGGGAGCCGGGCGTGCTTCTCGTTCCGATCCAAAGCGTGTCGTGGAGTGGGGGTAACGCGTTCGTTTGGGTGCGGGCGGGCAACGGTTTTGAGAGGCGCCAGGTGCGCACGGGGCCGTCGAGCGATTTGGACGTCGTCATCGAATCGGGTCTTTCGGCGGGAGACGTGATTCGGGAATACGCAGCGGAATCGGGTGGAGGCGCGGGCCGGGCCGCGGAATGAGGAGCCAGAGAGCGGTGCGCATCGGAGAAAACAACGGAGGCCGCAAGCGGGGCTCGATGCTCGCCGTCGCCGCGGTGGCCGTGGGCGCGGCGGCGATTTGGGGATTCCGCGCGGCACATTCCGCGCCGGCGATTCCCACGGCGTTGGTGCAGCGGGCGCCGTTCGTGGACTGGGTGGAGCTTCACGGCCAAGTCGAAGCGCCGGGATCGGCGCTCGTCACCGCCGGGCCCACGGTGAGCAATTTCCGGATTCTGAAGCTAGCGAGCAACGGAAGCCGGGTGAAGAAGGGCGATGCGATCGCGCAGTTCGACGCCACGCAACTCGAGCAAGACCTGGCGCAAGCCCGCGTGGCGTTGAAGTCGGCCGAAGCCACGCTGGAGCAGGCCAAGGCGGCAGCGAAGACCAAGGAAGACGCGGACCTCACGGCGCTTCTGCAGGACCAATACAACGTGCAACAAGCCCAGCTCGAAGCCAGCAAGGCGGAAATCGTTTCGCAGATTGAAGGGGAAGAGAACCGGTTGAAGCTGGCGGACGCGCGGGCACAACTGAAGGCGGGGGAAGCGACACTGAAGAGCGACCAAGTTTCCGATGCCGCCGACATCCACGGGAAGGAGCAAGCGCGCGAAGAGGCTGCGTCGAAGGTGCTCCGGGATGAAACCAACCTCGGCCAGCTCACGCTGCGAGCGCCGCGCGACGGCGTCGTCTCCCTGCTCCGGTACATCTGGGACAATACGACCCAGCAAGAGCGCGCCTTACGGCCGGGGGACAACATCTGGCCGGGTGCTCCCATCGCGGAGATGCCCGATCTTTCGAAGCTGGATGTGGAGGCGCGGGTGGAAGAGAGCGACCGCGGCCGGCTGGCGGTTGGCCAACACGTGGAGATGCGTTTCAGCGCCATTCCCAGCCGGTCGTTCGCGGGGCGCGTGGAGAGTATCTCGACGATTGCGAGCATCGACTACAACGGGGGCTGGCCGCTCACCCGTAATTTCACCGTGCAAATCGCGCTCGAGCAAAGGGATCCACAACTATTGCCGGATGAATCGGGCACGGTCCGCGTCGCCGTCGATCGTGTGGCGGAAGGCATCGTCATTCCCTTGCAGGCCGTTTTCGCCAGGAACGGCGAGAGGACGGCGTACGTGCTGCGGGGAGCGCAGTTCGAGCCGCGAACGATAGTGGTGGCAGCGGAAAGCGGGGGCGAGGCGCTCATCGCCAAGGGACTCGCGCCGGGAGAGCGGGTAGCGCTGAAGAATCCAGCTCCGCAGTCGTAGCGCGCAGGAGACCATGGGCCTAGGGTCCAGAATCGAAGGGCGGTCGCGCCGCGTCCGGGGGGCAGGGACCGGGGCGCGGCTGCTGGCGCTTGCGGCGGTGATGGTGGCGGGAGGCTTGTGCGGGTGCTCGCTCGGAGGCGAGGCGCGCGCGGGGGATTCCCCCGTTCCCGTGACGGCGGTCAAGCGAGGGGACGTGCAACTGGAAGTCCAGGCGACCGGTACGCTGAGCGTCACGCACTCGGTCGAGCTGATGGCTCCCCCGATCGGGGGAGGGACGCTGGAGATCATTCGTCTGCTCCGGACCGGCACGCCGGTGAAAGCCGGCGAGGTGGTCGTAGCATTCGATCCCAGCGGCCAGGAATACGATCTGGCGCAAAACCGGTCGGATTTAGAGCAGGCGCAAGAGACCATCACTCAGGCGAAAGCCAACGCCGCGGTCCAGGCTGCCCAGGACCAAACGGCGCTGCTCAAGGCGCAGTTTGGCGTCCGCCAAGCCGAGTTGAAAGTGAAGATGAACGAGATGGTGAGCGCCATCGAGGCCAAGGAGAACCTGCTGGCGCTCGACGCGGCCAAGCGCACGCTGGTGCAGACGCAGCAGGACATCCAGTCGCACGCGGCGACGAATCAGGCGGCTCTCTCGGTCGCCCAGCAGGCGCTGGCGAAGGCCCGGCTGGGGATGGAGCAGGCGCAGCAGAATTTGGGGAAAATGCAGCTCAAATCGCCGATCGATGGGATGGTGGTGATCGCAGGGAACTTTTCGGCGACGGGAGGGATCTACTTCGGGGGAATGGCTCTGCCCGAATTTCAAGTGGGCGACCAGGTGAATCCGGGGAACGACGTCGTTCAAGTGATTGACCTCAGCCACATGGAACTCTCGGCGGAGATTCCCCAGGGCGAAGGCGCGGACGTTCAAACCGGCGACCCGGTGGAAATCCACGTCGATGCCATTCCCGGCGCCGGCTCTCCGGGGAAAGTGGTTTCCTCAGGCGGGATTGCCACAAGTTTTGTGGGGACGGGGCTGGAGGCCAAAGCACGGCTGACCATTGGCTTCGACCATCCGGATCCCCGGTTGCGACCCGGCTTCACCGCGCGTGCATTGATTTTCGGCCGGCGGATCAAGGACGCGGTCACCGTGCCGCGCGAGGCCGTATTCAACCTGACCGGCACGCCGGCGGTCTACGTGAAGCAGGGAAGCGGATTCGTGCGCCGGCCCGTCACGATTCGCTATCTGACGGACGCCTCCGCCGTGATTGCGGGGCTGGATCCCGGCACCGAAATTGCCTTGATTAATCCTCAGCAGCCCCAGCAGCCAAGCGCCGCGCCAGCCGCGCAGGCGCCGGCGGCGGGGGCGGCCGGGCCGGTGGTCGTGCGGGGAGTGCGCTGACGATGGCCGCGCCAAGCGACGCGGCTCCGCGGCACGTGTATCACCGCGCTTGGCAGCAATGGCGGTCCGACCTGCGACTCGGCCTCGAGAACCTACTCCTGCACAAGCTGCGGTCGCTGCTCACGATGCTGGGGATGATTTTCGGCGTGGCGGCGGTGGTGGCGATGCTGTCGATTGGGGCGGGGGCGCAGCAGAAGGCGATGGCTTTCATCGAGCAGCTCGGAGTGCGCAACCTGATCGTCGAAGCGCGGGAAGCCACCAATTCCCAGGAGCTGCAGAGGATCCGGAGACTCTCTCCGGGCCTGACGCTCGAGGACTATCGTGTGGTGCGGGAGAACGTCGGCGGCTTGGAAGGCACTTCCGCGCGGAAGCGCTACGGACCCGCGCGGCTGATTCCGAAGCCTCTGGGGACGTTGCCAGTGGTTTATGGCGTAGGAGCCAGCTACCCGGGTATCGAGGGTTTGCGGGTGGTCCAGGGCCGCTTCTTCGATTCCGGGGAAGACGCGGCGGCCGCGCCGGTGTGCGTGCTTGGCTCGGCGGCGAAGGCGAACCTGTTCGGCGCGGGCGAAGCCATCGGCCGGTACGTCAAGGTGGACGACCAGTGGTTTCACGTGATTGGGGTGGTTGCCCCGCAGCTTACGGTGGAGGGGGGTGTGGCGGGCCTGCCCAATGAGGATCTGAATAACCTGATCTACGCTCCGGTGAACGCCGTTCTTCTGCGACTGGAGAACACGGAAAGCGCGCTGCACGACCAGATCGACGGCATGTACCTGCATTTGTCGCCGGCTTCGAGCAGCCCAGCGGTGGCCGCCGTGGTTCGCTCCATCCTGAACGTTTCGCATCACGACGCGGGGGATTTCAGCGTGATCGTTCCGGCGGAGCTGCTGGCGCAGCAACAGCGCACCGAGCGGCTTTTCAGCACGATCATGGTGGCCATCGCTTCCATCTCGCTGCTGGTGGGCGGCATCGGGATCATGAACATCATGCTGGCGAGCATCCTGGAGCGGACGCGGGAGATCGGGGTGCGGCGCGCGGTGGGCGCGCGGCAAAGCGACATCGTTCGCCAATTCGTGATCGAGGCGGTGCTGATCTCTTTTGCGGGAGGCTTGCTCGGCATCTTCTTCGGCTTCGGAATGTCGCGCGTGATCGCGTGGCTGGCCGGCTGGTCCACCGTGGTCACCATCGGCTCGGTGCTGCTGGCGTTTCTGGTGTCGATTTCGGTGGGTGTGATTTTTGGGGCTTACCCGGCCGTCAAGGCATCCCGGCTCGATCCGGTGGAAGCCATTCGCTACGAATAATCCTGCAGCAGGCGGCGCAGGCCGCCTGGAGGGGGGGAATCGATGAGGTTCGCTCGCGCGTGGTTACCTTGTGTCCCTAGGCGGGAGCCGCGGACAAGGCGCTGCCCGACGTTGGGAAAGGCGGCGCATGCCTTGGGTGCGTGCCTACTGTTGTCGATCGCGCCGGGGCTGCGCGCGCAAGAGGCGCCGGTGCGGCTGCCGACGCCGAAGGAGCCTGCCGCATCGGGCCAGGCGTCGCTCGCGGCACAGGCGCGGAGCGGTTTGCCCGCTCCCGAAGGCTTCCGGCAATACGTGGTTCAAGGCAAGTTGACGCTGACTCTCGAGGCTGCGATTCGGCTGGCGTTGGCCAACAATACCGACGTGCGCATCGACCTCGGACCGATCGATACCGCCCGCAACGGGATCGAAAGCGCTAGCGCGCGTTTCGATCCCTCGGTGACGAGTTCCTTCGACGCCACGCGCTCCATCTCTCCGAGCTATACCCAACTGGCGGGCGCTCCCACCGTCAGCTCGTTGAACCAGAACGCCAACGTAGGCTTCTCCGAGACGTTGGAAAGTGGAACGAGCGTCCAGGCGAGCGTATCCGCTAACAAGGCATCCTCGAACAGCGTTTTCAATTTCATCAATCCGTCGATTAGCGGCGGGGTGAACCTGTCTTTCACGCAGCCGCTTCTGGCGGGGCGCGGCTTTTTCGTCAATCGCGCGCCCATCGCGATCGCGCAGCGGAACCTCAATCAGGCGCGGGATAATTTCGAAGCGGAAATCAACGGGATCATCCAGGGAGTCGTGACGGGGTACTGGAGCGTGGTGGGTGCGCGGGAGAACCTGGCGGTGCAGAAGAAGTCGCTGGCCGAGGCGCAACAGAGTTACGACCGCGACAAGCGCTCGCTCGAGCTGGGCGCCCTCTCGCCGCTCGATATTTACAGCTCGCAATCGCAAGTGGCGAGCGACCGGGTTGCCGTCATCCAGGCCCAATACGCCTTGATGGAAGCTGAAGATGGTTTCCGCAACGCGATCGGGGCCGATCTCGATCCCGCGATCCGCGCCCTCGATCTCGATCTTACGGACAATCCCGAGCCGACGGGCACGCTGATGGCCATCGATTTCCCCACGGCGCTCGAGAAGGCCCTGGCGAATCGCCCGGAAGTGGCCGCGCTTCGCGAGCAGCTCCTCAACGACGAAACCAGCCTCCGCCTCGCCCACAACGGGCTTCTGCCGAACCTCTCCCTGACGGGTACGGTTTCCGGGAGCGGAGTCACGGGAGACGAATTCAACACGGCGGTTACCCCGCCGGTACTCGTCGCGAGCGGCGGTTTTGGCGACGCGCTGCATCAGGCGTTTGGGTTCGGGTCGCCAACCTACGGCGGAGGTTTCCGGCTCACGCTGCCGCTCCGGAACCGGGCCGCGCATGCGGCCTTGGGCAACGCCCTGGTCTCCCAGCGCACCGATCTTTATAGCGAGCGCAGTCTTCGCCAGACCATAACGCTCGGCGTCGCCAACGCGGTGCACAACCTCGAGGGATCGAAGCTCTCGATGGAAGCGGCGAAAATCGCCTACAACCTGGCGCAAAAGAATCTCGAAGCGCAGCAACGCAAATACGAACTCGGCGCGGGGGAAATCCAGTTCGTTTTGCAAGCGCAAACCCAGGTGGCCCAGGCGGAACAGAGCGAAGTGAACTCGGAGATCGGCTACCAGAACGCGGTGACGAGCGTCGAGTACGCCACGGGAGATCTGCTGGCGCGCTACCAGGTGCAAATCGAGGCACTGGCCCGCTAAGCGGAGGCAGTCGCGTGGAGCGGCGGCGGGGTACACAGGCTTCAGAGTCTGTGTGGTAACTCGGCCTCAGTAAGCCTTCTGGGCGCGGCCGGCCCAGTTCTGGCCCTTCGCTCGCCGCGAGCAGCGAGCCTCGGCACGCCGCGTGGTGCCTACCAGGCCATCCCGGCCGA